>JACQUC010000011.1 GCA_016210495.1 Chloroflexota bacterium
CTGAGAGACGGAGGGACGCGGGGGTTTGCAGAGACGACCCGGCGGGTCGTCTCATATGCATCAAAATAAGGTCAACGCCGGGGTGGAGGACGCCGGTTGGAGACCTAGCTGGACGGGCGTGTCGCTCAGATCGAGAGACCGTTAGGGCGAACGCCGTTCGCCCCTACATTATGACGGTCGAACGCCCGTGGGTATGAGTGTTGCACAAATTGATGCGCGTGAGACGACCCGCCGGGTCGTCTCTACAGGGGTGTGAGGACGGCAATTGGACGTAGGAATAATAGAGGCTGACGTGCTGGTGGTGGGGGGCGGGGCGGCGGCCGTGCGAGCTGCCATCGAAGCCGGCCAACAGGGGTGCCGCACGGCGGTTGTAAGCAAGGGGCCGGTCGGCAAGAGTGGCGCCAGCCCCATGGCCGGTGGAGCGATGATGGCCGCGCTCGGCCTCGCGGATCCGCGCGATAATCCCCAGGCTCATTTCGAGGACACGGTTGCGGGCGGCATTGGGCTGGCCGATCAGGGATTGGTTCGGACACTGTGCGAAGAGGCGCCCGCACGCGCGCTGGAGCTCCGCGAGTACGGAGTGGATTTCTACGCCAAGGATGGCCAGATCGTCCAGACCAAAGAGCCAGGGCACCGGTATCCGCGCTCTGTAAGGGCGCTGGGAGGCGGGGTAGCCATAATGGTACCCCTCCGGCGGCAGGCTGGGCGAAACCGTAACCTGTTCTTCTACGAGGATGTCATGGCATTGCGGCTGCTTGTCGACGACGGCAGGGCTGTGGGCGTCCTCGCCTTCGACATAAAACAGGGTCGTCTGGTCGCGTTCATCGCACCGGCCACGATCTTGGCCACCGGCGGCTACCAGGACCTGTATCCCACTTCCGACGCGGCACCCGATGCCACCGGCGACGGGTACGCGATGGCCCTGGAAGCCAGCGCCGAGCTTGTGGACATGGAGATGCTGCTGTACTATCCGACGGCGCTGGACCATCCCCCTTCGGCAAGAGGCATCCTGATGTCTTACGAGTACTTCCTGGCCAGGCGCGGCATGGCCGCACACCTCGTCAACGCGGCGGGAGAGGACATATTGGCGGATGACGAGCCGCTGCCAACGCGCGACGTTCTGTCGCGGCGAATTTTCGAGCACGTCAGAGGTGGCAAGGGCACGCCACGCGGTGGGGTTTACATCGACTTCTCACGCTGCCCATACTCCGCAGACGAACAAGAGTCGTTCTTCAAGAGCCGAACACCGGTGACGTTCCAGCTTCTGTCGGCACTGGGCATACCGATGGTCAACTCGCGGCTCGAGGTGGCACCCGCGGCGCACTACGTCCTCGGCGGCATCAGAATAGACTCGCGCTGTGAGACGAGCGTGCCTGGGCTGTTCGCGGCCGGCGAGGTCGCGGGCAACGTCCACGGCGCCAACAGATTGGCCGGCAACGCCATCAGCGAAACGCAGGTATTCGGCCGGCGAGCAGGGCATTACGCCGCCCAGTTTTGCCGCGACAATGCCAGGCCACGGCTGCCGAGGGAGCTTGTCGCACGGGCTGCCACACAGATTGCCAAGATGGCAGAGCCCAAAGCAAAGCCGGAAGCTCCGGTAGCCATCAAGGGCGCCATTCGCCAGATAATGCTGGAATACGCAGGCACGGTGCGCACCGAGGAGCAGATCGAGGAGGGTCTGCGCCGGCTCGAGCGCATAGCCGAAGACAGGCTGCCGTCGATGCACGTGCCCTCGCAACCAGAGGCCTTCAACTATTCGCTCGTGGAGGCCCTCGAGGCGCAGACTATGGCCACGGTTGGCAGGCTCGTTTGCCAGGCCGCCCTGCTACGCAGGGAAAGCCGAGGTCACCACTTCCGCGCGGATTATCCGAACGAGCTCGATCCCGTGAGCCGGACGAGTCTGAGGGTGAGCTCGGGAGAGGTAGTGGGGGCGCTGTATCCGGTGTAGTGGTGAGGGAAGCGAGGGGTCCGGGGGCACCACGGAGACACGGTCCGAGGCG
The DNA here is from genome assembly GCA_016210495.1 of Chloroflexota bacterium. Next base: position 2,001 of record JACQUC010000011.1, read on the forward strand.
GACTCCGGTACTCCGGAGAGGCACGGAGAATTGGATGGCTGGGAACTCGGCGGGGCGGACGGGTCCGCGCACCTGTAAAAGGTGCGGCTACGGGTACGACGCACCCGGGGGAGCGCCGCGGCGCAAGCCCTGGCGGGCCAGGTTTTAAGGGTGACAAAGTGACGGAATCAATTGTGACGGTGAGCATACGTCGGTCGGGCGAGGCGGAAGGCATAGCTCGGTACAAGCTCGGCTACGAGGAGAATATGACCGTGCTGAGGGCGCTGGAGCGAATCTACATGGAGATCGACCCCAGCCTGGCATTTCGGCACTACTGTTGTAAGATCGGCGTGTGCGGCAGTTGCGCCGTCAAGGTTAACGGCAAGAGCGCCTTTGGCTGCAAGACGACGATAGCGCCCAACGAGGAAGTGCTGATCGAGCCGGTGGGCCGCCGGCGGACGATCCGGGACCTGGTGGTGGATTTCTCGACGGCCGAAAGAAGCCTGCCGGAGAGGACGATGGGGGCGGAGGAACAAGGGGCAAAGGGCAAGGGGCAAGGGGATGGGGCGGGACGGTAGTGGTGCAGTGTCGGGAGGGCATTCTGATGGCGCGGGATCTAAGAACGTACATTGGTCAGCTCAAGGCAGGTTCTACGTGGAGAAGCCTCAGCTTGGGAAGAACGCCGATTTGATGTGCCCCTATTGTAAGAGGATGATGAAGGAGGGGGAGAGCAACAGCGCTGAACAACCGCGATAGGCTGGCTCGTCGAAGGCTGGTGCTGTATAGTACGCTAGTGGAGAAGAGTACTGGCTCGTAGTTCCCCTGCGATTTGGGACTGGGTGGAGAAGAAAGTGCGCGCAACTTGGCCAAAGCGCGGAGCCGATGTTTTATGACGCCAAGGCTACCAAGAATTAGCAGCGCCCAGTTGCTGCGAGCTCTCGGCCGACGGCTGGAGTGTCGTTCGGCAGACCGGTAGCCATGTGCAGCTCAAGCACACCAGCAAGCGTGGTCGTGTGACAGTCGCGCACCACGCGGGCCTCGTGGTCAAGCCAAAGACGCTGGCCAGAGTACTCGAGCAGGCGGAGCCGACGATAGAGGAGCTTAGGAGGTTGCTATGACTGCTGAACGTCAGTACACGATTGTTCTTGAGCCTGATCCGCAGGAGGGCGGCTATACAGTAACTGTGCCGGCGCTGCCGGGTGTTATCACCCAGGGTGAGACGATCGAGGAAGCGATAGCGATGGCCAGGGACGCAATCAAGCTGCACATCGAGGGCCTTATTGCTGATGGGGAGCCGGTGCCAGAGGAGGACGAACACCCGCAGGCAATCACGATCCGGATTGCGGCATAGTCTTCCTGCCGTGCGATTTCTTGCCGGAGATCAGGATTACGCCAGTCGGCGTGTTCGACGTGAAGGCGCGGAGGGTGGTTACGTAACCACGGAAAGCACGGAATGCACGGAAAACGACAAGGCCGATGTGAATCTGGATGCGCGCTGCAGCAAGATACGCTGTGCTCACTTGGCTTCGGTTCAGGTTAAGACACCGATGTCCTTGAGGAAGGCGATGATTTCGTCGGCGGCGCTTTCCGGGCCTGTGGCGACCTTGGTGCCGGAGATGGTTGGGGCGCCACCACCCATTATCATCGCCATTCTGTCTTCCACCGACATACTCGAGTCGGGCTGGGCGGTCTTCTTCGGGCGAGGTCTGGGCGACGCGTGGCGCAACAGGCTGCGCAACGGAGGGCACTCGGACTGGGTAGGGCTTTGAAGCTGGACAACGCTGCACCTTTCGGCAAGGGTCCTGGCGGCATAGCTCCTGGCCCGTGTGGAGACGTAGCGGGGCTGGCAGATGGAGCCGTCGACGGATACCACCGCAGGCAGGTCGGCCTCCACCACCTGCCGGTAGCCGCGCTCCAGCTTCCGCTCCGCCACAAGCCTGCGCTCGGGAGCGGAGACGGCGAGCTTCACCACCCCTGTCACGCCAGCGACGGCGAGTAGCTCGGCCAGAGCCGGCCCGACCTCCGAGGGGCCATCGTCCAGCGTTCGGTTTCCACACAGCAACAGGTCGAAATCAAGCTCCTGGATGTGCCTAACGAGTATTCGCGCAGCCGAGAGGGAATCCAATGGCGCCGGGACATCTACCACCAGGTGAATCGCCCGGTCTACACCGCGTGCCAGGCAATCAGATAGAACGGATTTGCAGCGAACCGGTCCCAGCGTAATTGCGGTGACGATGGTATTCTCGACCTCGGCGCGGATGCGCATTGCCTCTTCCAAGGCACAGCGGTCGGCGAGGTCCATAACATAGATGGGCGAGCAGCTCTTCTGGGATACCTCGCCTTGCGGCGTGATTTCCAGTGGCAGTCTAGTGTCAAGAACCTGTCGGACAAAGACTACAATGTGCAAGCGGTTCGACTCCGTTTCGTATGACTTACGGTGGAGACAGCCGCCCCACCCCCTGGGCGGACAGCCGTCCGCCTCTACACTATGGGACGGCGGCAGACTCACCTCCTGGGCGGACAGGGCCGTCTCCCGATGGAATCGGGATCCCGTCTCGGGACGCCCCTACGCGATGGGATGGCGGCCGCCCCCGCCTATGCGGGCGAACAGCCGTTCGCCCCTACATTAGTTACGCCTTCAGGCGATGTTCACCATCACAATCGTGCGGCGTCGCAGACCAACTCGGCGATGTCCTTGACCCGCACTGGGGCAGCCTGGGCATCGTACTGGCTCGCATCGTCCAGCATGATCTTGCAGAACGGGCAGGCGGTCACCAGCGAGCGCACGGGGAGTTGACGGGCTTCCGCGAGGCGGAGGTGGCCTATTCTGGTCCCGCCGGTGGCCTCGAGGTACATCTGGCCCCCACCTCCGCCGCAGCAGAGGGACTTGTCCCGATTGCGCTTCATTTCTAAGGCATTTGCGCCGTGCAGTAGCTTGAGCACCTGGCGGGGTGCACCGTAAATGCCATTGTAACGGCCCAGATAGCAAGGATCGTGAAACGCGACCGGGTCATCGGACGGCGGTCCTAGCTCGAAGCGTTTGGCGCGCAGCAGATCGAGGATGAAATCGGCGTGGTGAACTACGCTGAACTCCGCTCCAAGCAGCGGGTATTCGTTACGGAAGGTATTGTAGCAGTGGGGACAGCTTGTAAGAAGCCTCTTCACACCCAGGTTCCGGAGATTCTCGATGTTTTGGCGAGCCAGCTCCTGAAAGAGTCCTTCTTCGCCCACGCGCCGAGCCGGGTCTCCACAGCACTTTTCCATACTTCCCAGAATTGCAAAGTCTACGCCGGCGGCCCTGAGTATCTTGGCGATGGCGAGAGCAGTCTCCTGCGCTTTCGGCTCAAATGCGCCGACACATCCCAGCCAATAGACGAGATCAGGTTTCGCGGAAGGCTCGACGAGAGGAACCCCAAGCGCTTCCAAATGAGTAGATCGCCCCTCCGGGGGAAGCATCTGAGGGTTACCAGCCAGGGTGAGCCCCTCCAACGCCCTGCTAAGTGTAGGCGGAACGCCTTCGGCGTCGAGCAGGTACCTTCTGGCGTCGACGATCGTGTCGACGTGTCCGACAAAGACAGGACAATGCTCCTGGCAGGCGCGGCACGTGGTACACGCCCAAATGGCTTCACGTCCGATCGCATCTGCCACGGACGCCCGATTGGCTCCGCTGTCCGACGTACGGGTCCCGCCCGTCGACAGACCGTTCCGAAGGTCCAGGATCATCTGGCGGGGCGCCAACGGACGGCCGCCGAGGTAGGTCGGGCAGTATTGCAGGCAGCGGCCGCACTCGGTGCAGGCGAAGAGATCGAGAATCTGCTTGCCAGTTAACTGAGCATATGTTCCGGCGCCGATAGGATAGGGGGAGTCGACGTCGGCGGCTCGGAGCTGCCCCTTCGGCCGCAGCGCCCGCAGGAAGCCATTCAAAGGACAGATCAGAAGGTGCACGTGCTTCGAGTAGGGTATATGGACCAGAAATCCGATGAGGAGCAATATGTGCAGCCACCAGGCGATGGAGCTGACCGTGGCAAGCTGTGGAGCGCCCATCCAGGCGAGGGCCGGCGAGAGCAACGACACTACCGGTGACGCGTGGGCAGAGGTCTGCAAGACAACATCGGCGGCCTCGTCGATGAGGAGGGTCGCCATCAAGAGAAAGATCAGGGCCAAGATGGCGCTGGACCCACGGCTATTGAGCACCTCCGGAGGCTTGACGACGTAGCGGCGGTAGCCGCTGGCCAGGACGGCGATGATGACAAGAACCGCGAAAACATCGACCGATCCGACGAAGTAGGGGGACTCAGTGATCGCTGGGAGAAACGGCGCATCGAACAACGCGCTCCACAAGATGTTCAGCGTTCCGAGGCTGATGGCCAAGAAGCCGTAAAAGATGATCGCGTGCGGTACTCCGGCGGCGGGGCTGCGAAGGACCTTGATCTGGCCGAAGACATACAGCAAGGCGATCGAAAGCCGGGCCCAGGTATGATCCGGTTTTTCGCCTTCCCGCCCGGCCCGCACCAGGCGCGCAATAGCCAGCATCCGGTGGGCGAAGAGGAGGACCCCGACGCCCAGGACCAGCACCAGCAGAGCTTTGTTCCAGAAGACGGGCAGCATCTCGACGTCCAAATCTTCCCTACCTGCTATCCGCCTTGTGTTGACCGGCCTCAGCCTCGCGCAGTCTTTTCAGCTTGCGGATGAGTACCGGGAGCACTTCGGCGAGATCACCGACCACCTTCTTATCTGCCCGCGAGAAGATAGGAGCGTGGGGATCCTTGTTGATGGCCACGACGTTCCTGGCCTCGCGGAGTCCGGCTAAGTGCTCCCTTGCGCCCGAGATGCCAACGGCGAAATAGACTTTGGGACCGATCGACTTGCCGGTCTGGCCGACCATTCGCTCGGAGGGAATCCATCCCTGGTCCACAGCCATACGGGAACCGGCAAGGCATCCGCCCAGCGCCCCCGCCAGATCTTGAAGCAGATGCCATCGCTCGGCGCTCCCCAGGCCGCGGCCGCCTGAGACGACGATCTCGGCTTCGGAGACGTCCAGCGTCGCGGGGTCTGATTTCACCATCTTGGCGGATCGCGTCCAGAGCGAGGATGGGTCTAGCTGCACCTCCACCGACTCCGTCCGGGCTCGCCGCAAGCGATCAGGCCGGCCAACGCCGATGACACCGGGCTTGAGTGTGGCTACGAAGGGGGGAGGTGAGGCCAGAACGTATGTGGAGTAGACCTTGTCCGCGTAAGTAGGACGAGTAGCCTCGATCGACCTGTCGGGGCCTAACTTGAGCATGACGCAATCCGAGGCCAGAGCCGCTCCGAGCCGGACGGCCAGACGTGAGGCCAGGTCCTGGCCGTTGGCTGTGGAGGCAAGAAGCACGAGGAAAGGATCGCGAGCTTTCACCAGGTCAGCGAGGGCAAGGGTATGGGCGTCGGTGGTGTACTGGGCGAGCAGCGGGTGGTCGACGAGGTAAACCAGGTCGGCGCCGAAGCCGGCCAGGGTGCCGGAAACGTCCGGCAATTGGTGGCCGAGGAGGAGGCCCACCAGTTTGGCTTGCAGGCGATTGGCGATATTTCGTGCCTCGTCCAGCATCTCAAAGGTGACGGGTTCGACCTCACCCTGCTGGTGCTCCACAACCACCCATACGTCGCCTGGCATCAGTACGCACGCCCCGGAGCAAGCTGCCTACAGCGCTCTGCCGACAAAGTACCCCTCTCTTATCGCTTCCGGGATCTTGCGGGGTGCAACGCAGTCGCCAACCGCGTGCAGCTCTTTGACCTTGCCCTTCAATGCCTTATACAAATCGTCGCAGGCCCTGCTGCCCGTGGCCATGACGACGGCATCGACATCCGGTATCTGTCTTTCCTCGCCCGTGTAGACGTGTCCGACGACCAGGGTGTTGCCCTCGACCCGCCTGATTCTCGTCAGCGGGCTGAGCTGGACGCCTGCGCGGGCAAAACGCTGGTAGAGGCCGGACAGGCTCTCGGCGGGTATGTCGGTGCCGACGAAATAGAGGTGGCTCATCACCACTACCTGCTTGCCCCTGGCCGCCAGGAACTCGGCGGCGCTAGCCATCTGCCAGAAAGCCTCGCCGCCGTCGACGACGACCACTTTGTCGCCGACGTCGAACTTGTCCTCGAGGATGTCCCATACGCTGGCGACGCGAGGGCCGCCGTCAGCCTCCAGAGTGGCGGCGAAGGGGACCGATCCCGTCGCGACAACCACCGCGTCCGGCTGCTCGTCCAGGACGGTTCCCAGATCGGCTTCTCGGCACAGATTGACCTTAACACCCAGCTTCGCCATTTGGCCAGAGAGGTATCGGACCACGCCGCCGATTTCCTCGCGGCCGGGAGCCAGGGCGGCGATGTTAACCTGGCCACCCAACTGGGTGTTCTTCTCGTACAGTGTGACCGCGTGCCCGCGCAGGGCAGCCACGCGGGCGGCCTCCATGCCACCGGGTCCGCCGCCGATGACCACGACTTTCTTCTTGATCGCTGCCGGCTTGATAGTGCCGATCCCGAGCTCGGCTTCCTTGCCGACGGCTGGGTTTTGAGTGCAGCCCAGGAGCCCGCCCTTGGCTGTTCTACGGCACTCCTGCAGGCAGGCGATGCAGGCGCGGATGTCATCCAGTCGACCCTGTTTGGCTTTGTTCGGCAGTTCGGGATCGCAAATGAGGGCGCGAGCCATACCGATGAGGTCGGCGTGGCCATCGGCCAGAATCTTCTCCGCCAGCAGCGGATCGTTGATGCGCTGGGAGGCGATGACGGGAAGGTCGACGACCTCTCTGATGCGCGCGGCCATAAAGACGAGGGGCGCCACGGGAGCGCTCATATCCAAAATATAGCGCTTGGCGCCGGCGAACGACACGGAGATGTAGTCGATCTTGCGGGTAGCCTCCAAAATCCTGGCTATCTCGCTCATTTCTTCCATGTCCAGCCCCCCTGGCTGGAGCTCGTCGGCGCTGATCCTGATGCCGAGGACAAAGGAGGGGGCGACGCTGGCTCGGATAGCGTCGATTACTTCGAGGACCAGCCGCGTGCGATTTTCGAGCGAGCCGCCATAGCTATCGGTGCGATGATTACTCCACGGGGACATCGCCTGCTGAAGCAGATAGCCGTGGCCGCCGTGCAGCTCGACGCCGTCGAAAGCGGCGGCCTCCATATTCGCCGCCGACTGGGCAAAGTAATCTACAGTCTCCCTAATCTCGTCCAGGTCCATCTCGTGGGGCATCTCGCGATAGGCCGGGCAAGGGATTGCCGACATCGCCCACAGAGCGCGGTCCCCGAAGAAACTGGTAGCCTGGCGCCCTGAGTGCGAGATCTGCGCGATGGCCCTGGCGCCGTAACGGTGCGCGGCATCGGCAACGGCCCGGAACTCGGGGACATAGTCGCTGCGGTAGGCGGCAAAGCGGCCAAAGCCGGCGCAAGAAGGGTGCGGATCGAACCCGGCGACGATGACCATTCCGGCGCCGCCCTTGGCGCGCTCGGCGACGTAGCTGACTTGCGTTGGCGTGACGCGCCCGTCCTGGCCGAAGCCGGTGGTGGTGGGCAAGCAGACCAGCCTGTTGGGCACCTCCATGGACCCGACTTGCAGCGGCGTGAACAGGTATTTGAATTGTTCGCTCATCTCGCATTCCCTTCGCGCTGGATAATGGCGTAGCCAGTAACTGGTCTGCGGTTTTCGACGACAACGGAGCCGGCCCCAGAGGCATGGGAAAGCGGTCAAACCCTGCCGTGCATTCAGACGTAACAAAATCTTAGCACAGGGATGGGGGAGTGTCAACGATTGGGATCTGAGAGGGTGCGGTTCAAGTTTCTGCGCCAGGCGGGCGTTCGTATAGGCAAGAAGACTGGCGACAGCGAATAGACAGCGAATAAGCGAATGATTGGACGGCTTGTTATCGTTGCCGGCAGTTCTTGCTCCAGAACAGGATTGAGTGCAGAGCCCAAATTGCCCCCCCTCACCTTGGCGGCTGGCCGCGAGCGTCGCTGTCTATTCGCTGGCGCCTCTCTCCGCCTGCTCTCTTGCCGCGGAAACGTGTCCCGCACCCGATCTGAGATCCGTGCGTAACTGTAGACGAGCCTGACGGCGATTGCTAGCCGGCATGGATATGTGCGAATGCATGGGAACAAGCGGGTTTTGTAAAGTTGGGTCGACAGGCGAAGTGCAGACGTGATGAAGTAGCGGCGCGTCTTTGGGGAGATGCGTGGCAGGGTGGGGAGACGCGCCCCGTGACCTGCCCCCCAGGCGGGTTTCCCCAGCACGCCGCAACCACCCCACCAAAAACCCGCCGCTACACCCGCCCCAACCCTTAGCAGCCTTGCTTGGAACAGGCCGATAGAGCACGTGGAGTTATACACGTATCTCAGTTGGGATGCTACTTCATCAGCATCAAATTAGCGCAAGTGACGCAGCCGTCGCCCACCCTATGATTTCGGCCAAATCACGCAAGAAAGCAGTGGCGCGGTTTGACGAGGATCATTCCCTCCAAATCGCAACTGCCTTGAAGGCGGCCTGTATATTTGACTTGCCATCGAGGTTGTTACTGATTCTTTGCGGCCGGACCGCTCATGATCTCTACGTTTACCTCGTCGCCTTTCTGCGAGACCGTGATGTTTGTGGCATCGTCACCTTTCTTGTACATCAGTATGTTCTGGCCGGCGGCCTTAAGAAATCCCGCTTCAGTCCACCCTTGGCCAGTCATACTCTTCCTGTAGAAATCCAACACGGTCTCGACGTTGCCTCTCCCCTTCCAGGACCCCATGGCAATCCCGCCAGAACTGCTGCTGACGCCGGATTCAAATTGGAACCCGTCGGGCGGAGCGAATTTCCTTAATTCCTCAGGCACCCGCGAGCCAATCGTTACTTGCTCACCTCCCTTGGTCTTTATTGTGGTCGAATCGCGATTTTCGTCAGCCGTTTTGCACCCTACAGCCAGTGAAGCAAGCACTACCAAGATCACCGTGAAGTTTCGCAGCATGAAGTCGAACCTCCTGATTCTCAAGCTTTGCGCAACTACTCGGCCCTGCGTGTCTACGCCGTGGCTGGCGCGAATGGGGCACCGCCGACGGCTTGGCGTAGCGCGGCGATGATTGTCATACGCTGCTTGCGCAGCGTCAGGACGTAGCCCCGAATCCGGCAGAAGCGCTCCGCCCCACTCCTCGTGCGAAAGAGCCAGAGACCCTCTGCCGAAACTCGATCATAGCCAGTCCGCCCACCGAACCGAAGGAAGCAGGTGACAGGGATAGCCCAAGCCATGTTAGCACACGAGCACGAGCCAGTCAAACCGACCACAACCGCTACAGGCCGAAGATGGCCCTGCAACGGGGTGTTGGAGAGGTTACCCGGGACAAGAATGCTGTTCTTGTCCAAGTTCAAATGACAGCTTGTCACTGTCATGCCCCTGACAGCGATATGAAAGCGCAAACCAACGACAAGGTTACCGAACTCAGCGCAACCGCGACATTTTTTGAGTGTATTGTGAGCTTGACCGGACGGGGAACGGCGCTTATGATCTTCCGAGCGCTGGCAGTGTGCCCGCCGCCCAAAGAAATACCTTAGAGGAGGGACCCATGAAGCTCAAGGCGAAGCTAGGCGTATTTCCCGTCATGCTGGCTCTTGTCTTGGTGGCCTGTGCGACCCCGGCACCCATGCCTACACCGGTACCCACGGCGAAACCGGCGGCACCGACCGCTGCCCCGCCAGCGGCGGCGCCGAAGCCGGCTGCAGCCACCCCCGTCGCCAAGCCGACGACGCCACCGGCGACGCCCAAGCCAGCCGCGGAGAAGCCGCTGGCACCACCTGTGAAGGTGAAGCTGGCCGTGTCAAAACAGGCGACCGAGGCCGCGCTCTTTATCGCGCTGGAGAAGGGGTATTTCAAAGATGAAGGCCTCGATGTCGAGTTGGTGAACTTCGCCGGTGGCGCCCAAATGATACCGGCGCTGGCAATAGGCGAGGTCCACGTGGGCAGCGGCTCCTCGAGCGCCGGCTTCATCAACGCCATTCAACGTGAACTGAACTTTAAGATAGTCGCTGATCGTGGACACTCGGCCAAGGGGATGGGAGTATCAGGTCTGGGGGTGCGCAAGGACCTGGTCGACAGCGGGGCCTACAAGGGCTTTGCCGACCTGAAAGGAAAGACGATCGCCTCGAACGCGACCGCTTCCTCCGGCGAGTTCCTGGCGGCAGAGGCCCTTAGGAAGGGTGGCCTCAAGGAAGAAGACGCCAAGTACATAGCTATGCCGTTCCCGGACTTGCTTGCGGCTTTCTCCAACAAAGCCATAGACGCGGCCGTTTTCGGCGAACCGCTGCATACGCAGGCCATCGACAGAGGTCTGGTCGTCAGAGTCAATACGACTGACCAGATCTACCTGGACTACCAGATGTCACTCCTAATATATTCGCCGAAGCTCATGACGGAAATGCCTGAAGCCGCCAAGCGCTTTGCCGTGGCGTATCTGAAAGGCATCCGGACCTACAAGGATGCTTTCGAGAAGAACAAGGGAAAAAGCGACGTGGTGTCTGTCATTACTAAGAATACCCCCGTTACCGATCCCGCGTTGGTAAGCCGGATCTTGCCAACAGGGTTCGACGCGGACGGCCGCGTGAACATCAAGAGCCTCCAGGATGAGCAGGACTGGTACCTGAAGAGGGGCTACATCAAGGACAAGATAGACTATAATAAGGTCGTGGATTACCAGTTCATGAACTACGCGGTAGATCGATTGGGTGCCTACAAGTAAGTAGGATAGGAGGGCATAGTGTCGTACAATGACTTGCGTGAATGGTTGGCCAGGGTGGACGAGTTCGGCGAGCTGAGGCACGTGGACGGGATGGAGCTCGGACTGGATATTGGCACCCTCTACGAGCTGTCCTGGGAGAAGAAGAGCCTCCCGACTATCGTGTTCGACAAGATCAAGGGGTTCCCCGCCGGTTACAGAATAGTCACCACCGCGCAATCGCCGCGCGTAACAGGGCTCACACTTGGTCTGCCGTATGGGGACAACGTGATGAAGCTGACCCAGGGGATGCGCGAGAAGCTGCGCGCGGACAAACGCGTCGCGCCGAAGCTTGTAGAGACAGGCCCCATACTCGAGAACGTTCACCTTGGGGACGACGTAAATCTACACGAATTTCCGGTTCCGACCTGGCACGAGCTGGACGGCGGGCCTTACATCGGCACCGGATGCGCGGTCATCACACGCGATCCTGACGAGGGCTGGGTGAACCTGGGCACCTACCGGGTTCAGCTTCACGACAAGAACACGCTCGGATTTTACATCTCTCCTGGGAAGCACGGGCGGATCCACCGCGAAAAGTACTACGCCCGAGGTGAGCCGTGTCCGGTGGCGATCTCTTTTGGCCAGGATCCGTTGCTGTTCACTGTGGCCAGCGCCCAGGTGCCATGGGGCGTCAGCGAGTACGAAATAGCCGGCGGCTTTACCGGCGAGCCGGTGGAGGTCGTGCGGGGACCGGTTACGGGCCTGCCGATACCGGCAAATGCCGAAATAGTTATCGAGGGGGAATCATACCCCAGCGAGACGCGGATGGAAGGACCATTTGGAGAATTCACGGGCTACTACGGTAGTGGTGAGCGAGAGGAGCCGCTGATCCGCGTAAAGTCGGTCCTGCACCGCAACGAGCCGATACTGTTCGGCGTTCCCCCGATGAAGCCCGGCGGAGCAGCCGGCGCATCCCAGCAGGTCATTTGCGCGGCGGTGGTGTGGAATGGCCTGGAGCGAACGGGGGTCCCCGGCATTATGGGGGTTTGCGTCTACCAGGCGTGGTTTATGATGGTCGTGTCCATGCGCCAGCAATACCCTGGTCACTCGAAGCAGGTTGCGGCGCTCGCAGGACAGTTGCCTGGGGCCGCCTACTGCGGCAGGTGGGTCGTCGTGGTGGACGAGGACATCGATCCGACGAATTTCAGCGACGTGATGTGGGCGCTCTCCAGCAGATGCGACCCCGCCATTTCGTTGGACATCCTGCATCGAACGTGGAGCTCTCCGCTGGACCCGATGTCCAACAGTGGCTTGCTGGAGGGCGGCCCGCGCGTGTTCAACTCACGTGTCATCGTGGACTGCTGTATCCCCTACGAGCTGAAGACCAGGAAGCTGTTCCCCGCCGTGGTTGGGGCCAGTCGGGAGGACAAAGCCCGGGTCGACGCCGCGTGGGGCGCGCTGATTGAGTGATAAAAAAGCTGTAAGAAGCAAGAGGAGGACCCTTCCCCTAACCCTCTCCCAGGAGGAGAGGGAATTGGCCCTTCGAACCAGCTATGCCTCGGAGATTGGTGAGAATAGAGGGCGCGGAGACCGCGCCCCTACGCGAGCGGCCAGCAGCGCTAAAGCCCAGGGAGCAAGTGGGTTTCGGCGCGCGCAGGATGCCATGTCGCTTTGGGAGATGGTATGGAGGAGGATGATGTGCTTTCTGGCTTGAGGCGGATATTGCCCGTTTTGGCGCTGATGTTCTTTGCATTCGGTTGTGCGTCTGCACCAGTGCCCACGCCCACGCCATCCGCGAAACCGGCTGCGCCCGCAGCCGCGCCAACGGCCGTTCCCAAGACCAGCGCGCCGACGGTCGTCGCCACGCCGACCGCAGCCGCTCAGGCTGCGCCTAAGACGTTGACCAAGCTGAAGATCGTGTATCCAGCCCTGGCCGGGAACCAGGTGCCGACGTGGATAGCGAAAGACGAGAGGGTTTTCGAGAAATACGGTCTCGACGTGGACTTGAGCTACGTGGCCAGCTCCACGACGGCCATGCAGTCCATGCTCGGTGGCGAGATCTCGGTGATCTCCGGTGTCAGCGGGGGCCAGGTGATCGCCGCCGCCCTGGGTGGGTCCGACGCCGTCATTATCGGGAGCCTGTCAAATACTGTGGTAATGTATTTGATGGCCGCGCCAAGCATTCAGAGGCCTGAGGATCTCAAGGGGAAGGCTGTCGGCATCACCAGATTCGGCTCCATCACTGACTTTGCCGCTCGCTACGCGTTGAACAAGATGGGCCTTGACCCGGAAAAGGACGTCACAATCGTGCAAGTAGGAGGAGTGCCGGAGATACTGGGCGCGATGCAAAGCGGCGCCATTGCCGCGGGCTCTCTGTCGTCGCCAACGGACCTGAAGGCGCGCGAGGCCGGCTTCAAGGAGATGATGGACATCGGGGCTGCCGGGCTGCCCTACCCGAACACGCAGGTGGCCTCGACGCGGCGATACGTCGCCGCCAACGGCCCCACGGTGCTGAACGTAATGCGGGCTTTGGTTGAGGCAACGTACCTGTTCAAGACGAACCGAAGCATGAGCTTATCGGTGATCGGCAAGTATACCAAGACGGACGATCGGAAAATGCTCGAGAGCACGTACGACGCGTACGTAGGCAAAGTGGAGAAGATCCCATACGCGACCAAGGAGGCAATACAGGCCGGGATCGACGAGGTAGCGCAAACGAATCCGAAGGCGAAGGGCTCTGATCCCAACTCGTTTGTGGACATGCAGTTTGTAAAGCAGCTCGAGGATAGCGGCTTCATCAAACAGCTATACAAGGAGTAAGAGGCCCGAATGGCTGAGACGGAGCGGGTACGCACCCGAGAGCGCGAGCCGGCGGCGGTACGCACATACGACCGAATATTCAAGTACCTCGAGGACCTGCAGGATAGGGCCTTCACCGGGAAGATAGTGATCAAGGGAGACGAGCGGCCGTGGGAGCAGTCGCGGCACAGCCATTCGAAGTACTACCTCTGCCGCGAGGCCGATACCAACAGCGCGCTAAGGGACTGGACAGTCTTCATTCAAGATATCCGCACGCACTCGGGCAAGCACCGCCACCAGGGCGGGCTGATCATCTACGTGCTCGAAGGCGAGGGCTATACCGAGGTCGACGACGAGAAGTTCGAGTGGGAAGCGGGAGACCTGCTGCTTCTACCCATCAAACCGCAAGGCATCGTGCACAGGCACTACAACAAGCGTATTGGCGAGAACTGCAAGTGGATGGCCTTTATCTATCGGCCATACGGCGATGAGATCGGCCTGCACCTGGAGCAGAAAGAGAACTCGCCGGATTTCAAATAGTGCGAGGATACAATAACCGCAAAGGTCGCTAAGAGCGCAAAGCCCCACCGCCCCACCAGCAGGGGACAAGCCCCTGCACTACGAGGGTGAGGAAAGGGCCTGCGCCCCTACATTTAACTGTGTCACCAGCCGATAATAGCGGCATTGGGCTTACCTTAAGGCGCGTGGGGCGCGATTAATCGCGCCCCTACCAGGTTATTTGCGGCCCCACTTTTCGAGCCACTTTGGCTTCAGTGTCTTGTTCACGGCGTAGGTGGGCCACTCGCCTCTTAGGGCCGCCGCGATCTGGGTGATGGGCTTGTAGAAGAGCTCGGGAGCGGCCGATTCGGAGTAACCGGCGCTGTGGCCCGTCAGGATGACGTTGGGCATTGCCAGCAGGGGATTGTCGGGCGCCGGGGGCTCGGGGTCGGTTACGTCGAGGCCCGCCCCGGCGATGAGGCCTTCCCGCAAGGCCCGGATCAGGTCCGCCTCGATGACGCACTCGCCGCGACCGGTGTTGACCAGGTACGCGGTGGGCTTCATCCTCCTGAACTCGTCGTAGCCTAGCATGTGCCTGGTCTCAGGGGTCAGCGGCGAGTGCAGGCTGACGTAGTCAGACTCGCGAAGGAGCGTGTCCAGGTCGACCGGCACGACGCCCCGACTCCGGGCGGCGCCCTCGAAGACGTAGGGATCGTACGCCAGGACCCGCATCCCCAAGCCCCTGGCCTTGAGGGCCGTGGCCAAGCCTATCTCGCCGAAACCGATTAGGCCCAGGGTCTGCTCGCGCATGCGGAAGATCGGCGCCACCGATTCCCGCATCAGCTTCCGGTTCATGGGGAAGAAGACCTGGCTGCCCTTGACGATCCTGTCAAGCACAAAGAGCTTATGGTTCAGGGCGAGCATAAAGGCGATGGCCCGTCCGGAGACCTCATCGATACAGAAGTCGGGCACGTTGGTAAACACGATGCAGCGCTCGGTGGCCGCCGACACGTCGGTCTTGTCGAAGCCGATGCTCTGGTTGGCGATGATTCTGCACTTGGAGAGCGCATCGATCACTCGGCGGCTGATGGGCTGGATGGAGCCGCTGACGACCAGGGCGTCGGCATCGCCGGCATTGGCAATTACCTCATGTTCCGTACGCCACATTCCCTTGACGAGGACGACGTCCAGCGGCTCCAGGATCTGCTCCCGGATGTCCATACCGGATTCGTAAAATGTGTGTACTACTTTGAAGCTCATAAGCTGTCCTTTCCAGTTGTCTGAACCGCAGATTTACCAGATTAGCGGATTTCGCAGATGCCGAATCCTTGCCGGCTGAGAATCTGCGTAATCCAATAATCTGCGTCAATCAGTGGTTCAGACTCTCCGTTGGCGGCCACCCTATGCCAAAATAGCGTCGAGTTGGGCCATTTCTTCGGGCGATAGCCTCCACTCGCCGGCGCCCACGTTGGCCGATACCTGCTCGGTCTTGGTTGCCCCGACTATGACGGTGCTAACGAACGGCTTCGAGAGCAGCCACGCGATGGCCAACTCGCTCACTGTGTGGCCTCGCTGGGCCGCAAAGCTCTCCAGTCTGTCCAGTTGGCTCCAATTGGCTTCGCTCAAGATGTGTAGATAGATCCGGGTCGGCCCTGTCTTTGAGAAGCGGGCGTCTGGCGGCGCACTCTCACCTCGACGGTACTTCCCGGTGAGGAATCCACCGGCCAGTGGTGCCCATGGGATCACTCCCACGCCATAGGCCTGGCAGCACGGGACTATTTCCGCCTCGATCTGGCGCTCGAGAAGATTGTAGCGCGTTTGCAGGGTAACAAACGACGGCAAATGGCTGACCTTGGACGTCCAAACGGCGTCGCAGAGCTGCCAGGCGGCGGCGTTGCAGCACCCGACATAGCGCACCTTCCCAGATCGAACCAGGTCGTCAAGGGCACGCAGGGTCTCTTCGATGGAGGTCGCAGGATCGGGCATGTGCATCTGGTAATGATCGATGTAGTCGGTTTGGAGGCGCCTCAAGCTGGCGTCGATCGCTTCCATAATATGATGCCGTGAGCAGCCCCTATCGTTCGGGCCCTCTCCCGTCGGATAGCCGAACTTGGTGGCGACGATAACCGGCGCGCGCCTGCCCTTGATTGCCTTGCCGATAATCTCCTCAGAGCGGCCTTTGTCGTAGGCGTCGGCGGTGTCGATGAAGTTGACGCCCAGATTCAGAGCGTGGTCGATGACGTCCAAGGAGGTTTGGTCATCAGCCCACCAGCCGAAGTTGTTGCCGCCCAGGCCAATCTCGCTAACCATCAGGCCGGAGTTGCCGAGCTTACGGTATTGCATTGTGAACACCTCTGAAGGACGAAAATAACCACGGAAAGCACGGAAACCACTGAATACGCTGGAGTCCCTAAGCCCGTTGAGGGGACAGTAGGATTTCTCCCGATGGTCTCGCGCTACAGGTTAAGGGGATGGCAGTGGGTGGGCAAGGGGAGAACAAGGCGAATAATTGTCGCCGTCGTGCTGAGTTTGGCGGGGATGTCGTCGAGTTGCGGTTTTCTGTCGTTAAGAAGGTGCTGGCTTGTGGTGACAGATCGAGCGAAGCGCCAGTGCAACAAACCTTTGCAGCGACAAAAAAACACAAACTAGCGACACAGGTAGCAAACTCAGCACGACGGCGATACTAATTCGGTCTTTTGAGGCATTGCTTGATAGACGCGCGGCGTCTACAATGCTGGACGCGAGACGGCCATGTAGCTGTCAGTAACTAGCCGTCAGCCGTCAGTTGGAGGGTAGTCGGGTGCCGTCAAGCTATATGGTTGGAATCGATTCTGGCGGAACCTTCACGGACTTCGTGTTGGTGGCCGACGAACGCATCGTGGCCGCGAGAAAAGTGCCGAGCAATCCTGCCAATCCACAGAGCGCCGTGCTGCAGGGACTGCGCGAGCTCGCGGCTGCGATAGGGATGGCCGAAAACGAGTTTTTCTCGGCGCTACGGCTTGTGGTCCACGGCACGACGGTCACGACCAACGCCGTGCTCACAAGAAGCGGCGCCGATACGGCGGTGCTGACGACCAAGGGCTTCCGCGATATGCTGCACATACGACTGGGCATCCGGGACCGCGAGCGTCTGTACGATCTGCGCACGGTGGCTCCTGAACCGCTCGTGCCCCGCTACCTTCGCTTTGGGGTCGAAGAGCGCACTAGCAAGGACGGCGAGGTGCTGGTCGAGCTGAACGAACAAAACGTATTGAACGCGGCGCGCGCTGCGGTGGAGATTGGTGCCACCTCTATCGCCTGCGCGTTCATGCATTCGTACAAGAACCCCAAGCACGAGGAGCAGGTGCTGAAGCTTATTCGAGAGCATTTCCCCGAGCTGGACGTATCTCTCTCCAGCTTCGTTTCGCCCAGCGTGCGCATCTATCCCCGCTTGAGCACGACAGTGCTGAATGCCTACACGCGGCCGGTCTTGGGGAGCTACTTCACGCAGCTAGAGGGCGAGCTGCAGTCGCGCGGCTTCACGGGCCAGCTTCTGGTGATGCAATCGAACGGTGGTGTGGCCGCCCCGGCTCAGGTCGAGAGACTATCGGCGGCTACCCTGCTATCGGGCCCAGCCGCTGGGCCGACCGCCGGATTGACCTTTGGTCTTCGCGAGGCAGCGGAGAACTGCATCGTCATCGACATGGGCGGCACGAGTTTCGACGTCTCCGTGATCGAGGAGGGCAAGCCACTCCTCGTGCGCGAGGCAGAGATCGACAAGCTGCTGTGCGCCCTGCCCATGGTGGGCATCCACACCATCGGCGCCGGCGGAGGGTCGATAGCCTGGGTCGACAAAGGGGGGCTGCTGCACGTTGGCCCGGCGAGCGCGGGCGCGGTGCCAGGTCCTGCCTGCTACGGGCGCGGGGGCACGCTTGCGACGGTGACCGACGCCGACCTGGTACTGGGATACCTGGACGACGAGTATTTCCTCGGCGGAGAGATGGCGTTGAATCGTGCGGCGGCCGAAGACGCACTGGAGAGATCGGTGGCCCGGCCACTGGGGATCGATCTGAAGGCCGCCGCGGTCGGGGTGTTCGACGTGGTCAATCTGAACATGGTGGCCGGAATACGTGAGGTAACCGTCAAGCGCGGCCTCGATCCCCGCGAGTTCGCCCTGGTGATAGCCGGGGGAGCCGGCGCCATCCACGCCGCGCCGATCGCGCTCGAGCTCGGCATCGACCGAGTCGTCGTCCCATCACAATCCTCGGTCCTATGCGCGCTGGGCATGCTGGTATCAGACCTGCGGCACGACTACGTCACGACGTTCGTCAATACCCTGGGCAATCTGGGTCTGGCGGAGCTGGTGGAGAAGACTGAGGAGCTGAAGGCGCGCGGGCGAGAGGTGCTGCTCAAAGAGAACGTCGCGCCGGAGCAGATCGAGTACGAAGTAGCGCTCGACATGCGTTATCGGGGCCAGCACCGCGAGATCAGCGTGGGGGTTTCCCCAGATATGCTGGCGACCGGGAACACGACGGCCATCCGTGCCGCATTTGATGCGCGCCACCGAGCTTTGTTCGGTTGGGAAGACCCACGGGAAGACGTGGACGTTCTTCTGGTACGTGTAGCGTGCCTCGCGAGTCGCAAGGACCTGCGCCAGTCGGTGATCGGCGGCGCCAGCCATACCGCGAGCCAATCTTCGACCGACCGTTCCTCCCCCGAGGCGCTAAGGCACCGGGTGACGTACCAAGGGGAGGCCCACGGCTTCATCGACACGCCCGTGTATCGCGCGGAGGCGTTGCTGGGCAAGGCAGTTACCATTCCAGGGCCCGCGATACTCGAGTGCCCGCTGACCACGGTGCTAGTTACCCCGGAGTTTGTGCTTTCGTCGAACGTCGACGGAGACTACGTCTTGGAGCGCGCAAAATGAATCGAGATGCCGACACGAGTGCCACGGCCGAGGGCGTGGAAGCCCGGCCAGCCACAGGTGAAGGGCGCCTGGACCCGATCCTGTTCGCCGTCTTGAGTGGCCGGGTCAAGGCCATCGCGGAGCAAATGGCCGTCTCAGTTATGTATAGTGCCCGCTCCCCGCTGCTGGTCGAGGCCCGGGATTTCGCGGTAGGCGTCTACGATGCCGACGGACTGGCGATTCAGCAGATCGCCTACATGCCGCAGCTTGGGTTTGCCATCGGCCCCTCCGTAAGAGCGATCGTGGAGAAGTTCGGAGATGACGTCCACGAGGGCGACGTATTCATGCACAACGACATTTTCACCGGGGGCAATCAACTCGGCGACGTCAAGGTCGCGCGTCCTGTCTTCTTGGGGGGCGAGCTGATCGCGTGGGTCGCGATCAGCGCTCACCAGTTGGACACCGGTGGACCGGTGGCCAGCGGCTTCAATCCCTACGCCAGTGAGATCTGGCAAGAAGCCCTACGGATCACCCCGGTCAGAATACATCACCGGGGAAGGCTGCTCAAGGACGTCTGGGACCTCATTTTCGCCAACATCAGACTTCCGGTTGTGGCGAAGGACATAGAGGCGGCCATCGGCGGGTGCGTCGTCGGGGATCGCGAGCTTGTGCGCATCGCATCCAAGTACGGGGCGCCGACGATCCGTGCCTGGATGGAAGATACACTCGAGATGGCAGAGCGACTGGTCCGCGAGGAGATCAGACGCATGCCGCAAGGGGTTTTCCACGGCTCGGCCGAGGCGGTTTACGATGGCATTCGGGCGGGCTCAAAGATGGCCGTAGAAGTGGATATCGTCGTCGAGGAAGACCGCATGATCCTCGACTTCGCGGGCTCTGCCCCCCAGACCCCGGGCTACGTCAATTCGCCGCTGACGACCACGACGGCCTCGGCAATGCTGGCGCTGGCGATGATCTTCGGTGACGAAGTGCCGCGCTCCGACGGCGTCTTACGCGCGGTCGAGCTGCGCATACCACGCGGCTCGTTCCTGAATCCGGAGTTTCCCGCGGCGTCGACCTACGGGAACCACCTCAGCCAGCATATCTTCTCCGCTATCATGCAGGCTTTCCAGAAGATCCGACCCGAGGACGCGAGCGCCGACTGGACGCCGGCGCGTACCGCCGTGATAGTCTACAAGGACCCGAGCTCTGGCTTGCCAAAGGTGTGTCTACCGACCTATCTGCACAAGGGTGGAGCAGGCGCGCTGATGGGCTGCGATGGCCACGACCACGTGGGCATTATCGAGTCGGGCGGTGTGCTGGCCACCACCGACCCAGAGATGGTGGAGCTGCAACATCCGCATCTGATACGCCGTTTCGAGCTCAACGAGGACTCGTGCGGCCACGGGCGATGGCGGGGGGGACTGGGGCACTCCAGCGAAATGGAGCTGCTTTGGGCGCCCCAGTTTATGAGCTTTTACGGCGATGGCGAAGGCGAGGGAACCTTCGCCAGCGGCATACTCGGGGGCACGGATGGGAAGCGGAACAAGCTGGAGCTGGAGTATCCCGACGGGCGAGCCTTCGAACCGCTCGGCAAGAGCATCGTGCGCGACATTCCCGCCGGGACGATCTACAGGCAGATTCGCGGTGGGGGCGGCGGTTGCGGCGATCCGCGGGAGCGCGACCCGGAGTTGGTGGTTAGGGATGCGGTCAACGGCTTCATCAGCGAGGAGACCGCGCGAGCAGTGTATGGTGTCGAGGATGTGCCTTCGGTCGCGGAGTATCATAGACGGACCAAGCGGCCGAGTGGTTAGGGAAGGGAGGAGCATATCGCTTTTTGAGCATCGACCCCGGGCTCATATGCGTCGGCTAGGTCGTGCAGGATTGCAGCGCACGTCACTCTAATAAAGCCATAAGGAAATTGCTCAAACAGGGAGGGGGCCAATGAAGAAGTTTGTTAAATGGTGGGTAGCAGCACTGGTAATTGTCTCCGTGGTATTCAGCGCGTGCACCACGGCCGCGCCTGCCCCCGAGAAATCGGCGGCCAAGCCGGCGGAGTCGAAACCCGCGGCCGAGAAGCCGGCCGAGACCAAGCCCGCGGCCAAAGCGGAGGAGGCAAAACCCGCGGCCAAGCCCGCCGACACCACCGCTAAGCCGGCGGAGTCGAAGCCCGTGGCAGCCAAACCTCCGATCAAGATCGGGTACATCTCTTCGTTAACCGGAGCCTACGCCGCATTGGGCACGGACATGAGAGACGGTTTCCTGCTTCAGTTGGAGCAAAACGGCAACCAGATCGCCGGGCGCAAGATCGAGGTCATTGTGGAAGACGACGAGGCGAAGCCGGACGTGGGCCTGACGAAGGCGCGGAAGCTGGTGGAGCGGGATGGCGTGAACATGCTGGCCGGGGTCGTGCACAGTGGTGTTGGCTACGCCATTTCGGAGTACGTGAAAGAGAAGAAGATTCCCCTTTATATTCACAACGCGGGGACGGACGATCTGACGCAGCGGCTCTTCAACCCCTACGTTTTCCGCGTGGCCCTGGTCAACAGCCAAAACAGCTTCCACCTGGCCGAATGGGCCTATGCCAAGGGCGCTCGCAAGGCGGCACTGCTGGCAGCGGACTTCGCGGCGGGGTACGAGTGCGCCGGCGGGTTCGCGCGGGCCTTCCAGCAGTTGGGTGGCCAGATCGTACAGGAGATCTACTATCCGATGGGGGCCGCGGACTACGCACCCTTTGTCACGAGCTTCCGATCCGACATCGATTCGGTGTATGCGTTTGGCGGAGGCGCGGATTCGATACGCATCGTGCGTACCTACGACGAGTACGGCATGAAGAAGAAGGCGACCTTGTACGGTCCTCCGGGGCTGACCGACGACTCGGTGGTCGGGCAGCAAGCCGACGCCGCTCTGGGCGTCATCACGGGCGGCGGCTGGTCGTCGAACGTGAACACTCCGGCTAACAAGGCCTTCCTGGAAGCCTTCAGCAAGAAGTACAACCGCGTGCCTGGCTACACCGGCGAGTACGCCTTCGCCGGCGGCCTCCTGCTGAAGAACGCGCTGGAAGCTGTGAGCGGTGACATCGAGAACACGGACGCCTTTATCAAGGCCTTTGAAAGGGCGGAGGCTCCCAACGCGCCTCGCGGCCCCATCAAGTTCGACAAGTACCACGGCGTGGTCAGCGACGTCTTCGTAATGGAGGTGAAGAAGATAGAGGGCAAGTACGTGCCGGCGGTCATCGACACCGTCAAACAGGTTTCCCAGTTCTGGAAATGGAACTCCGACGAGTACTTGAAGCTATCTTCCTACAGTGATATGAAGAATAAGTGGGTCAAGTAGGCACGGCTTGGCCTCGTGAAGGGACCGATAACGGTTCGGCGACCCGGGGGTAGGCTTGAGACCTGCCCCCGGGCACATCAAGTCAGGAACTTGGAAACGCAGGCGGAGGTACGACCCTCACCCTAACCCTCTCCCAGAGGAGAGGGGACTGGACGCCGGATTCCGTCGGGAGAAGGACAAAGATTCTCAAGCGTTGGTTGATGCAACAAGCTCGGTTTGCTTCAAAGGCACGGCAGATGAGATTCTTCGTCGCTCCCGGCCCCACACGGCCCCCCGCCACGCTCCTCGGAATGACAGCTACAGTTGTAGCCCTGGCGCTCGGAAGCGAACAAAAAAACGGTTTGCAGAGCCGCTAGGGCGCGGAGACCGCGCCCCTACGCCTGGGCACGAATGGCACGGGACAATTGGATGGCGACGTGGGCGCAGAGACGCGCCCCTGCGTCTGGTGACAAATGCTACGGGAGGATAGGATGTACTATCGGGACTTGCGGGATCATATCGAGGCGCTCGAACGAAATGGCAGGCTGGTCAGGGTGACGAGGGAGATCAACAAGGACCTGGAGCTGATGCCTCTGGTAAGATGGCAGTTCCGGGGCCTACCCGAGGCGCAGCGAAAGGCCTTTTTGTTCGAGAACGTGGTCGACGTAAAAGGTAGGCGCTATGACATCCCGGTCCTGGTAGCCAGCCACGCGGCCTCGGCAGAGATCTATGCACTGGGGATGCAGTGCGAGTGCGAGCCGAACCCACCATTTCAAGACCCAAAAGGACTTCGGCATCAAGGTCTACGAGAAATACACGAAGATGGACAACCGCGTGGCTCTGGAGGAGGCCTACGACTACTACGCCAAGAAAGCCACAGCGCGCGTGCCCTACGTCACAGAGAAGGGTATGCGAACCGTCTTAGAAGACAATAAGGATAATCCCAAAGCGGCCACTGCCAAGATATCGGATTTCTACGACAACCGCTTTATCAAGGAATTGGACGACAGCGGCTTCATCAAGAAGCTGTATGGAGAGTGATAGCTTGTACTGATCGACAATTAATGCTTTATTGGCTGGCGGAAACCTGCTATACTTCTCATGTTACCGACCCCTGGCGGATCTATGTGTTCCTTGTGGGGTGGGAAAGTGATGGATAGCCTTGACGAGCGAATAAGAGAATTACCTCCCGAACTTCAGCGAGAAGTCGAGGACTTCGTCGAATTCCTGCTTGAGAAGCGTTTGAAGAAGCATCGACGTAAGCCCGAGTTAAGGTGGGCAGGGGCACTGAAGGACTTGCGTGGGAAGTACACATCGGTCGAGCTTCAACACAAGATCAGCGAGTGGAGAATCGGTGAAAGATGAGGCTCCTCATCGACACCAATATCCTCCTAGAGATCATACTGGAACAGGAAAAAGCCGCAGAAGCAAGCGACCTTCTTTCGCGAACCGACGAACATACGTTCTTCGTCTCCGACTACTGTCTGCACTCCGTGGGCCTGCTTCTTTTTCGGCGGAAGCGGCATAAGACCTTCTGGCAGATCATTGGCGACCTAATACTGAACGCCGGAGTTGAGGTCGTTTCACTTACTGTTCCTGAGATGGAATCTGTCGTCGAAGTGGCTCAAAGGTTCGAGTTGGATTTTGATGACGCTTACCAGTATGTTGCAGCCGAGAAGCGCGATCTGATCCTCGTGAGCTTCGATACCGATTTTGACCGCACAGAGCGAGGCCGACAAACTCCGGCCGAAATCGTCACGGCGTGAACGCTTTTCTAGGCTCCGCATGATTTCTCGCTGCCCCCTACCGAAGACCCGAAGACCCGAAAGTATTTACACGGCGCCGAGCCATGCGTTATCATGAGGCTTGATTGGGGCCAACGAGGTAGGGGGGATGAAGCACGACTCCCGGGACGAGAAGGATAACGGCTTGACAGGAGACCTGCGCCAGCTCGCCGATTTGCACGCGCTGGATCGGCTGATGGGAGCCTTTATCAGAGCGACGGGGCTACCCTCTGGTTGCGGGATTTTCGATCTGCATGGCGAGCGACTCGTACCCGTCGACCTGACACGGTTTCCGCGCATCTGCCGGGTGGTGTGGACGTCGTCGCGCGGGCAGGAGCGGTGTAGTGCCCTAATCAGGCAGATAATCGAGGGGTACGCGGCGACGGGATCGAGTCAAGCGTCCCACCACACCTGCCATTTGGGATTGACGGTGTGCGCTGCGCCGATTCTCGAAGGGTCCGCGCCGATCGGAGTGGTGCTGGCGGGGCAGGTCTGGGAGAAACCGCCTTCGGCAAGGCGACGAGCAGGCTTGATCAGAGGTGGTGATTGGTTCGACATCGATCGCCCGGAAATGGAGCGCGCGCTCGACGATATTAGAGTGGTTCCGCCCGAGGAGATGAGAGGCGCCGCGGGTCTACTTCAGGCGATAGTGAGCCACGTGGTGAGCGCCGGCTTGTCGTGCCGCCGCTCTGAGCGCGAGGCCGAGCTGGAGAAGATGCTCTATGAGACTGAGTTGGGCATGCTTCAGTCCCAGATCAATCCGCACTTCTTGTTCAACGCCCTGAACACAGTGATGTGGCTAGCGTCCCTCGAGAAAGCCAAGGAGACCGTGAAGATAGTTTGCGCTCTGGCCGACCTTCTGCGCTACAATTTGCGGCAGTTGGGCCAACTCGTGCCCTTGCAGCAGGAACTGGAGCAAATCAAAGGTTACCTTTTGATTCAAAAAGCTCGCTTTGCGGATCGCTTGCACTTCGTCGTCGACGTCGAGCCATCCGCCGCGATGGTGCCGGTGCCGGTGCTCATCCTGCAGCCTTTGGTCGAAAACGCGATAATTCACGGACTCGAGGCCAAGGCGGGAAGTGGAACGCTTGTGGTCACGGCGCGTCGAAAGGGCAGTGGTGTGGTCATCGAGGTCAGAGATGACGGCATCGGAATGTCGCGAGAAGCTTACCAGAGCCTTGCCGAGCGCGTGCGTAAGGCCGGATCACAGGTAGGTGCACCGGGGCTGGGGATCACCAACGTGGTCCGCAGTCTGCGGCACCATTTTGGAGATAGAGCGGCGATGGAGATCGTGAGCAACGCGGGACAGGGTACAACGGTTCGTCTCACCATTCCTACCGGGGAAGCTGGCACGGAGACTCAGCCAACGTTGGGCGCTGGAGCAGCAAAGGGCAGAGGTGTTTGATTGTTGCGGGTACTGGTAGCCGACGACGAGCCGCTGGTCAGACGCGGTATTCGGGCGGTCCTGGAAGAGAGCAGGGGACTGGCCGAACTGGTTGGAGAGGCATCCAATGGCCAGGAAGCAGTGGAGTTGGTGCGATCACTTAAGCCTGATCTGGTGCTGCTGGACATCCGGATGCCCGGGCTGGACGGCGTTTCTGCCGCCGAGCAGATTAGACGGCTGTCCCCTTCGATACGCATTGTCGTTCTCACTGCCTACCCGGATTTCGCCTACGCTCAGAAGATGCTTCGCCTGGGCGCGTCGGACTACCTCCTGAAGCCGAGCTCGCCGGACAGCATTCTGGATGTTATCGAGCAAGTCGCGAGGGAGATACGCCATGGAAATGGCCTCGGGGCGACCCCATCCGCGGACTCGACCGATGAGGACCCTGGCCTGTATCTGGGAGGGGGTACGTTTGGCGAGGGGCGAATGAGAAGCAGCGGGGTGGTGGCGCAGTCGAAGAAGTACATTGCCGAGAACCTGCAAAAGCAGCTTACCTTGAGCGAGGTGGCCGATTCGGTTGGGCTGAGCCCATCCTACTTCAGCACAGTGTTCAAGAAACAGGTGGGATGCTCGTTCCGTGACTACCTGACGCTGGTCAGGGTCGAGGCGGGGAAGCGCGCCCTGGTAGAGACCAGCCTCATCATCGAGGAAATCGCTCGCAAAGTGGGGTACAGTGAGCCAAGCCACTTTACGCAGGCCTTCAAGCGAATCGTGGGGGTGACCCCCCGGCAATTCCTGAAGCGAGAGGACTCCTCCCGACGAGCCTAACAGCGATAGGAAACCGCAAACCAACGACGCCCCCCTCATATTCAGCACAACCGCGATACTTATTCGGGCTGTCCCCGCCTTGCGCTGCTGGAAAATGCCCCTTAGTATTGGCGGGTAGTATTTGGTGCGAAACGATTGCAGGTGCCACCGGCGGGAGTGGCAGGGCATCCGCCTTAGGCGGATGCCCCCACTTGGCTCAGCAGGCGTGCGGAAGGTATACTATATGTTGCGGAGCGGGATCGGCGAACCGAAGAAGCGGGTGATGGCGGCATTGACGGGCGCGGGCTACGCGGGCCGAGTGTCGGTTATCTCTGCGGGCCAGACCGCGACGTTGGAGCAGATGAACAGAACCGGGGTCTTCTGGCCCGAGGCACACTACAATGCCGACCAAATGGCGAAGCTGGCAAGTGCGGCGCACTCTATTCTTAGACTGGACGCCGTAAGGGTGCCATTTTGCCAGACGGTGGAAGCGGAGGCGCTTGGCTGCCAGGCAAAGACCGGCGGCATGACGCACGTTCCGGGGGTTGCCTCTCATCCGCTGCGTGTGGGGCAGCCATTGCGACTTCCAAGCGACCTGCTCCAGCGGGGCCGGCTGCCCGTGCTACTAGAGGCCGTCCGATTGCTAAAGGGATCTATCGGCAACGAAGTTGCCATCATCGGCGGAGTGACGGGTCCATTCACGCTGGCGGGGATGTTGCTGGGCATCAAGGCGATGCTGACGCAGGCTGCCAAGGCACCAGACGATCTGCTGCCAGTTCTGGAAAGCTGCACGCAGGCAGGGATCGCGGTCGGCAGGGCGCTGGCGGAGGCCGGGGCCGACGTTATTTGTGTGGAGGATATGGGCGCGTCGGCGGAGCTGATCAGCTCGGCGATGTACGTGAAGCTGGCCTACCCGTGTCAGTGCCAATTGTTTTCCAACATCCAGGTGCCGTCCATTTTGCACATTTGCGGCGACGTCAGCTCCACGATCGAGTATATGGCCACGACCGGCGCCACGGTGCTGAGTTACGAGGGCTCGCTCCACGGACGAGTCGTGGAGGCAGGGATTCGGGAGAGGGTGCTGCTCGCCACTGGCCCGGATCCAGCCATTACGCTTGCCACAGGAACCGCCGCCGAAGTCGAGCGCGAGTGCACGAGCGTTCTGGCTCTAGGAGTTGACATACTTGCACCCGGCTGCGCCATTGCCACAGGCACGCCCACGGCGAACATAGTGGCGATGGTGAGAGCGGCAGAGATCTATGGTGCAGGCAAATGATTGTCGATGCGATATCCGGTCTTCGGCAGAGCGGCAAGACAAGTCTGATTCGGAGCCTTGCAGCGACGTCGCACGGGCTGGAAGAGTTCTTTCTGCTACCAAGAAACGAGTGCATTCCGGTCGCCTCCGTGGAGGCGTTCGAGCGCCGAGGAAGGCGCGGCAGCTCGGCGAGGTGGCCGGTGTTTGCAACCATCGACGACGATCTCCAAGGCCAGATACAGGCCATCGCCGCGACCCACGGTCCGCAGCGCCTGATAATCGAGTCGCCCAACGCGGCTGCCTTACCGAGGGTGCTGGAGGCGGTTCGCAGGGTGTCGATAGAGGGCCTGGTAAGAAGGATAAGACGCATATTGGTCATCGACGGAGCCACTTTCGGCAAATACTATGCGAGTAGCACCCGTCTGCTGGAGTGGCAAATCGAGGTCTCGGACGTGGTCGTGGTGAACAAATGCGACCTGGTCGAGCCGCGCGAGGCCCTCTGGATCCAGGAGCTGGCGGGTCGGGTGAACCCGGAAGCCAGGCTGATGCTGGCCACTTTTGGAAACGTGGACGGGAAGGAGTTCAGAACTGAAGTGGGGCTAGCCCGGGCTGAACAGGAAGGCCAGGAGTTGGAACGCTGCACCAGCGCTTTCACGGGGTCGTTCGATCCCGACGCGCTGCTTGTGCTATTCCAGGAATTCAAGACCACCGCCTTGGGTGACGTCGCTCGTGCCAAAGGTGTGTTCAGGACGGCTGATGGCTGGGTTCAGCTCGACTACACCAACGGCGAGGTTACGGTCCAAAGAGCAGCCGATTGCGCTATCAGCCGCATTGCCATCATCGGCAACGATATCGACCGAACTATGTTAGGCAACAGGCTGAACACCTGTCTATTGTGAAGCAGGGTAGAAAACCAGGAGGTTTCGAGGAGCTTGGAACACAGGGTCATCTTTCAACCGTCTGGCAGGCGAGGCCTTGTAGAGCAAGGCAAGACGCTGCTGGAGGCCGCACGTGAGCTTGGCGTAGAAATAGAAACTGTGTGCGGGCAGAAGCAGACCTGCGGCAAGTGCAAGGTGCGGATCGAGGAAGGCTTTTTCCAGAGGTACGGCATCGCATCGGGCATGGAACACGTCTCGCCAATCACCCCGAGCGAGGTCAAATTCGTCAAGGAAGCGGAAAGAGCTAGCAACGTTCGGCTGGCGTGCCAAACCAGGGTGCACGGCGACGTTTTGGTCTTTGTCCCCGAGGCCAGCAGGCGCACAAAGCAGATCGTGCGCAAGGCCGCGCGGGACCTAGCCATCGACCTTGCCCCCGCCATCAAGAAATACTACGTCGAGCTGCCAAAGCCTACCCTGGCCGAGCCGAGTGGCGACTTCGAGCGGCTTTCGTCCGGCCTGGCATCCACCTACGGCCTCACCGGCCTGGAGATAGATTACACCTGTCTGGTCGCGCTGCCGCAACGTCTCCGCGATGACGACTGGAAGGTGACGGCGGCCGTCTGGCAAGACAGGCGCATCATGTGTGTCGAGCCGGGGTTTGTGGAGGACACGCTGGGACTGGCGGTAGATATAGGCACCACGACAGTCGTGGGCTTCCTCACGGATTTGCGAACCGGAAACGTGCTGGCCACGGAGTCGATGATGAATCCCCAGGTCGCCTACGGCGAGGATGTGATGTCGCGTATCACCTACGCGATGAGCGAGACCGATGGCCTAGCCAAGATGCACACCGCCATTGTCGAAGGGCTGAATACGTTGGCGAGGAGGGCGGCTGAGCAGGCGGGGCACGGGCCGGAAGACATCCTCGAGGTGGTGGTGGTAGGCAACAC
Source organism: Chloroflexota bacterium (assembly GCA_016210495.1). Next base: position 31,245 of record JACQUC010000011.1, read on the forward strand.
GGCGATGCACCACATATTCCTCAATATTGAGCCCAAGAACCTGGGGCTTTCACCCTTTATCCCGGCCGTCACCAAGTCGGTCGACGTGAGGGCGGGCGATCTGGGGCTCAAGGTCAATCCGTCGGCCAACGTGCTGGTGCTGCCAAACGAAGCCGGGTTCGTGGGCGCGGATAACGTGGGGGTGCTGATTGCCGAAGAGCCCTACAATCAGGAAGAGGCGTGGCTTATCATAGATATCGGCACCAACGGCGAGCTGGTGCTCGGCAACAGGCACCGAATGCTATCTTGCTCGTGTGCAACCGGGCCGGCACTGGAAGGCGCGCACATACACTTCGGCATGCGCGCGACCCCGGGCGCAATCGAGAGGGTCAAGATCGACCCAAACAGCCTGGAGGTTCAGTTCAAAGTAATCGGCAAGCCAGAATGGCACACGAGCTACCCCGCCGGCGCGGTTGGGGCCCGTGGGATCTGTGGATCGGGCATTATCGACGCCGTGGCCGAGATGTTCAAGGCCGGCGTCCTGCAAAAGAGCGGGGCCTTCTGCAAGACCCTCGACTCCCGACGCATTGTCAAGACGCCCGACGGCAAGCTCCACTTCGTCATCGCGTGGGCCGGGGAGACGTCAATTGGCCAGGATATCACGGTTTCGCAGGGAGACGTGCGGGCCGTGCAACTGGCGAAGGGCGCGCTCTACTGCGGGGCGAAATTTTTGCTGCGCAAGTTTGGCGTGACGCATCCGGACAAGATCATTCTGGCCGGCGCTTTCGGCAGCTACATCGACCGCGAGCAGGCGCTGGTGCTCGGGCTCATTCCCGACTGCGAGCTGAGCAAGGTATACTCGGTGGGCAATGCCGCCGGGGACGGTGCGCGGATCGCCTTGCTGAACGTCGCCAAACGGGTCGAGGCCGACGAGGTCGCGAGGCGCGTCGAGTACGTCGAGCTGGCGACCGAGCCGGATTTCCAGCGCGAGTTTGCCGCGGCAATGTACTTTCCTCATCTGAAGGACGAGTTCAAACATGCTGCCGAAACGCTGGCAGCCATTCCCAGGCGATAGGAGGCTACCGATGTTTCTGTTCGAGACGGAACAAAACGTCGCCACCATAGGCGGGATAAGAATAGGCGGGCAGCCGGGAGAGAATGCCACGGTGCTGATCGGCTCGATGTTCCACAAAGGAGACCGCTTGATCGAGAGCCGCCGCGAGCGGAAGTTCGATCGGGCAAAGGCCACGGACTATATTCGCCGGCAGGAGGAGCTGTCGTCGCAGACCGGCATCCCCTGCCTGATGGATATCGTGGCCAATTCCGGCGAGGAGTTCAAGGCGTACATAGATTTCTTCGCCCACACCACGGATATGCCTTTTGCCACCGACGCGTGGAATGCGGCCCCGAAGCTAGCCGCCGCTCGCTACGTAAGCGAGCTCGGGCTTACAGACCGATTCGTGTACAACAGCATAACACCGTGGGGCAAGGATAATGAGGAGGAAGTGGCAACGATCGCGGGGCTGGGGGTGAAGAACATAATGCTTTGCGCTTTCGACAACGACGATCCGACGCCGGCGGGTCGGGTGAGGTCGACGGAGAGCCTCCTGGCGGTGGCGAAGAAAGGGAATTTCGAGAACGTACTGGTCGACACGACCGTGCTCAACCTTCCCTCCACGTCGTTCTCGCTACTGGCCAACTATGAAATAAAGACACGGTTTGGCTTGCCGGTGGGCTGCGCTGCGGCAAACGCGACCTACGCCTGGAAAGAGGCGCGGGAGAAATGGGATACCCTGGGCTTCGCGGGGTTGGATGCCGCCACGCACGGTATCGCCGCGCTACTGTGGAGCGATTTTCTATTCTATGGGCCGGCGGTGAACGCCAGATGGGTGTTTCCCGCCGTGGCCGCCGCCGATCTGATGCTCTCCACTATGTATTACCACGAGTCGGGCGCTCTGCCCACAGATCCGGGGCACCCGCTCCACCGACTGTTCCCAGATTTCGCCGGCAAATTGGCGAAACGAGGAGGAGACTAACAAGTGGCTAACAAGATGACATCAAGAGAGTTGGTTCTTAACTTGCTCGGCGGGCGCCCTGTGGACAGGATGCCGTGCTTTAGTGGGATGGGCAGCGTCACCGTCGCCGGTATGCAAAAGTGTGGCGTGAAATTTAGCCAGGTACACTTCGACGCGGAGAAGATGGCGGCGCTTGCCGCCACTACGCCCGAAATGTATGGCTTCGATTCGGCGGTGGTGCCTTTTGACGTCGGCGTAGAGGCCGAGCTGCTGGGGGCCAGGCTGAATCCATACGAAGACAGCGATGAGCTGCTATACCCCACGCTAAGGGACAAGGCGGCCAAATCGGCAGACGACCTTAGGATTCCGCAGGACCTGACCAACCAGGGCAGGGTGCCGGTAGTGACGAAGGCAATAAGCCTGCTGAAGGAGCGCATCGGCGATAGGTTCGCGGTGGGCACTTACGTGCTGGGTCCGTTCACGCTGGCCGGCCAGGCGATGGAGCTCAACGACGTCCTCAAGATGTCGGCGAAGAATCCCGCCGAGATGTCGCGAATCCTCCAAATCCTCACCGACTTGATCATTCAGCTCGCGCGCATTTACAAGGATGCGGGCGCGGACTATATCACAGTTCGAGAAATGGGCGCTTCGTCGGGTATGGTCAGCCCACGGACGTTCGTCGATACCGTGAAGCCACACCTGGTCCGCGCGATACAGAATATGCCCGGCCCGGTAATTCTGCACATCTGCGGGAAAACGAACTCCATCATAGAGCATATGGCACAGTGCGGAGCGGACGCGCTGAGCGTCGATCACAAGAACGATCTGGAGGCGACACGGGCGCGAATCGGCAAGGGCCCAGTGCTGCTGGGAAACCTGGACGGCTACAACGTGCTGGTACTGGGAACGCCTGAGTTGGTCAGGAACGCGACAAGGGAGTGCATAGACAAAGGTATAAGCGCGGTCTGGCCCGGGTGCGACATCTGGCCAACGGCCGCTCCGGAGAATATGATTGCCCTGGTCGAAGCCGTTAGGGAGTACGGCAGGAGCACTGCCGACAAGTAGGCGTCGGCAGCGCGGCCCTAAAGGGACCGCTTCAGGCCGCTGGGCAGGAGTTGTTGTCTTTCGGAGGAAGGACTTTGGCGCCGCGGGGGCATTTCGCTACATGGGTTTGATAGCCTGTGTCGGGAGGGTGAATATGGAAAGCGAAGAAGCAAGAAGAGCAATCATCGACGATCTCAAACGAGCGGTCATCGACTTCGACGAGGACCTGGCCCGAGAAGCGAGCAACAGGGTGCTGGCCGAGGGAATCGACGCCTACGAAGCCATCATAAACGGCTTGGTGGCCGGAATGGAAGTGGTAGGCGAGTTGTTCGAGAAAGAGGAGTACTTCGTCCCGCAGATGTTGATGTGCGCCGACGCACTCTACGCGGGGCTGGAGATTCTCAGGCCGCACGTGAAACAAGAGGATAGAAGCAGAGTAAAGGGCCAGGTGGTCATCGGCGTGGTTCAGGGGGACATCCACGACATCGGTAAGGACCTGGTCAAGATGATGTTCGAGGTTGCCGGTTTCACGGTTCACGACCTCGGCGTGGACGTGCCGCTGGAGAAATTTGTGGAAGAGCAACTGCGAACGGACTCGGACATGCTGTGCTTATCGGCAATGATGACGACCACCATGATGGGAATGAAGTCCGTGATTCAGGCCGTGAAAGAGAAAAACCCCAAGGTGAAGGTGATGGTCGGGGGGGCACCTCTGACGGCGGAGATGGCTCAAAAGCTCGGAGCAGACGGATATTCGGATAGCGCCAATAACGCCGTCAGCGAGGCGATCAGGATGGTTTCGTCGCTGAGGAAGCTGTAGGAGTTGTGGGTGTGCTTCGGCGCACAGATACATCGGGGTCGCCGTCGAGCCGGTTGGCAGGAGCATGCCAGATGGTGGGTTGACGCGAGCACCTTAGTGCCGCGAAGGATAGCCAAGGCAAGCCAGGCACGAGGCCTCGCCGGATCCTACGGGTGTTCGAGCTTGGCCGGGTGCGGAGTCCTTCGGCGGGCTAAAGTCCTGCCGTCAAGCCGGTTGGCAGAGGCCATTGCGGCTGCAGGAACCACGATAGCCGGCTTGGGTGTCCTTCGGCGGGCTGAAGCCACGCCGTCAGGCCGCTTGGCAGGAGGACGCGGGAAAAAGGGTTGACGCGAGTCCTTCAGAGAAGGACCGCGAAGGCCGGGAAAGGAGGAAATGATGGCAACGGAGTATATGACTCCAATGGAGAGGGTTCGGACAGCCATGTCTTTCCGGGAGCCGGACAGGGTTCCGGTGATGCTGTCGACGGCGCCATGGTCGATGCGGTACGCCGGGTACAAGGTGAGCGAGTGCTTCGCCGACGTTGACAAGTATGTGGACGCCCAAATCAGGGCACAACGCGATATGGGCTACGACTCGCTCTATGGAATGAACGATTACGGCGCGCTCAACGAGGCATTTGGGGCGCATCCGACGATGAAAGAGGACGACGTACCGATAATCTCCGAGTTCCTGGTCAAGACGCCTGACGATATCGACAGGCTCGCAGCGATTGACAACATCACCGGCCGCGGTAAGATACCGCAACTTCTGGAGATAGTCCATAAGCTCAAGGAGCGCACAGGAAGCGAGATTCCGGTGATGGCCTGTGTACGACCGCCATTTGGAGAGGCCTGCACGCTACGAGGAGTGGGCAACGCGTACAAGGACTTGCTCAGGAACCCGGACTTCTTCCGACGGCTGATCGACTTCTGTGTCGAGCCTTGCACAGCCTTTGCCGAGGCTTACGCCGACGCGGGCGCCGACTTTATCTATATACCAAACTCTGCGGCGACCAGCTCGGCCATCTCGGTGCAACTGTACCGTGAATTCAGCGTTTCCTACACTGGGCGAATGATCTCCCGCTTGAGGGAGAAGGGCGTGAAGAGCGTGTACCTGATCGATTGCGCCAATAAGTGGCCGGTCGCGATCGGCGAAGGCGCCGACGTTCTGTTTGTGGGGGACAGGGCAGATATGGCCGCGATCAGGGCCAGCGCCCCGCAGGGCCTGGTACTGATGGGCTGCGTCGACAATATCAAGACGATGCTGCAGGGGACTCCCGAGGACGTGCGCGCCGAGGCGCGCCAATCAATCGCCGCGGCCGCCAAAGGGGGTGGGTTTATCCTGGCAGCGGACCCTCCGCTATCAGCCGACACGCCCGCCGAGAACGTGCGCGCGCTAGTGGATGCGGCGCGGCGTTGGGGGACGTATCGGTCGGAGCGGACCTAGCCGAACAATTCTGTGTTCACTACGTGGGCGGGCTTCTCGCCGCGCAGAGCGTTGACGAGGTTCGTGGCGGCCATGATGGCCATTTTGGTGCGGGTGGCCACGCTGGCGCTGCCGATGTGAGGCGCGATGACGACGTTGTCGAGGGCCAGGAGCGGGCTGTCGAGGGGGATGGGCTCGATTTCCATCACGTCCAGGGCGGCGTAGGTGATGATACCCGACGCCAGCGCTTCGTAGAGAGCGCCTTCGTCGACCACGGGGCCACGCGACGTGTTTATGAGGATGGCAGTCGGCTTCATCTGCGCAAGCTGGGCGGCGCCGATCAGGTGCCTCGTTTCCGGGGTAAGCGGGACGTGCAGGCTGACGTAGTCGGCCTCGGCGAGCAACTGAGAGAGAACGGGGGCGAACTCGAGGCCCAACTCGCGCTCGAGGGCCTCATCGCGGTGGCGCTGATGGTAGAGAACGCGCATGCTGAAGCCTCTGGCGCGGCGCGCGACCTCGGCGCCGATGCGGCCCAGGCCGACGAGGCCCAGGGTCGCGTGATGCACATCCCAACCGAGCAGCAAGGTGGGGTGCCAGGTGCGCCACTTCCCAGCACGAACGTACTTGTCTCCTTCGACCACGCGGCGCGCGGCAGCCAGGAGCAGCGCAAAGGCCAGGTCGGCCGTGGTTTCGGTAAGGACCCCCGGCGTGTTGGCGACGACTATGCGGCGAGCGGTGGCCGCCGCGACGTCGATGTTGTCGTAGCCCACGGCGTAGTTACTGATGACTTTCAGGCGCGGCGCGGCGTCCATTAACGCGGCGTCGACGCGATCCGTCAGCATCGTCAATAGACCGTCCGCTTTGCGCGCCTTGGCGAGCAAAGTGTCGTAGGGCGGCGGCTCTTCGCCGGGCCAGACCTCGACGTGGGCAGATGTCCGAACGATTTCCAGCCCCTTTTCGGGGATATTTCTAGTAACGAACACACTGGGGCTCACACCAGGCACTCCTTCGCGCATAACGTTCCGCGTGGATCGTATTATACCAGGACTCAGCTTCGCTTGGTAACCGCTAGCTGCTTGCTTAGTGTCGTTCATAAGCCCAGGAGCAGTCGCAGGCGGAACTCTACCTGACGCATGGTTTCCGCCGTCACAGATCCCCAGCGTTCCATTAAGCGCCCGGTGCTGATCGAGCGCAGGTCTTCGCATTTGATGAAGCTCCGCGGCCGCAGGCCGGCCTCTGGTGAATCGACCTCTACGTGGAGCGGGATGCCCTTGCGCCTTGTGGTGATGGGAATCACCAGAACCAGCCCGGCCATACCGTGGTTGAAACGGTCCACGGAAACGACGAGGCCGGGCCTTAGCCCGGAGGGCTCGTGCCCCCTAGTGGGGCTGAAATCAATCAACCATACGTCCGTGCGCGAAGGCCTTGGATCGATCATTCCTCCTCCAACCCATCGGCGAGCGAGCCATCAACAGCCTCACGTTCTTCAATTTCCGCCTGCCACTCCTCAGGGCTCTCCTTCAAGGCCCTGAAAGCAGCGTCGACTTCGTCGAAGAACTGCTGGCGGCGGTATGCATCAATCGCTGTCTCAAGCACGTCCTGCATTGATCGTCCTGTACGTGCTGCAAGTTCCCGCAAGGTCTCACGGGCCGTATCACTGATGCGGACTGTTGTGCTGGGCATCGCCTCTGACCTCCATTGCAAGCTCGACTTGTATACAGTGCAATCTACCATCCTGTAGCGTAGGGCGCAAGCGGTGATGATCGCGTGGGCCTCACGAGGCTCCCGGATGGATGCGCCCGCGCCAGATCTGATGGCGGGGCAACCACACAGGGTTGCCCCTACGATGGAGAGGCGCCCGCGCCAGCGCGGAGGCTGCACAAGGTGTGGCATGGATGCCTTGTATGCACCGTCGCTCCCGCTGTATCATGCCTCTGGCTGGCACTTTGACGACGTGGCGTTACTTTGTGCCTGGCGAGGTTGTTATGTATAAAGCGCTCCATTACAGGAACGGCAAGCTAAGAGAGATCACCGATCTCGATGAAATCAGCGGGCTCATCTCAAACCGTCGGGAGCTCGTGTGGCTCGACCTGCACGATCCTGATGAGCAGGAGATCGAGATGCTGGGCCGGGAGTTTGGCTTTCACAGGCTGGCAATCGATGACGTTCGACGGGGCCACCAGCGACCCAAGGTGGATGAGTACGAGGATTACTACTTCATTGTGTTGTACTCGGCCACTTATGACGCTGAGAGGAAAGGAGGAGCGAGCGGGTTTCGGTCCAGCGAGGTAGACATGTTTGTCGGACGAAACTACGTGGTCAGCGTACACGAGGAGCGCGTGCCCGAGCTCGAGGAGGCAATTCGCCGCTGGGAGGCGAATCCGGAAATGGTGCACGACGGCAGCGTGGGCTTTTTGCTTTACACGATCTGCGACAGCATCGTCGACAACTACTTTCCGATGATGGATGCGATCGAGGACGAGATCGATCTGATAGAAGAGAAGGTTTTCGTCGCATTCAGCCAGGAGACCATCGCCGATATCTTCGTCCTGCGCAAAGACCTGCTGGCAGTGCGGAAGATCGTGAGCCCGGCACGAGACGTTCTAAACGCCCTGACCAGGCGCGATATACCCCTGCTGGACACGGTGAATGTCATATACTTCGCCGACGTGTACGACCACTTGCTGCGCGTCAGCGACATGATTGAAACTTACAGGGACCTTTTGAGCTCTGCACTCGACGGATATCTATCAATGACCTCGAACAATCTGAACCAGATCATGAAGATACTGACCGCGGGGTCTATTATCCTGATGAGTATGTCGCTGATCGCGGGGATCTACGGTATGAACTTCAGGCTGATACCGGAATTGGAGTGGCCTTTCGGCTACGCGTGGGCGCTCGGGCTCATGGCCCTGGTCGCGATGGTGCTTTTTGTGCTTTTTAGGCGGAGGACGTGGCTGTGACGTGCGAGCGGCCTATGGCCAAAGCCGGCGTTGCCCCGCCAGCTAGGGCGGGGCACATGTGAGCAAAGCGCTGCCTCGCCGTCGCCAGCAGGAGACGCGCCCGCCTTAGGCGGACGGCTACGAGGGCCCTGGCTCGCCCGATATCGGTCACGGCCGGCGGGGGTAGAATTGCTCGACCAGCTTCCTGGCAGCAGAGTGGGGGTCGATCTGGCGGTCTGCTATGGTCTGGGTAAGGGATTCGAGCTGCCCGTCGGGGAGCTGGCGAAGAAGCCTGTCCAAGAGCTCCTGTTTGACGAGCCGCAGCAACTCGCGCCGCGCCTGGCCTTGCAGGCGGCGCCGGAGCTCGCCGGCGTCCCGAAGAAACTTGAGGTGGGCGTCGACGGTGTCCACAAGCCGCTTGACGCCTTCGCCCGAGGTAGCAATCGTCTTGACGACGGGAGGCGTCCAAAGCCGATGGCGCGTGTCGAAGGAGAGCATCGACTCCAGCTCGACGACGGCACGGTCGGCGCCGTCCTTGTCGGCCTTGTTGACGACGAAGATGTCTGCTATCTCGAGAATGCCCGCCTTGCTGGCCTGGATGTCGTCGCCCATGCCTGGCACCTCGACGACGATGGTCGTTTGGGCGGCTTCGGCCACATCCACTTCCGCCTGGCCGGCGCCGACTGTTTCGAGGATGACCACGTGACAGCCCAGAGCATCGAGAACTCTAGCGGCGTCCGCAGCGGCCACGGCCAGGCCACCTACTGCGCCGCGGGTAGCCATACTGCGAATGAAGACACCGGGATCGGTGCTCAGCTCTTGCATGCGCACGCGGTCGCCGAGAAGCGCGCCACCCGTGAACGGGCTGGAAGGATCGACGGCGACGATGCCGACTTCCCTACTCCTGGCGCGGAACTCCTTTGCCAGTTCCCTGGCCAGCGTGCTTTTGCCACTGCCCGGCGGACCGGTAATGCCCACGACGTGCGCGCGGCCGGTACGAGGGTAAAGGTCGCGCAGCTCCTGCTCCGCCTCGGCGGCACCGTCCTCGACGAGCGTTATCAGTCTGGCGACCGCGCGACGGTCGCCGTTAAGGATTCGCTGCGCCAGGCTCATCGTGCTCATTGGGCATTAGCCTGGATGAAGCCGACAATGTCGTGCAGGGGCGTGCCCGGCCCGAAGACCCGAGTGATACCCAATTCTCGGACCGTGGGAACATCCTCATCGGGGATCACGCCGCCGGCAACCACCAGGATGTCGTCTGCCCGATTGTTCTTCAGCAACTCCATGACCCTTGTGAAGAGCGGCAGGTGCGCACCCGAGAGAATGCTCAGACCGATGACGTCCACGTCCTCCTGCAGGGCAGCTTCCACAATCATCTCCGGCGTCTGGCGCAGGCCGCTGTAGATCACTTCCATTCCGGCATCACGGAGGGCGCGTGCCACGACCTTGGCGCCCCGGTCGTGACCGTCGAGGCCCGGTTTGGCTACCAGTACCTTGATCTTCGAGCTTTCATCCATTGCCGACCTCCATAGAGCTGGCTATTTGATAGAAGTTGTTGCTGCCTGAGGAGCGGCCCTCACCCTAACCCTCTCCCAGTCCTTCCCTCGATTTCTTGCTATCGAGGGAAGGACCAGAGGGAGAGGGGACAGGACCGAGGACAGGACCGCGCCCCTACAAGGCGGGCGTCTCGACGTAGACGCCGAAGACGTCGCGCAGTACATCAGTTATCTCGCCGAGCGTGGCGTAGGCGTGAACCGCGGCTAGGATGAACGGCATAAGGTTGTCAGTCCCTTTGGCCGCCCGTCGCAGGGCCTCGAGGTGCTCCTGAACGGCGACGCTGTCCCGCTCGGCCCGCACGCGTTGCAGCCGCGCCAGGTGCACCCTCTCCCCCTCGGGGTCCATTCGCAGCAGCGGAGTTGGCGTGGTCTCCTCGACCAGGTAGTCATTTACGCCGACGATCGTCCGACGTCTATCGTTGATCTCCTGCTCGTACCTGAAAGCGCTATCCGCGATCTCGTGCTGGTAGAATCCACTCTCGATAGCGGCTATGGCACCGCCGATGGCATCCAGCCGGGCGAAGTACTCGCGTGCCGCGCTCTCGGTTCTATCCGTCAGCGACTCCACAAAGTACGAGCCTCCGAAGGGATCGATGGCGTTGGTGACGCCGCTCTCGTGGGCAATGATCTGCTGTGTTCTCAAGGCGACCCTGGCGGCTTTTTCCGCGGGCAGGGCGAGCGCTTCGTCCATAGAGTTGGTGTGCAGCGACTGGGTGCCTCCAAGGACGGCCGCCAGCGCCTGGATGGTGGTGCGGACGATGTTATTCTCGGGCTGCTGCGCGGTCAAAGAGCAGCCGGCCGTTTGGGTATGGAATCTCAACCACCAGGAACGCGGATCCTTGGCCCCAAAGCGGTCCTTCATTTCCCGCGCCCAGATTCTTCGCGCCGCTCGAAACTTGGCTATTTCCTCGAAGAAGTCGTTGTGCGAATTGAAGAAGAAGCTAAGCCGCGGGGCGAAATCGTCCACCTGTAGCCCGCGGTCCATTGCAGCCTGAACGTAAGCGAAGCCATTGTAAAGGGTGAAGGCGAGCTCCTGTACAGCCGTCGCGCCGGCCTCGCGGATGTGGTAACCGCTGATGGATATGGTATTCCAAAGGGGCAGGCGCTGCGAGCCGAACTCGATGGTGTCCACCACCAGACGTAGCGAGGGCCCCGGGGGGAAAATAAACTCCTTCTGCGCCTGATACTCCTTGAAGATATCGTTTTGAAGCGTCCCGCCCAGCTTCTCCATCGGGATACCACGCTTTTGGGCCGCCGCGATATACATCGCCCAGATAATCGCCGCCGGGCCATTGATGGTCATCGACGTGGTGATTTGATCGACGGGGATGCCGTCGAAAAGAACTTCCATGTCGGCGACCGACGAGACGGCAACGCCGCACTTGCCAAACTCGCCGTGCGCCATCGGGTGGTCGTGGTCATAGCCGTAAAGGGTAGGCGTGTCGAAGGCCACGGACAGCCCGGTTTCGCCGTGTTCCAAGAGGTACTTGTATCTGGCATTCGATTCCTCGGCCGTGCCGAATCCGGAGAACATGCGCATCGTCCATAGTTTGCTCCGGTACAATGTGGGATGCACGCCGCGGGTGAACGGGTACTCGCCGGGGAAGCCGAGGTGCTCCAAGTAGTGCAGGTTCGGCACATCGGCCGGCGTGTAAAGGCGCTCGATGGGGACGCCGGAGGTGGTGATGAACTCCTGCTGGCGCTCTGGCGCACGCCGTAGCGACTCTAGGAGCGTGCCGCGCTCCCAGTGGCGTTTCTCGTTAGCTATCTTCTGTAAATCTTCGTGGCTAGGCACTGGCACACCTGTTTAGTTCAATTTTTTGTGCGAAATAGCGGCGGTGCCCCACCCAACCCCGGGCGTCCTTCCGTGCAAGGACGCCCCTACCATTCGATGCCTCGGCGGGCTGGAACTCCCTTTTGGAATGGGTGCTTGATGGGCACCATCTCGGTTACTAGGTCGGCGAGATCGATTACCTCGCGGGGCGCATTGCGGCCCGTCAAGACAAGCTCGACCTGCAGCGGCTTGGTCGCGATGAGGTCCAAGATTGGCCCGAGAGGCAGCAGCCCAAAGGAGAGCGCGACGTTGATCTCGTCCAGAATGGCCAGGTCATACTGGCCGCTGCTGATAGCCTCGCACGCTCGCTCGAAACCGGCGAAGGCTAGCTGCTTATCTTCTTCCTTGATTTGGCCTGGTATGATCCAATGGGAGCTGCCAAACTGCCTGATGGTAATGTTGGGTATTCCCAACAGAGTTCTCAGCTCGCCGTATGTCACACCCTTCATGAACTGAGCGATGAACACCCGCAGGCCGTGTCCCACCGCTCGGATGCTCAAGCCCAGGGCGGCCGTGGTTTTCCCTTTACCGGCACCGGTGTAGACCTGAACCAGGCCTCGGCCAAACGGTCTATCCGGCAATCTAACCGGAGCGACGACCGGAGATCTACTTGCCACTCTTCTCTATGTCCTTCTCCGTGTCCTGCACCAGCTCCACCAGCACGCCGTTGGCCGACTTAGGATGGACGAAGACTAGCTTTCTACCGTGCAGGTCAGTGCGCGGCTGCTCGTCCACCAGTTGGGCACCATGCGCCACGACAGAGCGCACGATTTCCTCAACGTCGTCTACCTTCAAGCAGATGTGGTGCAGCCCCTCCCCTCTGGTATCCAAGAACTTTCCGACCACCGTGTCCGCTTCCAGAGGCTCCATTAGCTCGATCAAAGTATGGTCCAGCGACACGAGGATTATCTTTATTCTTTCGCTGGGGTTGATCTCCGGTTCGGAAACCGAAAGGCCCAACCCGTCCCGGTAGAACCTCGCCGCATCCACCACGTCGTGAACGGCAACTCCGATGTGGTCTACCTTCCGAGGCATATTGTGATCCCTATCTCCTTTTCCAAGTCTCTCGCGCAGCATGGCTGCAATGCCTCCGCCCGGCCCCTGGGCGGACAGCCGTCCGCCCCTACAATACCGGGGGATGGTGCGGAATGGGCGCGATGCCTCCGCCTCGCCAGGGCGAGGAGACCTCGCCCCTACTAAATTATACTCACTTCGCGGAATTCGCCAAATACCTTGCGCAAGGTATGGCAGATTTCGCCAATGGTACACAGGCGCTCGACGCAATCGAGTATGACCGGCATCAAGTTGGTGTCGGCCAGGGCGGCTTGGCGGAGCTGATCGAGAGCGCGGGCCGCCCTCTCGGCATCGCGACGCCCTCTCAAATCCATTAACCTCGAGACCTGCGCCTCGCGCACGCCAGGGTCGACGCGCAGGATGTCCACCGGCTCGCCATTCTCTACCACGAACTGATTCACGCCAACAACAATGCGCTCCCCGCTGTCCACCTGGCACTGGTGGCGGTAGGCACTTTCGTGGATTTCCCGTTGGAAGTAGCCCTTTTCCAGGGCAGGCAATGTGCCCCCGTGGCCCTCCACGCGAGCCAGGTAATCGGCGACGTCTCGCTCGATCCTAGACGTGAGAGCCTCGATGTGGTAAGAGCCTGCGAGAGGGTCGATGGTGTTGACTACACCACTTTCGGAGGCAATGATCTGCTGTGTCCTCAACGCCAGTCTTGCCGCGCGCTCCGAAGGCAGCGCAAGCGCCTCGTCCATCGAGTTGGTGTGAAGCGACTGGGTTCCGCCGAGCACCGCCGCCACCGCCTCGATGGTCGTGCGGACGACATTGTTCTCGGGCTGCTGCGCCGTCAGCGAGGATCCCGCGGTCTGAGTATGAAACCGCAACATACGGGAGCGGGGGTCTTTGGCTCGAAACCTCTCGCACATGATCCTGGCCCAAATACGTCTGGCGGCTCTAAACTTGGCGATCTCCTCGAGGAAATCCTTGTCCGCGCTGAAGAAGAAAGACAGCCTGGGCGCAAAGCTGTCGACACTCAGCCCGGCCTGGACTGCTGCTTCCACATAGGCGATAGCGTTGGCAAAGGTGAACGCCAGCTCCTGCACGGCTGTTGCGCCGGCCTCACGAATGTGGTAACCGCTGATGGAGATCGTGTTCCAGTTGGGCAGATGCTCGCTGCAATAGGCAACAAGATCCGTCACGACACGCAGCGACGGCCTGGGAGGAAAAATGTACGTTCCTCTGGCCACATACTCCTTCAGGATGTCGTTTTGGACTGTTCCGTCGAGTTTCGCCGGCGAGACGCCCTGTTTCTTGGCAACGGCAACGTACATAGCCAGAAGAATGGCCGCCGTGGCGTTTATGGTCATCGAGGTGCTAACTTCGTCCAGGCGAATGCCGTCGAGGAGTGCCTCCATATCGTCGAGGGAGTCGATGGCCACCCCCACTTTGCCAACTTCGCCCGCGGCGATGGGGTCGTCGGAGTCGTAGCCAATTTGCGTGGGGAGGTCGAAGGCGATGGAAAGGCCGGTCTGGCCGTGCTGAAGCAGATAATGGAAGCGACGGTTTGACTCCTCGGCCGACGCATAACCTGCGTACTGGCGCATCGTCCATAGTCGGCCCCGATACATAGTAGGCTGGATGCCTCTGGCGTAGGGATACTCGCCAGGAAAGCCAAGGTCGTCGAGATAGCTCAGACTCTCGACGTCCAGGGGAGTGCAAACACGCTCGACAGGTAAATCCGAGGCGGTTTTGAACTCCGCCCGGCGCTCCGGGAAGCGTGCCAAGCTATCGGCCAGCGTCGACGCTTCCCATCTCTCTTTCTCGGCCTTGAGTACATCAGACATCAGAGTCACATCCATTGACAGTATACGCGAATTGTAGAAATGCCTGAGCCCAACCCCACCCCGGGGCGGACAGTGGACGTCTCCCGCCTCGCGGGATCCTCCCGCCATGCGGGATCCCGTTCGGGACGTTTCGGGACGCCCCTACGTTTCTGCTCTTTCTCAGCCTCGAGATTATCGCCAGTAGACATTAACCCAGGACCACGAGAACACGGCCCAGCTCGACCGTTTCCCCTTGGGCCACGTTCAAAGACCTGATGGTGCCGCCTTGTGGCGCCCTTAGCTCGTTCTCCATCTTCATTGCCTCGAGCACTATTAGGCCCTGCCCTTTCGCGACGACATCGCCGGGAGCGACCTCGATGGCCTTGACCAAACCGGGCATCGGCGCCCTGACGACTACCTCACCCTCCTGCGCCTTCCCTCTCGGCGCAACCTCCGCCAGCCGCCTGGCCCGCTCGTCCTGAATCTTTACCCAATAGAGCTCGCCGCCGATCATCACCATATACTTGCCTTCGCGCTGCTCCACATAGACTTCGTAAGAACGCTGATCCAGTATCAAGGAGTAGAGGGAAGGCCCATCTACTCGCTGAAGATCGGCCTTCGTCGGCTGGCCATCGATGGCGACGCTGAGCGTCGCGTTCTCCACTATCTCAACCTCGTGCTGGCTACCCTCGACTTCAGCAAAGTATCTCATCTCGGTCTCAAGACCTCCCGTCTGGCGGCCGCCTTCCAGGCGCCGCCGTCCGGCCCACACTGAACCAGGTTATTGGCAATACTGTTCTTTCGGGAGCGATAGGCGACGAGAGCGGCGGCCACAGCCGCGACCTTGCCGTGCTCACTCGTTTCGTCGGTTGTGAGAATGTTTTGACGATCCAGAAAGCTGGTATCGAACCGGCCGCCGATGAAACTGGCGGTACCCATCATACGCAGGTGGAACGGTATGCTGGTCTGAATACCGACGATCTTGTACTCCGAAAGAGCCCGGCGCATACGCAGGATGGCCTGGCCCCGCGTTTCACCCCAAACTATGAGCTTGGCGACCAACGGATCGTAGAAGAGAGAGACCTCGAAGCCTCCAAAGACGCCGCTATCAACCCTCACCCCGGGTCCGCTGGGCTCGTACACCCGGGTAATTCTGCCGACGGAGGGCATGAAGTTATTGTAGGGGTCCTCGGACGATATGCGGCACTCGATGGCCCACCCGTTCATGCGGATATCCTCCTGCTTGTAACGCAGCTTGCGACCGGTTGCTATCCGCAGTTGTTCGGTTGGGATGTCCACACCCGTCACCATTTCCGTGACCGGATGCTCCACTTGCAGCCGCGTGTTCATCTCGAGAAAGTAGAAGTTCTTGTCTTTGTCCAGGAGGAACTCGACGGTGCCCGCGCTCTCATAGCCCACGGCTGCCGCCGCCTTCACCGCTACCCGGCCCATCTCCTCGCGCAACTCGTCGTTCAGCGCCGTCGACGGTGCCTCCTCGATGAGCTTCTGGTGGCGTCTTTGGATCGAGCACTCACGCTCTCCCAGGTGGATGATATTGCCGAAGCGGTCTGCCAGCAACTGGATCTCGACGTGCCGCACGCCTTCTAGCATCTTTTCGACATAGATGGTGTTGTCGCCGAAGGCCGCGGCCGACTCGTTGGCAGCAGCTCTAAGGGCACTGGATAACTCATCGCGTTGCCTGACCGCGCGCATCCCCTTACCACCGCCGCCAGCCGATGCCTTGATGAGAACGGGATAGCCCAGCTCCTTGGCGAAAACTGCTGCCTGCTTTTCGCTTTGGAGGCCCTCGTAGATTCCGGGCACAACCGGCACGCCAGCATCCCTCATGGTGCGGCGCGCCAGCAATTTGTCCCCCATAGCCCTCATCACTTCCGCCGAGGGCCCTACAAAGACGATGTCGGCCTCGGTGCAGGCGCGGGCGAAAGCGGCATTCTCGGCCAGAAAGCCATAGCCGGGGTGAACAGCCTCTGCGCCGGATTCCCTGGCGACCCGGATGATCCTGTCGATGCGCAGGTAGCTCTCCCTGGCCGGCGCGGGACCGATGTGATACGCCTCATCGGCGTACCGGACGTGTAGCGAGTTGCGGTCGGCGTCCGAGTACACCGCGACTGTTGCTATCCCCAGCTCTTCGCAAGCTCGCAGAATTCTCACGGCGATCTCGCCACGATTGGCGACCAGTACTTTTTTGAACACCTATCGTCTCCCCAGGTGAATAACAAGTCGGTTGGCTAGTCCGCCCTCGCCCTCGCACTAGGGCGGTTTGCTTTGGGCGAGAAGGCGTCCCCACCCCTCCCTAGCAGGGGACAAGCCCCTGCACTACTGGATGGCAAATCGCTCGGATGGTCCGCCCTCACCCTAACCCTCTCCCAGAGGGAGAGGGGACAGGACGCCTCTCCCTTTGGGAGAGGACGCGTGACGCCTCTGCCGCGGCAGGGAGGAGCGGTGGGGCGGGTCAAAGCGGAATGTTGCCATGCTTTTTGGGCGGGTTGGTATCACGCTTGTTCTTCAGCATCTCCAGCGCAATGATGAGTTTGGGCCGAGTCTCGGAGGGCATTATTATGTCGTCGATGTAGCCTCGTGCGGCTGCGACGTAGGGGTTCGCAAACCTCTCCGCGTATTCATCGATCAGTTGCTGCCTCATCGCGTCCGGGTCAGCCGATTCCTCTATCTCGCGTTTGAAGATTATGTTCACGGCACCTTCGGCCCCCATCACAGCGACCTCGGCCGCGGGCCACGCGTAATTGACATCGCCTCGAACATGCTTACTGCTCATAACGCAGTAAGCCCCACCGTACGCTTTGCGCGTGATAACCGTCACCTTTGGAACAGTGGCTTCGCAATAAGCGTACAACAGCTTGGCGCCGTTACGAATTACCCCACCGTGCTCCTGGCCGACGCCGGGCAAGAAGCCCGGCACATCCGTAAACGTTACTAGCGGGATGTTGAAGCAATCACAGAAGCGCACAAACCGGGCGGCCTTGGTCGACGCATTGATGTCGAGCACTCCGGCCAATACGCTTGGTTGCTGGGCCACAATGCCGATTGACCGGCCGTTCAGTCTGGCGAAGCCGACGACGATATTCTGGGCGAAGAACTCGTGCACTTCCAGGAAATCGCTGTCGTCTACCACGTGGCGGATCACGTCCCGCATGTCGTAGGGCTTGTTCGGGTTATCGGGGACGACGTAATTGAGCTCCTCCTCCATACGCATTGGGTCATCTGTCGGCTGAACGTAAGGTGGGTCATCCAGGTTGTTCTGCGGGATGAACCCGAGCAACCTGCGCAACAGGGAGAGGCATTCCTCTTCGTTTTCGGCGGCGAAGTGAGCGACGCCGCTCAGGGAGTTGTGTGTCATCGCGCCCCCCAATTGCTCGAACGTGACGTCCTCGTGCGTGACGGCCTTGATGACGTTAGGCCCCGTCAGGAACATGTGGCTCGTCTCTTTGACCATTATCACGAAGTCGGTCAGCGCCGGGGAATAGACGGCGCCACCAGCGCAGGGGCCCATGATGGCCGAAAACTGGGGAATGACACCCGAGCTGAGCACATTGCGCAGGAAGATATCGGTGTAACCGGCCAGACTGACGACGCCTTCCTGAATGCGTGCCCCGCCGGAGTCGCAGAGGCCGATTACAGGTGCCCCGCCCCTCATCGCCAGATCCATAATCTTGCAGACCTTCTCGGCGTGAACCTCGGAGAGCGAGCCGCCGAAGACGGTGAAATCTTGGGAGAAGACGTACACCAGTCGACCGTCGATCTTGCCGTATCCGGTGACCACACTATCCCCCAGGATC
>JACQUC010000146.1 GCA_016210495.1 Chloroflexota bacterium
CGACCAAGGGCTTATGAGTCCCCTGCTCTACCACTGAGCTACCCTGCCTGGTCTAAGCCTCACGACGAGACTTTTCTGATGGGTCTCTTGTAAAGATGCTATGCTTGCTGTGCACCAACCGTCATCAATTCTACGATTTTTGGTCGTGGCCTGTCAAGCTGTGCCGTGTGGTAGTTGCTCAGGCTGACCTGAAGGCTTGGTCTTTACGGTTTCGGGGTTTGATGGCGGCTGGTCGGGCGACACGCTCGCAAATGAATGCAGGGGTCTCGCTGGTTTTGGCGTGCCCCCTGCACTTGGTGCTTACCGACCGCCGACCGCTCAGATCGACAGCTTATTATACTCCAAGGCGCGGACCCGTGGGCGGCTGGTACCAACCCATGTGGTCGATCCTGTCCTTGGTTATATTAAGGAAGCATTTCTCAGCTTCACAGCGGCTCAGAGAGCTGTACGGAATGTACAGATCCTTCGTGAAGATCAGCCCCTTCTTCAACGTGAAGTGGTCGGGGAACACCTGATCCACGGTGCCGAGCTTATGGTTGTCGGAGCTGAAGATATCCATTCCGACTCGCACATTGTGAGAACCGTACTGCATCGCAACCTCCTTGGTTGTTGTCTCCACCCTTGCCGCGTACGACAATGGCCGGAGACTTTGCATCATCGCTACCGCGCTCAACAGCGGTTCACTTACATTGCCGCAAATTCCATGCCACGCTCGATGCGCTTATGTCAAAGTGACACCGTGCGGGAAATAGTGTAGAATATGCCGCGAATTTCTGGAACTGAAAAGGCGTAATCTGTGGCTTGGAGGGGACCGGTGCTGAGAAGCAATAACATCTGGACGGCAAGCTTCGTCGTCTTCGTCAGTAGTGCTTGCACATTGGTGCTGGAGCTGGTGGCAGGCAGAATTATGGCGCCCTACGTGGGCGTTTCCCTTTACACCTGGACCAGCATCATCGGCGTCGTGCTGGCCGGTATTAGCGTCGGCAACTACCTGGGGGGCAAGGTTGCGGACCGTTGGGCCTCCCACACGACGCTCGGCATATTGCTTCTTTTGTCCGGACTAGCTAGCTTGAGCGTACTGCTTATGATCAACTTCCTCGTCAACGGTCTGCCGTTCACGCTGCCACTGGTAGCCAAGATTCTGGCCCTTACCACCATCGTCTTCTTCGCACCAAGCTGTATTATGGGCACGATCTCGCCTCTGGTCGTAAAGCTGGTGCTGCAGAGACTCGAGGAAACTGGCAACATCGTCGGCAAGATCTACGCCTTCTCGGCGCTGGGGAGCATCGTCGGTACCTTTCTCACCGGCTTCATCTTGATCGAGTTGGTAGGTACCAGGGTCATCGTCGCCATCATCGGCGTGGTATTACTCTTGATGGCCGCAGTGTTTGGGGATTGGCGAAAGGCCAAGGTGGAGGGCGCAATCCTGGTGCTACTCTTCGCCGCTTTCGGCGGATACCTGTATCAGGAACAGAAGATGGAGTCTCCCTTTCTGAAAGAAACCAATTACTACAGTATCAGGGTAAACGAAAAGGTGCGCGAGGACAATACTGTCATCAAAGAGCTTGTTCTGGACCACCTGATCCACAGCTTCAACAATATGACCGACCCAACTCAGTTGGAATACGGCTACGAAAAGATCTACGCCGAGGTGACGAAGTACCTCACCCGGACAAAGCGCACTTTGAACACGCTCAGTATAGGCGGTGGTGGCTATACTTTTCCGCGCTATATCGAGCTAGTCTACCCGGGCAGCGTCGTCGAAGTGGTGGAGATAGATCCCGGTGTTACCGAGGTTGCTTACGCGCACCTGGGGTTGCCGCAAGATACGACGATCAAGACGTTCACCGAGGACGCCCGGATGTTTTTCGAGCGCAACAGCTTCGGGCAGAAGTATGACCTGGTGATGGGAGATGCTTTCAACGATCTGTCGCTGCCCTATCATCTGACCACCCTGGAGTTCAACGAGAAAGTCAAGAAGGCGCTGCAGCCGGACGGGTTCTACATGGTCAATGTGATCGATAGCTACAAGAAGGGCGAATTCATGCGGGCCTACATCAACACGCTCAAACTCACGTTCCCGTACGTCTATCTGTTTGGCCTGGGCACATCCTGGGAATGGGAGGGCTCAAGCACTTACATCGTCCTGGCCGGAGCCAGCGCCCTGGACCTTGAGGATTACAGGCAGTTCGTGACAAGCAACGGGCGCAGCTACCCGAGCGACACGATCATGCCCGACGAGCAACTGTCGGAGTATCTGCGCAGCGGTAGACAGATCATTCTTACAGACGACTACGCGCCCGTCGACAACCTTATGGCGCCGCGATTCGTCGAGAGGGGCTACTAAATAGTTTTCGGTGCGAAATGGCTGCGACGCCTCGCCCCACCCGCCGAGGGCGAGGAAACCTCGCCCCTACGCTGTTCTGTTTCGCAACATAAACTGAATAGTTCTCGGGGCAAGAATGGCTGTGTCGCTCCCACCCCACCCCGGGCGGGCAGGGCCGTACAGGGCCGTCCGCCCCTACAGATTGGATTTGCGCACCGAATACCAAGTAGGGCAACACAATCGCTGCCGCACGGTCCCCCTGGCGGATAGCAGGAGCAGACGACGATGACTTTTGCCGACATCCTCGATCGAACGGCCTCCAGGTATCCACAGAAAGTAGCAGCCAGCTACGAAGGTAGGTCTGTGGTGTACTCCGAGATGAAGAAACGGGTGGACGCGCTCTCGAGCCTGCTGCTGTCGTCGGGCGTGTGCAGGGGAGACCGAATGGCCGTGCTGGCCCCAAATAGCCATCACTACCTGGAAATGTACCTCATCGCCGCCAGGACGGGCATAGTCCTGGTACCGCTGAACACACGTTTGACGGCCCAGGAATTGCTCTTCATTGTGAACGACTGCCGGCCGACGGCGATCGTGGTGGAAGAGGAGTTCCGCGAGACGCTCGAAAGCCTGCGGGACGGTCTGGGCCAAATAAGAGTCGTGCTGGCGATCGGGTGGGGCTTTGAGGGAGCGGTGGCCTATGAGGAGGTGGCGGGCAAAGCGGTGGGCAGCGTACCGACTCAGGGGACGGATGACGACATCATGTGCATTCTGTACACCGGAGGCACGACAGGCTTTCCGAAAGGGGCGGCGCTGACCAACGGGAACTGGATCGCCAACTCGGCCAACGCGCTCCCGGCGCTTGGCATCAAGCCGGACGACGTCAACCTCGTGATGACGCCGCTGTTCCACAGCGCGGCGGTCTGGCCGGCATTGCTCCACCTTTATGTGGGCGCGACGTCGGTGATGACCCGCAGGTTTGACGTGCGGGCTACTTTTGACCTCTTGGAGAGGGAGAAGGTTACCTTTTGCCACCCTGTTCTGGCGCAGGTTGTGGCGCTGCTCGATCATCCGGAGGCGCACAGTTACGACCTGAGCAGCCTGCACACGGTTCAGTGCACGATGAGCCTGTCAGCTCCTGTATACGAACGAGCGCTTAAGGTCTTTGGCAACGCGGTGGTGCCGGGGTACGGCCTTACTGAGGCAGGCCCTATGGTTGCCCTGATGCCGAGGGCGGAGATGGCTTCGTGGGCGATGATCGGCAAGGCACCTCTGGAACAGGCCAGGCGGTTCGGATCTTCTGGCCTAGCGCTGCCCAACGTGGAGGCTAGGGTGATCGACGATAAGGGTCGCGAGGTTCCGCGCGGCGAAATCGGCGAGATCGCCGTGCGGAGCGACAGCGTGATGAAGGGCTACTGGAATCGCCCACATGCGACGGCCCTCGCTCTGCGAGATGGGTGGTTGTATACGGGCGATATGGCGCGCATGGACACGGACGGCTATCTCTATTTCGTGGACAGAAAGAGCGGGATGATCAAGTCTGGGGGCGAAAGCGTCTACCCCAAGGAGGTAGAGGACGCCATAGCCTCCCACTCGGCGGTGCTGGAAGCTGCTGTGTTCGGCGTTTCAGAGGCGAGATGGGGAGAGACCGTCAGGGCCGCGGTGGTGCTGCGCCGAGGAATGACGGCGACGGAAGACGAGCTGATCGAGCATTGCCGACAGAGGATGGCGAGCTACAAGAAGCCAACCGGGATAATGTTCGTGGATGCGTTGCCGAGGAACCCCAGTGGCAAGGTGATGAAGGCGGAGCTGCTGGCGAGGTATGTGGCAAGGAGTTAGCGGTATTGGCGTGGGGCTGGGAGGGCGCGGAGACCGCGCCCCTACGTTTTGGAATGGCGTACCGTAGCCAAATGACAGTGGTCCGCTTTGCTGGTATACTTGTTGTCAGAGGGGGTTGATCGATATGTCTGATTTGAGGTTGCTGGCGGTTTTTGCCCATCCTGACGACGAGTCGTTTGGCATAGGGGGAACGCTGGCTAAGTATGCCAGTGAAGGCGTGAGGGTCACGCTCATTTGCGCCACTCGCGGAGAGGTGGGACAAATCAGCGATCCGTCGCTGGCCACTCCCGACCGGTTGGGCGAGGTCCGTGAGGGGGAGCTTCGCTGCGCGTGCGCCGCGCTGGGTGTCTTGGATCTGCGTTTTCTCGACTGCATCGACGGGCAGGTGGGAACGTGTGGCGCGGTAGAAACCGAGGGAAAGATAGTAAGGGCCATACGGGAGCTGAGACCGAACGTGGTGGTTACCTTCGGGCCCGACGGGATTTACGGCCACGCCGATCACGTGGCCATCGGATACCTCACGACGGCGGCTTTTCACTCCGCGGCGGACCCAGCGAAGTTCGCCGACCAGTTGCGCGATGGACTGGCGCCATTCGCGGCTCAGAAGCTGTATTACGCGGCCGTGTCCCGCTCCTCGTTTCGCCGCATGCGGGACGAAGCGGCGGCAGCCGGCGTGCGATTCGATTTGGGGGACATCGACCTGGAACACTTTGGCGTGGAGGACGACGTCATTACGACCGTGATCGACGTGAGCGACTTCCTCGACCAGAAATGGCAAGCGATCCAGTGCCACAGGACGCAAATTCAGCCAAATGGCCCTTTCAGCAAGGCACCGGCCGAGCTGCGACGCAGGTTCATGGGGCAGGAGAGCTATACGCTGGCGGTCTCGCGGGTGAAGGTACGGAAGACGCCGGAGACCGATCTGTTTGAGGGAATCGCGTAGCACAAAGTGGTGGGCGCAGTGCTGGGCTGGCAGGAAGCAACGGGGCAACCACGCAGGGTTGCCCCTACAGGAGACGCGCGCCGGTACTGGCTGATTGTGGGTTAGCCGCCCGGGATCTTGGGGCCGCCCTGTGGGAACATCTTGCCCGGGTTGAGGATGTTGTTCGGGTCGAAGGAACTCTTGACGAGGCGCATCGCTTCGATAACGGCCGGCGAGAGGTCCATGCTGAGGAACTCGCGCTTGAGGAGTCCGATGCCGTGCTCGCCAGAGAGCGTGCCACCCAACGAGACGGCGGCAGCGAAGATATCCTCGGCAGCTTCCTGCACGTGCGCTAGCTCCTCAGGGTTGCCCTGATCAAACAGCATGTTGGGGTGCAGGTTGCCGTCGGAGATATGGCCAAACATGGCGATTGTCAGATCACGATGCGCGGCTATCTGCTGAACCTCCCGCACCATGGGGACGATGGCGGCACGTGGTACCGAGATATCTTCGCCCAGCTTGTTAGGCCGTAGGCGAGCTAACGACGGAGAGATCGAGCGCCGAACGAGCCAGAGATCGTCCATCTCCTTAGCAGTGATGGCAACCTCGACTGAAGATGCGCCGTGGCTCAAGCACAGGGCAGACACCTCCCTGACCTGCGCCTGGACGCTGTCCGGATCCCCGTCCACTTCCACCAGGATCAGGGCGTCGACGTCGAGGGGCAAACCCATCTTGATGTACTGCTCCACACACCAGATGGTCGTCCGGTCCATAATCTCGATCGTGGAGGGGACGATGCCGGCTCCCAAAATGACGCCGACGATGCCGGCCGCTTCGTCGAGGTTTGGAAAGATGGCCAGGGCGACGCTACGCGCTTTGGGGAGGGGAATGAGCCGAAGGGTTGCCTGCGTGATCACGCCCAGCGTGCCTTCGGAGCCCACAAAAAGCTGAGCCAAGCTGTAGCCCGTGACGTTTTTGACCGGCTTGCCACCGAGCCGCAGCGTATCTCCGTTGGGTATGACGACCTCGATGCCGAGCACGTAGTCCTTCGTCACGCCGTATTTTAGCCCGCGAGGCCCACCCGAGTTCATCGCCACGTTGCCGCCGATGGTGCACTGCTTCAGGCTCGCGGGATCCGGTGGATAGAACAGGCGGCGGCTCTCTACCTGTTGCTGAAGCGTGGCGGTGACGACGCCGGGCTGAGCCACGGCCGCCATGTTCGGCACGTCTATTTCGAGAATCTTGTTCATCAAGGCGAGGTTGAGGACAATGCCTCCCGCCACAGGAACCGAACCGCCGGACAGGCCGGTTCCCGATCCACGGGGTACGATCGGGATTCGCTCGCGATTGGCTAATTGCAGGATGGCCGAGACCTCTGCGGCCGACACGACGTTGACCACAGCGTCCGGGCGACGCTCGTACCAGGTGCCGTCGTAGGCATAGACGGCCATCTCCTCGGGCTCGACGAGCAGGCGCTTGGGGCCGACTATGTTTTTGATCTCGTTGAGGATGTGCGATTCAAGCACGACATTGATCCTTTCTGGCGCCGGGTTCCGCGCTCGTCTGAGGCGGGCGGATTCAGGGTCTCCTGGCCTGGGCCCGCGCAAGCTAAAGCTTGCGGCTACAAGGGGGCTCTCCAAGCAGGCTGAGGCCTGCGGCTACGGGACGAGTTCGGCAAGGCGGTAAGACTGCTCGAGCAACTGCGAGAAGAATAACACGTTGGCGGTCCCTTGCGAGCGCTGGAGACCGTAGAGCAACTGGAGGACGCAGCCGGGATTGCCCGAGACGATGATGTCGGCGCCGGTGGCGGCGGCGTTGGCCATCTTATCCTCCAGGAAGCCCATCGAATAGTCGGTGTGGCTGAAGGTGTAGGAGCCGGCGCTGCCACAGCACCAGTTCGACTGCTTCATTTCGACAAGTGTGAGCCCCGGTATGGCCTTCAGCACCTTGCGAGGAGCGGCGGTGACGCTCTGGGCGTGGGCCAGGTGGCAGGGCTCGTGATAGGTGACCTTCTTTTCCAGGCTGCCCAGTGGCGGGGTATCCGGCAGGATGTGCGCCAGGAACTCCGTTATGTCAAGGACCTTCGCACTGAAGGCGGCCGCCTTGGAGCCATAGTCGGGGTCGCCGGCGAAAAGCTCCTGGTACTGTTTCAGCTCCGCACCGCAGGCCGCGCAGTCGGTTACAATCACGTCGAGGTCCTGGCGGAGGAAAAGGTCGATGTTGTCACGGGCGAGTCGCTTGGGACGCGCGCGCTCGCCCTCGGTAAAGAACGGCGCGCCGCAGCAGCGGATGCTTTTGGGCACGAACACCTCGCAGCCGTTTCTCGCCAAGATGTCCACGGTCGCCCGGCTCGCCTCCGCAAAAACCGTGCTCATAACGCAGCCGAGGAAGAATCCAACTCGGTACTTCTGTTCGCCCCTGGGAGGAGTGATCTCGGCCAGCGTCTGTCGCAGCGGCCTGGGCGGGAGCGGCGGCAGAAAGCGCTCCAAGATGTCGAGCCTGGGCACGATCTTCAGGAGGCCGAGGGTCCGGACCATGCGCTGGACGCCGAGCAACTGGTAAAGCCGCGCAGGCACCATCGCGGTTTCTAAGTTTCGATGGTCGTCAAGCGCCCAATCGAACACGGCGGAGCGCAGCAGCTTGCGCAGCAGAGGCTGGCTCTTGCGATTCTGCTCGATGTCCACCCTGCCGGACACCACCAGCTCGCCCGGCCGCACGCCGGTCGGGCAAACGGTCTGGCAGGCTCGGCAGTCCAAACAAATGTAGAGCAGGCGTTCCAGGTTAGGGGTCATGGGCACGGTTCCCTCGATCAAGCCCTTGACGAGAGCAACTCGGCCGCGTGGGGATTCACTTTCGAGCCAGGACTCGGCATAGGTCGGGCACACGGGTAGGCAGGCACCGCAACGGATGCAGCGGAGCGTGTTCTCGTGCTCCGTCTGGTGCTCGCGCGCCGGCGATTCGGATGCAAAGGAGCGGTTGTCCAACTAGAGCGCCCTCACCCTAGCCCTCTCTCAAAGGGAGAGGGGAGCTAGGATTGTCTCTCCCAGCGAGAGGGAAGTTGGGGTCAGCGGTCCCAGGGGGAGAGGGGAGGGGCCGTGAGATGACCGGCAGAGTTAGCAAGGCGTGCGGCACGATGAGCGCAGCGAGGTTCTTCCCCAGGCTCGCCTGGGCGATGGCGAAGGCCTCTTCCATCGAGGCGGCAGGAATCATCTTGGCCTCGCGCACGACGTCGGGGAACTGCGAGCCGACGATGATGACCTGGTTCTGCTCCAGCACTTTGGCCATGACGAAGGCGCGCTGCTCGCCCGGGGCGATGCCGTGCTTTCTAGCGTGGTCCAGGATGTAAGCCACAGATGGAGCTTCACGCATCGTACGGAAGAACCGCTGCTCTCCGGCACCGGCTCCAGCCCCTTCCTGGCAAAGCGCCGGGGTGATGAAGATGCCCCCGGGACGAACGACGGGCTGGGGCGCGAAGAACAGGTAGCTGGGAGCCCGCGAGGCCTGATAGAGATTGGCGTCCTTGGGGTAGCCAACGCCGCCGATGGCGATGTCGTAGGCGTGTGCGATGGGCACGGTGAACAGTTGCCTGGCTTCCCCCACCAGCGCCATAAACGCCGCTTCGGGTTCTCCCGCCTGCACCGCGACGACCCGATTGTTGTCGTCAGCGACAACGTTCACGATGAATCTGAGCCCAGCGCGGCGCGCGATCTCCGTGACGGCCTCGTGAAACGGGTTACCATCTATGTTGCCGAGCCTGGTCTTGGGGTGATCAAGGAAAAGAGGCCCGTGGGTGTAGCCGATGGTCTTCTCTCCGGCTACGCCGATGGCCACGGTCTTGCGTCCTCCCGAGTAGCCGGCGTACTGGTGAGGCTCGACGATGCCGGTGGCGACGAGCAGATCAGTGTCGAGGACCAGCTTGCTCAAGACGATGGGCACGCCGGCCTGGGTCTGGCCAAGATCGACCAGCGTTGCCGGATCGCAGGCATCCGGGTCGACGACGCGAACGCGCTCGACTACGTCTTGGCCGAGCTTCGCCACCTTTTCGTCGTAAGTGCTGGCCCTATGGGCGCCGACGGCAACGACAATCGTGATATTCTGATCCGGTACTCCCGCGGCGTTAAGCTCTTCCAGGATCGGCGGAACCAGGAGATGGTCGGGGCACGCACGCGTGACGTCGGTAACAACTATGCAGGCTCGGCTGCCGGGCCTAGCCAGCTCGCGCAAAGGGCGGGAATTCGTGGGACTCGCCAGCAATTGCCGCACGGCTGCCGAAACATCGGCGATGGGCGGCAGGCTTCTGGATTCGATCAGCGTGCCTGTGACGCCATCCGGCAGCGAGAAGCTGAGGTGGCTGCGACCGTAGGGAACGACGAAAACATCAGGTCTGGCTACGTTGTCCATTCTACGCCTAGCTCCTTGCCAATGCCCCGAATCTCGTCGGCTACCTGGCGATAGAGAGGTATACCGTCGCGGCGGTATTCTTCTTCGCGCTCGTACTCCTTCTCGCCCGCGACAAAAATGCGCGACTCGCCCTCGGCCTTGGCCGAGCTCTTCAAGCGCAGGATGAGATCGTCCATCGTCGCCTTGAACTCGTCGAGAGGGCGAAAGGCGTCGACGCGCATGGCGGCGAAGAAATGTCCCACGTTGGCGGGCTGGTCCTGGCCGTCTTTCTTAGCGTCGACCAACTGCCCATAGGCTGCGCCCGAAAGCACGCCACAGAGAATGTCTACCATCACCGCCAGGCCATAACCTTTGTAGCCAGAGAACTCCGCAGTGCCGCCAAGGGGCAATACGCCGCCGCCGCTCAAGACGGCCTTGGGATCGGTCGTGGGGCGCCCGGCGCTGTCAACGGCCCAGCCCAATGGTATGGAAATACCTTTGCGAGCGGCGACCTCTACCTTGCCGATAGGAACCACCGAGGTGGCCATGTCCAGGACAAAAGGCCGCTCGCCTGCTGCGGGAACGGCAATGCTGATGGGATTGGTGCCGATGATCATCTCTCTGCCATAGGTCGGCACAGCCAGCGGACGCGAATTGGTGAACGACAATCCGATCATCTGACGCGGCAGCGCCATCATGGCGTAGTAGCCGGCAATGCCGTAGTGGTTCGAGTTGCGGACGGCCACGAAAGCGCCGCCCGCTTGCTCGGCCTTCTTCAGGCAGAGCTCCATACCCAGCTTGCCGACGGGCTGGCCAAGACCACTGCCGCCGTCGATCAAGGCCGTAGACGGCGTCTCGCGAGCCACGCTCACGACCGGGTTGGTGAGGATTGTGCCTTTCTTGATGCCACGGACGTACCGCCCGAGGCGCTGGACGCCGTGGGAATCGACGCCCCTCAGGTCGGCCTGGACGAGGTTATCGGCCGTCGTAAAGGCGTCCTCGCGCGGGACGCCCAGCTTGACAAAAACCTGGGTGACGAATTCTACGAGCGCCTGGCAATCAACGCGCACGTATTCCGCGTTCTCATTTTCGTTGGACATACATCTACCCCCTCTCGACGTCCAAAACAGCCCTGCGTGGGGGATTTTGCGAGGATCTCTCGCCGGTTCGCTGTCTATGGTACCGTGAAAGATGGGGGCTGTCAAGGATAAGTTCACTGGTAGCCGCGCCCTTTAGGGTGCGCGCGCCCTTGCCGTACCAGACCGTCTCGAGGGGAAGCCTCGCCACAGCACGCGCACCCTGAAGGGTGCGGCTACAAGTGGGACGCGCCCTCGCACGTGCGCGGTGGGACCCAGAAGGCCCGGCGCCAATGCGACTTTGGTCGCAGCGCTGGGTGCGGGTGCTGAGGTATACTTTGGCCGAGGTAGGGACGTGTCGAAAAGGTTTGTGGACGTATCTCTCGTCTTCTTCGCGATATCTTGCGTGCTGGGGCTGGCGCTGCGGGCTTCTTTTATCTGGCCCGAGGTGTTGGCAGGCCTGTCTTTTGCCAACGTGCGTCACGCTCACTCCCACGTAGCCTACTTCGGGTGGGTCTCGCTGGCGATTATGGGACTGATCTACCACGTGCTGCCGACTTCAACCGAATCGGACGAGCAGGTGGAAGGGCTGTCCACGGTGCACCTGGCGCTGGGTACAATCAGCTCGCTGGGGGCGCTGGTCACGTTTGCCCTGGCCGGCTACTCGATGGGATCGGGCATGTTTTCTATGATCAACATGGCGACGTGGTATATCTTTGGGTACGCGGTGTACCGCATTTTGCGATCGCGCAAGGCGCCGATCTCGCCGGCCGTAGCGGCAATGGCGATCTCCGCGATCTTCTTGCTGCTGGCTTCCGTAGGTGTGCTGGCGATCACGACGACGGCGATGTCACGGCTCGAGAACCTCGCGCTCAGGGAGGTCGCGCTGCGCTACTACCTCAACGTCTTTGACGAAGGCTGGTTCGGCCTGGGAGTGATGGGATTGCTGTATGCGCTAGTACCCAGGATGGCAGGCAGGGAACTGCACAGCCGGAGTCTGGCCTGGGTTCAGGTGGGAATGGCGGCGGTGGCGATCGTGCCGGCAAGCCTCGCGTATGTCTCGAGCGGCATCATCGCTGGGCCACTGGCGTACGTGGGTGCGGCGGCGGCGGGCGCGGTGGCGGTCTCGGAGATGCTTTTCGTGTATAACATCGGACGAACGATTGTGGAGGGGCGCAGGAATCTGCTGGGAAGATTCCCCACCCCGGCCTTGGGCGGACAGGGACGTCCGCCCCTACAAACTGGCATTGTGCAACAAGGACGGCTTGGCTGGCCTTTCCTGGTGATGGCCCTTGTCGCACTGGCCGTAAAGGCGCTTCTCCAGCTACTGTATCTGATACCCGTGCTGGCACAGCTCTCGACCGGTACGCAGCTCGAGGTATTTTACTTGCACCTGTCGCTCCTGGGCTTCACGTCGATGGCAGCGCTGGCCGTCATCACGAGCCTGATGTCGGGCGATAGGAGGGCAACCGATTTCGGTCTGGCTACGCGTGCCTTCCCGCTGCTGGCGGTGGGAATTGGTGGGATGCTGCTCACTCTGTTGGCTGGAGGAGTGGAGGAGATCCTGAGCAAACTGACGGGATTTGTGCCCGAGTACTCGCTCACTTTCATAGCCGCGTTTGCACTTGCGTCACTGGCAACGGCGGGTGCCTTGGCCTTTGCTGGCTACTACTTTGTGCAGAGGCGACGTGTAACGAGGCCGAAAGGCGCACAACGATGGTTTCCGTCGACGTCCGGACGCTGATTCGCTGGCTGCATCTGCTGGCGGCGAAGGCGTGGGTCGGCGGCATCGAGTGCGTCAGCAAGCGGCCGCCGTCCTCGGCGTCCTTCGGCGGACTAAAGTCTCGCCGTCAGTCCGGTTGGCAGGTACCGCGCCAGAGATGAAGCTTTACTCGAGGACTTTGGTGCGCGTGGGACACCCAAGCCGGCTAGCATCGTCGCCAAAACAGTAGGACACGCTTCCCTACAGGATCTTCCGCGATGGCCTGAGCACCTGTCTCGTCTTGACGTCGTACAGGCCCATATTGGTTATGCGAATTTCGGGCAGGAAGTCACAGGGCAAGAAGAACAAGGTGAAGGCCAGATCCTCGTAGACGTATCCTCGCGCGCGAAGCAATGCGGTGAGCTCGCGGATCTGACTGACGACGACATCGAACGGATGCCGGGCCATAATGCCGCCAGATTCCAGTGGCATCTGATAGATGACACGTCCGTCCTCGACGATGACGTTGCCCCCGCCGATCTCATAAAGAACGTTGGCGGCCATCGCCATGGCCTCTCCGCTGCGACCCAGCACCACCACGTGTCCGGCGGTATTGCAAGAGCTGGCCAAGCCCTGCAGGTTGCGCGCGAATCCTTTGAGGACGCCGTTGGTGGCAGTGCGGCCGTGGCGGTCAAGCAGCGTGGCAAAAAGGAGACCATCATCCTGCGTCACATCTACGAAGCCGTCGAGCACCGGCAGGGAGACGTCGCGTCGCCTCGTAATTACCGAGCTGACGAGATCCAGGACGGGAAAACTCGAACCGGCGTGCTCGGCCCGAAGCAACAGATGCTTGGGGAGGATGCGCGCGCCCCGGGGCAGCGATGGCCGATCGCAGGGGAACTGGTCCCAGTCGACGGCGGGCAGGTCGACTACCAGCCGACCGTTGCGGGCAACCACCTGACCGTCGGCGATCACCGTTTCGGGCTTGAAGTTGTCGGGGCGGCTATTGACGACGATATCGGCGATCCTGCCCGGGGCGATACCGCCGATGTAGTGGTCCAGGCGGAAATACGTGGCAGGGTTCAGGGTAATCATCTGCAGGGCCGTCATCGGGTCCACGCCCGCTTCGACAGCCAGTTGCGCGAGGTACTCCACCGATCCCTTGTCGACAAAATACTGGGGGTCGGGGCCATCCGTGGTCAGCACCAGCCGGGATGTGCTGACTTTGTGCTCCGTGACGACGCGAATCAGCTCAGGCAGGTCCCCGCGGAGTGAGCTATCGCGCAGGAAAACGTGCATCCCCAGGCGCAGCCTGTCGAGGGCCTGCTGAGCGTCGATGGCCTCGTGGCACGACTCGACGCCGGCGGCCACGATAGGATTCAGCTTCTCGTAGGAGCAGCCCGCCGTGTGGCCATCGACCCGCTTACCCAGGGCGCGAGCGGTGGCGATGCACTCGAGAGAGTGCGGCTCACCTTCGAGCAGAAGCGGCCAGCGGGTGACCTCGAAGATGCCGGCCACATTTGGCTGAGCCAGGATACGCTTGATGCGGTCGGTGGCGAACTTCACGACCTGATCGGGCATCGTCGTCTGGGGTGTGATGCGAGGAGCCCAGAATATCTTCGTCGGCAAGGAGCTCATTTTGACAAGGCATTGCTCGAGGACTTCATCCTCCATTAGCAACTGGAAGAACAGCGCATCGCAGAAAACCGTGGTGGTGCCCAAAGGCAGCACAGCCCGGCATAGCTCCAAGGGATTGGTGATTCTCCACGGGTGCGCGTGCACCTCGACATAGCCGGGACAAAGATACTTTCCGGACGCGTCTATGACGTGCGTATCGTCTCCGACGCACGATTCGCTCGGGCCAACGTAGGCGATACGGCGCCCCTCGATCGCCACGTTCGCCCGAAGATACTCTCCGGAGTAGACGTTGCAGACAGTGCCGCCGCGTATATACAGGTCTGCCGGTGCGCTACCGCGTGAGACCTGGATGAGGCTCCGGACGTCGTCCAGAGAAGGATCGAGGAAATACATAACTGATGTTCTCCCGTTGTACCCTGGTTGCCCCGCGATTCTAATGCCGTCCGGGGAGGGTGTCAAGGTAAACGGGGGCCGGGACGGGGGCCGGGGTCAGGGGGTAAGGGTCAGCGGGGCAGGGGTCAGTCAGGGCCAGGGTTGTGTCGGGATGAGGCGGTAGGGGCGTCCTTCTTCGAAGGACGCCCCGATGTGTGGCCTTTGGACTGGTGGTTACTTGGCGGAAGCCCAGATCATCTTGGAGACGTCGAGTTTCTCTTTCAAGAGTCCGTGCTCCACCATCAGGTCGGCGGTCTTCTGCAAAGTAGTCTGATCGACCTTGGTGCGGAGAGGCGCGAGCACGATCTTGTCCATGAGCGCAGGCTCGGTCTTGGTAAACTCGATGCCGTACTTCTTTCTATCGGCCACGTTCTTGGTCATCAAGTCGATGGCCCGCCCGAGGGCGTTAGCGTAACCCGCTGCAGTGTTGGGGTTCTCCTTGACCCATTTCTCTGACGCGACGAAGACGGCCACGTCCATACCGGGCTGGTACTCGTAAAGCGGGTGGGCGAAAACCTTAAGCTTGCCCGCCTCGACCGCCACTGAGCCGAAAGGCTCGATAGTCCAGCCGACGTCGATCTGGCCGTTCACGATGGCATCAGCCATCTGTGGGAAGGGAATCTCGCGGAACGTCACCTTGTCGGGGTCAGCGCCGCCCTTCTTCAGCCAGGCCCGTTCCAAAAGCCAGACAATATTGTTGAGGTTGTTGGTGCCAAGACGCTTGCCTACCAGGTCGTTAGCCGTCTTGAGCGTCGAGTCGGCTTTGACCATCATTCTGTCGGCATCCGGAGGCGAGCTGGGCGCGGCCACGACTCCACTCACGATGACCACGTCAAAGCCCTGGGCTCTCGCCTGCAAGACAGATACCACGTTAGAGTAGCCGAAGTTAAGCCTTCCGGCGATGACACCGGGGATGATCTCGGCTCCGCCTCCGATAACCGAGGTTTCAACCGTCAAACCCTCGTCTTTGAAGTAGCCGAGCTTGTCCGCGGCGTAAACGATGCTGTTGTTTTCGATGGGCATAACACCTGCCCTGAGCTGAGCCACCTCGGGCTTCTTGGCCGCGGCGGCAGGTGTAGCGGCCGCCGGTTTTGCCGGCTGAGTGGCTGCCGGGGCGGGCGGCTTAGTGGCCTCCGCCTTTGGGGCGGGCTTTGGCGGCACGGGGGTAGGCGTGGGAGCCGCGGCGGGGGCGCAAGCTGCGCCGAAGCTGAGTAATACGAGGAGCACGAGGCTCCACAGGATCGAACCGGTCTTGCCAAACATGCGATCGAGACCTCCCTTACGATGTGCTCTTGATTTCGCGCGTGACTTCCTACAAAGCGTGCCAACGGCGCCAAAAATTATCCGGTTCACCAAGAACGACCTGACATGTTCTTCGATTACTCAGCTACTCGCTGTGTGCTCACCTCCTCTCAACTTTCCAGTGCCAGCACGGGACACGGCAACGTGCAAGGGCCGATGCAGATACCGGCGAACAAAGCAAGAATGCCCCGGCAAGACCACTGCACAGGGCTCCATCAACCGTCATCTTTGACGAGGTTGTGCAACGAATGTACAGGATAATCTGGTCGACGTCAAGCGTTGTTCCCAAAGCCAAATTAGGGAGCGAAGGAACGGACGTTATCCTTGCCCTCTTCGAGAGGGCGGGGGAACCCGGCGCTCAGCACGCAGAACACGATGCCCACGACAACCCTCTGCCAGAGGACGAGAGAGCTCGGCTACTTGAAATGTTGTTGTGCCCTCCCTTGGCGCATTATCTCAAGTCTGTGACCCGTTTCGCCTTGAACTCAGTTTTGGGCAAGCTTCCATAGGCGACCACCTGGACGTCAGGGCGTATCTCTGTTTTCGACTTGACCTCCTCCATAACGGTTTTCGCCAAGTCGTCGTAGGAATCGGCGGATACATTCTCACTGGCCTCGACTTTGATGGTGAGGGTATCCATGTCGCCGACCGTGGAGATCACGATCTGGAACTCGTCGGCCAGCGAGTCGATGCCGCGCAAGATGTCCTCGACGGCGCTGGGGAAGAGGGTGATGCCACGGATGTTCAGCATATCGTCGGCTCGGCCACAGAAGCCGCCGATGGCCCTGGCGTGCCTGCGACCACAGGCGCAGGGCTCCGAAGTGAACACCGAGTAGTCTCCCACGAGGAAGCGCAGCAGAGGAGCGGCCTCGGAGAAAAGGTTGGTGCAGACCGATATTCCCCTTTGGCCCTCCGGAACCGGCTCGAGGGTGACGGGATTCACCAGCTCCCAGATTTCGGTGTCCTCGCGGAGGTGAATGTTCATGGGCTCGTCCCCGGGCTTGGCGACTTCGGCAAGGCAGCTATAGCCGCTCGCGCACGGCGCCGCTTCCGTACAGCCGTAGTAATCGTGCAGTTGCGCGCCCCACAGGCTTTCGATCCTTTTCTTGGTCGCCGGGATGCACGCCCCGGGCTCACCACCGGTCGTGATGATGCGGATCGAGCTTTGCGCAGGGTCCAGGCCCATTGCCTTCATCGTGTTGCCAAGGTAAAGAGCATACGATGGAGTGGCCCCGAGGATGGTCGGCTTGAAACGATCGATGAAGTAGGCTCTGCGCTTGGTATCCATTCCCCCACCGGGAATGACGGGCACCCCGAGCAGACCGAAGCCGTAGTGCATGCCCCAGTAGAAAACGTGCGGGCCATAGGCGGAAGCTAGGAAGGCGCAATCCCCGCTCCGCACCCCGGCGGCCCACTGGACGCGGGCGTGATTCCACGCCCAAACGTCGCGGTCGTGGTAGGTGTGGCGGAAAGGCCTGGGTGCGGCCGTGGTGCCGCCCGTAGAAAACACCATCCATCCCCGGCTGCGCCAGATCTCCTCGTCGATAGTCAAATAGGTACCCCACGGCGGGTTATCGAGGACATCCTGGGCCATCTCGGCCTTGGTTGTCAGCGGCACCTTGGGCAGGTCGTCGACGGACTTGACGTTCCTGGGCTTGAGCTTAGCCTCGTCAAACTTGCGCCTGTAAAACGGGCTGCAATCGTACAGAAACCGGCAGAGGACCTCGAGCTTCTCGCTCTGGATTTCCCTGAGGCGATCCCGCGTGCAGGTCTCCAGGTCGGGGCACCAGTACCCGTCGCTGCCGGGGCCGTCGGGGTTGAGCTTGTACTTGGCGACGGTTTGAAGCCACAGCCTTCGAGCGTCTTCCATTTTGGTGACGGTTACCCCCTAGAAAGTTCTCGGTGCGGAAGCGATCTCCCCGCCCCACCCCTGGGCAGACAGGGCCGTCCGCCCCTACGGTTGGCCGCACCCGACCCCAGGGCGGACGACGATCCGCCCTTAGATCGTGGCCAGGAAGCCTTCGATGCGCTCTTTTAGGGACGGCAGGTTGAAATCCCGCTCGTCGCAGGGGTCGACGTCCATGTCGATGAACGGGATCCCCTGCTCGCCGAAGAGCTTCTTGTAGACCTTGACGGCGCCGGTGCCCATGCGACAACCCCAGTTCGAGAAATAGATCACCCCTTGCGCGTGGAGCTCTCGCACGCTGTTCAGGAACAGCTCGTAGCGGCGCTCGGTGGAGCCGAGATGGTGCCACCTCAAGATGTTTCTGGCCAGGGATCGGAAAGGATCGCCGGCGTCCAGCTCACCCCAGCTCACCTCGCTATATTCGTCGAAGACGATGCTCACGCCCATTTCCCTTTCCAGCCATTTGAAGAAGGGATTGGGAAAAGAGTGGTAGGGCCCGATCCAGTAGACGCGATATTTTTCGGGGTTTACCGGATACCGCTTGTCGACTATTTTCCGGGCTATTTCGTCTACGATCATCGAAGAGCCCTCTACCCCTTCTCTCGTTCCATAGAAATGGTAGAAGAGGAACGGTAGGCTCAGGCCGGCCCAACCGCTGTACGGCGAGGGCGTGTGGGCCCGCAGCGCCCGCGCTTCGAGCATGTTGGCGCGCGCCTGATTGGAGAGGGAGAACACTT
Organism: Chloroflexota bacterium; assembly: GCA_016210495.1. The sequence continues at coordinate 18,258 of JACQUC010000146.1, forward strand.
CGCGGATCTTCGCGTCGGTTAGCGGGACGCCGAGCTGCCTGGACACCTCCAGGCAAGTGCGCTCGACCTGGGCCGCCACGTAGTCGAGGGTGGACCCCTTGTCCAGGCTCTCGTTGGGGACGTCGATGACGTAGAGCGGCTTGTCGTAATGCTCGGCGCAGATGCGGAACCACTTGGTCGAGGCATCGCAGTTGTAGGTAGGTCGAATGAAGAAATCAGGATCGGGAAAGTAGTGCGTGTGCAGCCCGCCGACGACGGTGCGCTGGAACGTTCAGGGATCGTTGGCGCCGAGGTAACCGTCGCCACTGTCGATGAGGTCCTTCACATCCTTGCTGCCAGCGGCGAGCATACTCGACCAGACCTCGGGCATAAAGTCGATGGCATCGAAGAAGGCGAACATCTCCTGGGGCAGGAAGAAATAGCCCCAGGCGACGGGCTTCTCGTGGGCGAAGGCCTTGATGCCCAGGTCGGCCACGTTCTGGATGAGGTAGTCCCGGGCCGTCATTCTGTCGCCGGAGCGGTGCGCAATTTTTTCCTTGAGCCCCTGGTAGAGGGGCAGCATGGTTTTGCCTTCTAAGACGGAGACCATGGTGGTAAACCCTCCAAATGCGAACTATGAGATGCTGCCCTGTTTGGCCCTTGCCAGCAGGCGAAGAAACGGCCCTCACCCCTTCGCACGGCTCAGGGCAGGCTCTAACCCTTTCCTAGAGGGAGAGGGGATTGGGTATCTAAGCCCAGGAAATGTCGATGGCGCGCGGCGGGCAGACCTCGAAGCAGGGTGTCGCGGCGGTGCAGTGTTCATGGCCGGGGCAGAGGTAGCCGACGCTCTTCACGAGCTCGCGCTTGACCTGCGCTTTGAGCTCGTCGTAGTCGTCCTCCTCCACCTGGAACAGGCCTTTGGGGCAGGCGCCCACGCACAGCCCGCAGCCGTCGCACTTCTCGGTATCTATCGAGATGTAGTAGTCGCCTGTGCCGTCGGTGTAACCACAGTGCACCAGCATCGATCAGGCCACCTTGCTGCCTTTCCTTAGCTGCATCTCGAAGCGCTCGCGCGCAAAAATGGCCGCGCCCACGGCTCCCACGATCTGGGGCTCTTCGGCGAGGTAAGCGCGCACTCCCAGCTTCCTCTCGATCCTCTCGACGACGCCGACGTTCTTGCCGATGCCCCCCGAGATGACGAAATCCTCGACGACGCCCACCCTGCTCATCAGGTTCCTGACGCGATCGGTCACGGCCTCGGCTACCGCCGCCAGGATCTCGTTCTTTGGCACGCCTCTTCTCAGCATGCCCATCGCTTCGGACCTGGCGAAGACGGCGCACTTGCTGCTCATAGGCGCGACATCGGCCGCGACGTCCAGCGAGAGTGGCCCTATGTCGTGCAAAGGCAGGTCCAGCAGTCCAGCGATGATCTCGAAATAGCGACCCGTGCCCGCCGCGCACTTGTCGTTCATAGCGAAATCCACGACTTTGCCGGTTTCATCGCATTTGATGGCCTTGCAGTCCTGTCCCCCCATATCCAGGATGCTCCTGGCGGAGGGAAAGAACCAGTTGGCGCCCTTGGCGTGGCAGGAAATCTCGGTGATGCTCTTTTGCGCGAAAGGGACCACGACACGGCCATAACCGGTGGAGACGATGTAGTCGACATCCTCCAGCCTGAGATCCAGCTCATCCAGGACCTGCTGCATCACCTTCTTCGCCGTTTCGGCGCTGTCGGGGCCGGTTCTGATGAGACTCCAGGACGAGATCTCGCCGTCCAGCATAATCGCCGCCTTGGCGCTGACCGAGCCGATATCGATGCCGAAGGTAATCATCGAGCACCTCCCCGTGCCAAGGGCTGGTTAAGACAGGCGTGGTGGGCAATGATCGCCGCGCCAATAGCGCCGACCAACTGGGGCTGATCGGGCACGATTATGTCAAGCCCCAGTTGCGCGCGGAGGCCGGCCACTACACCGCCGTTCTGGGCCACCCCACCTACCATCAACACGTCGGGCTCGGGATTGACTCGCCTCACGAGACTGGAAGCCCTGTAGGCCACCGAATTGTACACGCCTCTCAGGATATCCTGCTTCCTGGTGCCACGGTGCACCTCGGTGACCACTTCGGACTCGGCGAACACCGCGCACATGGTGCTGATGGTGACCTCGTCGGCGCCGTCGGCGGGCATCTTCGCCAGGTCGGCCAGACTGACCTCCATCATCGAGGCGACGGTTTCCAGGAAAATGCCTGTGCCGGTGGCGCACTTGTCGGTGACGGCAAAGTCGACGAGCTTGCCTTGCCTATCGAAGCGCGCGGCGTGGCAGGTTTCGGCGCCGACGTTGATCACCGTTCTGGCGGTTGGACGTACCCAAAGGCTGCCATACGCATCGCAGGTCAAGCCGGTCGCCGTTTCATTGGCCTGCCGAACGTCGTCTTTCTCCACGCCGGACGACACGACGTACCGGAGATCCTCGATGGAGCGGCCGGCGTTCAGGACGGCTTCCTCCAGGGCTTGCTCGGCCTGGGCCGCAACCCTGCCCTTGATGGGCTTTACGACGGTGGCGACGAGGGCGCCGCCGGCCATTATCGCCACCTTGATGACGCTGCTGCCAGCGTCGACGCCTGCAACTAACATCGCAGCAAACCTCACGAGATTCTTCGTCGCTCCCCGCCCCACGCGGCCTCCCCACCACGCTCCTCAGAATGACAGCTACAGTCGTAGTGCTAGAGCATCTCCAGGAAGGCCTCGAGTCTGGTCCTTGCCTGGCCTGGTAGCTTGAAGTCGTAGTCTGTTTCAAGCCTCAGAATCGGAATGCCTTTGGGATCAAAGTACGCTTTGAACGAAGCGGCTTCGTAGATGAAAAGATCGCAGAATTTCAGCGTGTGGTACACGATGCCGTCGACGTCGTTTTCCTCGACGATTCTCTCCAGCAGCGGAAAGCGCTCGGGGGAATGGGGCATGCGCGCGCATGGCGGGCGTCCAAGGTAGGCGCTGGCGATGCTGGCGAGCGGATCGCCTTCTTCGCCGACATCGGGCTGATAGTAACGAGATGCAAGACACGTGTCGAAGTAGGTAATATTGGCGCCGTTCGCCAGCGCCGTCTCGGCGATTACCAGAGCGGCGTCGACGGGCATTTGTGAGCCGGCGAGCAGGATGCGATAGTCGGAGCCGCGATCATCCGCGTCCTCGTTCAGGGAGACGAACGCCGCGACCTTGTCCGTTGCCTCCTCGGGCGGGGAGACCAAGGCGAGATCGCAGTATCGCAGGTAGTCGGTGGAAGCGATCTTGTCCCGGAGGAGAAGGGTCTCCAGCGCGCGCAGCGCCCTGCGCCACCGGTTGTAGGTCTTGATGGACACGCGCAGGCGGGATTCGTCGAAAGCCCGGCTCGTTTTTTCTTCGAGAAAGGATATCAGGTCCGCGAGACTGCCGCGGTGGAAGCCGATGGCCAGGTCGTCCCTGGTTCTGGGCAATGGAACGAGGTACGACCAGGAATCGTCGACAAAAGCCCGCCAGACGTCCCAAAGTCGACGCTGGGATTCGCAGCAGTCCACGAACATCGTCGGGGCGTTCTTCCCGTCCGCCGCGTTGAGCATCGCCTTGGTGTAACCGCACATGTTGCCGTGGAGGTAAGTGTCGGATATCTTGGGTGCGTTGGCGGAGCCCATCGCACGGAACGGCTGCAGACCGAAGGAATGAAGTATCTCCAGGGGCATATAGGAGCAATTGTAACCGATCCTTGTGTCTCGAGACATCGCAAACTCCCGCGTCGTGCGTCTATGCGTCGTGCGTCACGCGTTGTAACCGATCCTTGTGTCCTGAGACATCACAATCCCCCCTGCGTGGCGCCCGCTACTTCGAGTTCTGGCGCCCGCGCCGCAGCTTGGTCAAAAGGTACACCAGTTGCTGCTTCTCTTCATCGGAAAGGCCTTCGGCCATCTTGTCGATGGCCTGGTAGTGCGTTTTCCGGACCTCTTGCAGCAGCATGAGGCCTTTTTCGGATATCTTGGCGACCTTTTTCCGGCGGTCGGTGGGGTCGCTATCCCTGTAGGCCAGGCCGTCCCGCTCGAGCCGATCGACGATGCCGGTGATATTGGGACGGCTGACCACGAGGCGATCCCCGATCTCGTTGAGCTCGAGTCCTTTGCCGTCGGTGGCGCGCAGAATGGACAGGGTGTTGTACTTGGGTGCGGTCAGGTCGAACCCACCGAAATGCCGCGCAAACTGCTGGGCCAGCACGCTGTAGGTGCGGATGACGTTCAAGACCGCTTCCTCGCTGAGGTCCCTGAACTTCAGGTCGCCGAACCACTCCTCGCCTGGTATATCTTGGGTGTTTGCCATGTGGTGAACGTCCCTCTTCGGATGGTTAATATATTAATATATAGGATATTAATTGTCAATATGTTTATGGGGGCCGGGGGTTCGGGGTTGGGGGCGGGAGGAGGATGCCGGATCGTGTCGAATTGGGTTCGTTCGGCAGGAATGGGTCGCGGGATTGAGGGTGCTGCGCCAGTTTCGAGGGGTGGCGATTGGGTTCGTTTGGCAGCAGCAGGTGGTGGCAGTGAAGGGGGCGTGTCAGGCGTGCTGCTCTGTGGTTGGGTTCGTTTGGTAAAAGCGCGTCGTGGGGCGAGGTCCTTCGCGGAAGGATATCGGGCCGGTTGGCGGGCGATTGGGTTCGTTCGGTGGAAATCGCGCTTGTGGCGGGTTGATCCAATGCTAACTGAGCGGTCGATGTGGCTCGTGAACAGGGTGACAACTGGGCTTACCTCCATTTGTTTTTCGGTGTCGCCAAGAGACGCGAGAATGAACCGCTAAGAAACGGAAGCCACGTCCTTTGCGCAATCCTGTTGTAACAAGGGAAGCACACGCACGGACGGATGGAGGGATGCGGTGGGTTCGTGCCTCCGACGCCACGGCCACTGACAAATACCCTCTACTATATATATTCGTTTTGGGGGTGGGAAAAACAACATTTTAGAGACGAATTTCGACAAGGCGGTGAAATTGGGACGCAGCGGGCGAGCGGCGAGGGTTAAGGGCGGGATGCCGGTGGGTCGTGTATCCGAGGGGAGCTCAGTGGGGATGTGCTGATCTGCTACCAATTGGGTGTGGATTCGCGATGAATCGTGTGGTTGGCGAGCGTGTCGGCAGCACTGGCGTCGCGGCGCTGAAGCAACCGCTTCAGGCCGCTGGGCAGGAGATATCGCCAGTCTGCGGCCTGCCCGAGGCGGAGCCCTTCGGGGAAGAGGTCCCTTCAGGGCGGCGATGCCGGATTACGTCACGGCTGGCAGCACAGGGTGTACCCGAAGACGTACGGTATGATGTGTGATGGCGATCATATTGGGGTGAGCATAAGAAACCGATGCCAGATATTGCCCGCAACCTGGCGAAGCCTTATAATGCAGGTGGGCAAGACAGCGCTGCACACCACGTTCGTGATTTTCAGGACGGAACGATCTTTGCAAGCTATCAACCGGGTGTCCTACAGGTTTCGGTAGCCGCGCGGGATTGCGGAGACGCCATTATGCCACCCCGCCCCGGGGCGGACAGCGGACGTCTCCCGATGGAATCGGGATCCCGGCTCGGGACGCCCCTACGTTTCTGGTACGCTCCATATACGAACTTGAGTGCAGGGGGAATGTAGCCTTCGGAGGCGGTCGATGACGCGAGCCATCGCCAAGGTGTTCAGCAGTGTGGGCGACACGTTTCTGGGAACCGCCTTTGCCATTTCGCAAACGCAGGGGCTGACGGCCTTTCACTGCATCGGAAAGCGGAAGACGGGAGAGGTTCAGCAGCAGGAGGTCCGCCTGAAGTTTGCGGATGGGCGCAAGCTGGGTGCACGGTACGGCGGCGGCGACTACGTAGCGGACTTCGCCTTATTTATTTTCCTCGAGACTTTGCCCGACGGGTTGACGCCGATTCCTGTAGCCGAAGATGCGTTTTATTGTGAAAGATTCCATTCGCCTGGTTACCCGATGGGGATGGCGCAGGTTGGCATGGTGACGGTAACGGGCGACGTGGCCGAGCCGGAGGCGGTATTCGAGGGTGTCCCCGCCATCCAGCTCTTCTGTAGGGAAGAGGCGGCGGGACTGTCGCTGCGGGGGCTGAGCGGGGCTCCGGTCCTGGTTACGGCGGGACAGGTCGAGGCGGCGGTGGGACTGGTGCGATGGAATCCACCGCGACAGGATCATCCCTCCGGACTCCTTCAGGGAGTCCTTCCGCGAAAGACGAAGGGTCTCGACCTTTGTGTGCCGAGATCGTTTGTCCTTCTACGAAGGACTCCGAATGACAGCGTTCGCCCGTCCGGTGATGTACCACTGGTCTATGGTGCGGTTCGTTTTCACGGGTTCGCCGCGAGGCGCAACGACAAGCCTCGACGGCATTTGGGCGCGGTCGACCTAACGGCTCGTCGCGGCCTGCCCAAGCGAACCAGGGGTGGTGAGCTGCGGTCTGGAAAACCGTTGGCTGACCGCTAAGGTAATTGGGGAAACGGCTGTGCTAGTATCGCCTACGGGGCCCATAGACCCACCGGTTGCCGCGTGGCAGATGGTCCGGGAAGCCCTATCATTCTACCGTCAGCATTTCTCGGCGCTAGCCATTTTGTCCTTGGGTAGACTACTGCCGACCGGAGTGTTCTTCCTGCTCCCGGCACTGCTGTCAGTGGCTTTGCCGGAGGGTATCGTTAGGGACCTGGGCAAGGTATTGATACCTGGGCTTGCCAACTCGTTGCTCACGGTCCTCTATGTCGCCGCTTTGGTCTGCGCGACGGCAGTGATACGTCGGGGCCGCTCCCCGGTCCTTCGTGAGACGCTTACCGCAGGCACAGGTAATATCAGCCCCCTATTTACTGCGGAAGCCGTCCTGTAGGGCCTTTCCCAGGCCAGTCCCGCGCTTACGTGGATCGGACGCGTCTTTGTTACCCCATCCGGTGAGTCGTGGGTATCGTCGACGCTCAAACTCATCGCCGCTTTACTTGCCTTTCTCGTGTCACTGCTCGTTTTGTTCACAATGGTTCGTTGGGCCTTTCTGTAGCAAGTCGTCCTTTTGGAGGACAAGGCATTGCGGGAAGCGGATCGCCGTAGCGCACGATTGATCAAAAGCCACTTTTGGCTTGTCGCCAGAATATGGCTCCTGGCCGCAATGCTTTCTGCCCCGCTTTTTGCCGTGGCGTGGACGGTCTCGGGGGCAGCTTATCCGGGGCAGGATTGGCGAGTACACCTGAGTGCGGCCTCTACAGTTGCCATGCTGTTTGGAGTTCCGCTGTACTATGCATCTGTCACTCTCCTGCACCTAGAGCTACGTAGGAGGGAAGAGTCGGTGCTGAGGAATAGACGTCCAAGGAAGCACGTCCCAGCCTAGCTCACGATCCGCTGGAAGGACCAGGAGGCCAGGGCCGTGATCACGACCGTGGCCAGAAGGGTGGCGCCCAGGTCCCTTGGCAGTGTGGCGAACTGGCCCTCCACCAGCATCGAGCGCAGGGCGTCCACGATGTAGCTCAGCGGGTTGATGAGCGCGATGACCTTGAGCCAGTCGGGCATGATGCTGATGGGGTACACGGCGCTGCTGGCGAAGAAGAGCGGCATGGTGACGGCCTGCCAGATGCCCATGACGCGCTCCCTGGTTTTCAGGAGAGAGGCCAGCAAAATGGATAGGGCCGAGAAGCACATACCCGCTAGGATGATGACGACCAGCACCGCAGGAACGCTCCATATGGTCAGGTGCAGGTCGACGCCCATAATTAGCGCCAGGATCAGCACCACGATGGCCTGGAAGACGGAGCGCACGCCCGCCGCAAAGGCCTTGCCTACGACGATGCTGTACCCGCTTTTGTAGACTCCTGACAATTTCCGCTCGAATTCTTTGTCGGGTCTGGACATTGTGCCACGGGCGATTGGCGATTAACATACCCTTGCCACAAGCGTTCCGTGGTGTACGAAGTGAATACGATGTGGGTGATGGAAACTGTGATCCGAGGGTCAGGTGCCGCGGGATAGGGCCTGAACTGGTCGCTCGAGGCCTCGGGGAGTTAGTAGCGAAACCGGCCATCATTTTGATGGCCGGTTCTTGTTTTCCTGCGGTGGAATGAATGGAGGTGATGCTGCAAGAAGGTAGATGAAGCTATCTGTTATGGGACTGCCGGATATTCGGCAACATTACGATCGAAGTGGAGGGACAAGAGTTTGCGTCTTTTCAAATGTAAGATGGTGTGGCACATCTCGATCCTTGCGGCGATGTTTCTCGTAGCGCTGTTTCCTGGCGGTATGCAGGCTTCGGCCGCGGCGATGCCATCCAACGTAGCGCCCGAGGAGCCCGCGCTATGGACGCCCGGGCTGCAGCTTTATGGCAAGGGCGGAAAAGTCGAGGTGACGTTACTCGGCGGTTACGCCGGTTTCGAGAACCATCTTTATCTGATGTACTATGTTACCAGTCCGGGGTCGACGCCGATCCTCCTTGGCACCAACCGGGATCGCGACAAGGGCAAAGAGATCAACGTGGGGGTGCGCAACTCCACTACCGAGCTGATCTTCTACATCGAGGCCTATCTGACCGATGCCAACGGCGACCCTCTGAGGGACGCCAACGGCGTTCTCGCAAAATACGGAACGTTTTACACGGGACCCGGAAATAGACCGGGCGCGACAAACGCCGACGGTCTCGCCCACGCCGCGGTGAAGGACCTTGGCAGTGGAGCCGCGCTGGTGGGGTTCGAAGACACCTACGGCTACGACCTCAACTGTGACTGGGATTTCAACGACCTGATCTTCGGCGTGACCGGCATCAAGGTGGTTCGCAACGGGTTTGTCACGGCTGGCGGATACGGAGATATCACGTGGCCCGGTGGATCCTACCCCACCGATCCAGCCATCACCGGTACGGCGAACTTCGGCTTCAACGCCAAGTACAAGAGCAATGGCACCCTTCAAGGCAGCGTCGAGTACAACGCCCGCCCCATCGACCTGAACTTCCATAGCACGCGGCTCGACTGGCTGACGGTTTCGGCGCCGATGTTCATCATCAGGGGCTCGGGCACTATCAACGGAGCGGGTGACTACCTGTTCTTCTTGATCGGTTACGACAGCGGGGCGGGCGGCACGGGCAAGGACAAGCTCCGGATGAAGATCTCCGACAAATCGTCGGGCAACGTGGTTTACGACAACCAGATGGGCACGCCATTGGGGGTTGTGACGGCTGATATCATCAACGGCAGCATCACGATACACCAGTAGGTGAGCCGACGGTAACCTGGCGGGCAAGTCGCTTCGAGGAGCTATGTCACAGCTTGCGTCGGAGCGACCTGCCCAGGCTCTGTCACCGTCAGTTGGAACAAAACGGCGGCCGCGACCATCAAAACGGCGATGAGTCCAAATGCGGGCAGGTAGCTAAGGGAACCGATAAGTATGCCGGCCAGTATTGGGCCGGATGCCTCGCCGGAGTCCCAGATACTGCCGAAGACGCCCATGGCCGAGCCCATGCGGCCGGCTTTCGCCAGGTCGGCGATCAGCGCGGTGGTCGATGGCGTTACGGTGGCCACGCCGAGACCGAAGAGCGCCGACAGGACGATCAGGACGACGAAGGAGCTGGTGAGCACGATCAGGGGGAGGGCGGCCGAGCAAACCAGGAGTCCGGCGAGAATCGGCGTCTTGCGCCCGAGGCGATCGGAAAGGCGACCCGACAGCGGCTTCGCCAGCATTGTCGTGGCCAACTGCGTCCCCAGGATGATGCCGATCGCGGCGTCGTTGAGACCGATGTCCCGGCCGTAGAGCGGCAGGAAGCCCAGCAGCGCGCCGTAGCCCAGGTACATAAAGGCCTCCATTGCCGAGGCGATGAGAACCGGCCGGCTGGAGGCGACTTCGAGGATGCCCTGGCGAAACTTCTGCCAGCGTTTCTCGCCGGTGGCGGCCGCCCGGGCATCGCCGGGCAGCCGCAGCACCATAAACAGCGGCAGCAGGCCCAATGCTCCTACCAGCAAGTAGGCGATCTCGTAGCTGGCTACGTAGAAGAGCACGAGGCCGCCCAGCAGCGGCCCCAAGGTGGCCCCGACATCGTTGGCCGAGGCGAACCAGCCGAGCTTCTCGCCACGACCTTGCTGGAACAGGTCGGCCACAAAGGCCGAGGCCACCGGGCTGAAAATGGCCGTGGCCGTGCCGTGGAGGAAGCGCAAGAGGAGCAGTTGGACCGGGTCGCCGACGAAGAGGTAGAGGAACGGCGGAAAGGCGAAAAAGCACGTCCCCAGGATCAGCATTCGCCGGCGCCCCAACACGTCGGAGAGGGCACCGGCGGGCAGCTTGATGGCCACGCCGGTGATGGTCGAGGCGGCCACGATCAGGCCGATCAGCTCCGGCATCGCTCCCAGGTCCTGGGCGAACCGCGGCAGAACCGGGCTGCGCGCCATCTGGTAGCCCAGGCGTGCCAGCAAGCCGGCGGCAACGAGCGTTACGAACGGGCTCAAATGGCTTCGATCTCCTCCGGTGTCGTTTGTTCTAACCCCGCCGCCCCGCATCCCGACCAAGTCGTGCGAGCATTATACTACATGTGGCCTTGCCGTGGCAGTCTGAGCCCCACCCTTCCCCAGGGCGACCAGCGGACGTCTCCCGCCTCGCGGGATCCCGTTTCGGGACGCCCCTGCGTTTCTGCGATTTACCGTACACCCCCGCCGAAGCGATCAAGTTTTTCTCCCCAGCCGTTACGACTGCCAAAAACTACCCATTTGGGTAGTGTGGGTGCCACGTTCCCGTGTTATTATCGCGTTGGCTGGTAGACAGCCGTAGCGCCGGTCTAGTGCCAGAGACTCAGGTATCATCATAATTAGTACCGCTTGTTTCCTTTCCATTCCAACACGGATCTTCGCTGAACCGGAAAATCTTTTCTTCGAGTAGCTAATATATTGCTGAGAACAGCAAGGATTTAGGGAGGGAGCTAAGGTTGAGTTCGTTGCGTTTGCTTAGCCCAGTCGGGATTAGCCAGCTTAGGGACGTGGCGCTGGCACCGGGTAGGCGCGATTTGAAGGGCCTGAGGCTCGGCATTCTGGACAACGGGAAGCCCAACGCCGATGTCGTGCTAGACCAGGCAGCCACGTACCTGGAGGAGAAATTCGGTCTGATCCGGAGCGTGACCCGGAGAAAAACCAACGCTGCGCTGGCGACGGAGTTCATCGACGAATTCGCCGAGCAATGCGACGTGGCCGTCGTTGGGGTCGGCGATTGAGCTGGTTGCCTAGCGTGGAGTGTCCACGACGGCGTACAACTGGCTCTAAGAGGGAAGCCTGCCGCGACGATCATAACCGATCCGTTTCTCAGTCTCGCCAGAAGCGCAGCCCGACGGTGGCAGGTCTCCTCACTGCCCATTATCGCCATCCCTCACCCAATCGGAGGACTCGCGCCTGAGAAAGCGCGGCACCACGTGGACGGCAGTCTGGAGTTGGTTGCCAACGCGCTGACCCTGGGAGGGGCGGCCTCAGCCGAGGCGTCCGACGCGTTAGACTCCTCGTCCGTCGAACCCTTGGAGGTGGATAACTCCCTCACGGCCTTCCGTATGGCGAACGATATCTTCTACGACAAGGGCTGGACGGATGGGCTGCCGATCGCCCCACCCATCGAGTCCGAGGTGAAGAGATTTCTGGATGTTTGGGACAGAGACCCGGCAACCGTGGTCACTGTCGTTCCCCCGCAGAGTGGTCTGGCAACCCTGGAGAAGATTGCCGTTAACATGGTCATGGCCGGTTGCGAGCCAGAGTATCTGCCGGTAATCGAGGCCGCTCTGCTGGCCATGAGCGAAGAGCGCTTCTGCTGGGTCAACAGCATCACGGGCACGGGCATGCAGGCTCCATTGACCATCATCAGCGGGCCAATCAGGCATCAACTCAACTTGAACTCCGGCCCCAACGCCCTAGGCCAGGGCTGGCGTGCCAACGCAACTATCGGGCGGGCCTTGCGGTTGATTTTTGTCAACATCGGTGGCTCCACCCCGGGCCTCTACGACTGCTCCACCCACGGCCACCCTGGAAAATATTCCTATGTTCTCGTCGAGAACGAAGAGGACAACCCCTGGCCGCCGGTCCACACCGACTACGGTCTCAGTCGCGAAGACAGCGCGGTCACCGTCGTGACCGGGCAGCCTCCTGCCCTGATCAAGGACACGGGTAGCAGCAGTGCTCTGGGTTTCCTTCATACCGTCTGCAGCGCGATGGCTATTCCTGACAGCGTAAACAAGAACCAGTATGGGGACCAGGTGTTAGTGTTAGGGCCTGAGCACGCGGCGACGATCGCAGCCGATGGCTTTACCAAGGACGACATACGCGAGTACGTTTGGCACAACGCCAGGGTGCCCATCACGAAGTTCGCTCGAGCCTTCATCGAGAAAGATGGTAGGCATCGGTGGGCCAAGAAGTTCGACGTCGACAATCCGGCCACCATGATCCCGATCCTGGAAAAGCCGGACGATCTCATCATCGTCGTCGCGGGTGGGCCGGGCAAGAACTCGGCATTCATCCCAACCTACTGCCAGTCTCGAAGAGTCACGCGCAGGATCGTTACGGCTGAAGACTAACTGGTTCTTGGTGCGGAATGGCGGCGATGCGACTACCCAACCCCGGGGCGAGGTAACCTCGCCCCTACGCTGTTCTATTCTGTACCAGAAACTAACTAAACTAAGTGAGGCTTGGTCATAATTGGCGGGGAGGAATCTGGGGGTGCGGGCGTCTCGCCCGCGAGGGGACGGGCAGGCGAGACGCCTGCGCTCCCGGCTCAACGTTCCCAGGCCGCCGCCCATCCCAGGGCTTGATTTGGGGACATTCCGTAATAGGGCGACAGATTTCCTAAGCTGAAGCTGAACGGGAGGAAGTATGGAAGACACTGAAAGGTCGGAGTTGTTCAAACGCGGCATCGAACAGCAACGCAGAACTTGGGGCGAAAGGTACTACAGGCCAAGCCTTTACGAGCAGGTCGACCCAGATCTCCACCGGATAGTTGTGGAGTTCGTCCACGGTGAAATCTTGAGTCGGCCTGGCCTTGACGCGAAGACTCGGGAACTCCTCATCCTCGTTATGCTTACCGTTCTGGGCCGTGCCCGCGAAGTTGAAACGCGCATCCACTGCGCGCTGAATGTAGGCTGGACACGGCAAGAGATTACCGAGGCCATTATCCAATCCGCTATTTACGCAGGATTCCCTCTGATGCACTCGGCGCTAACACTAGCCAAAAAGGTCTTTGAGGAGCGTGAGGCTTAGGTCAACAATCCGAACGAGGCCTGAATAAGGTCTCCAGGTAGTAAAAGGAGGTAGGATAATGAGAGGGAAACTCAAGCCACTTGGACTGTGTTTCTTGGCAACCGTTATCGTTGTCTGGATGGCTGCGTGCCAGGCGACTCCCGCGCCCGTGACAGCCCCTGCCCCTACTGCCGCGTCACAGGCGGCTCCCGCGCCCGTGACAGCCCCTACGCCTGCTGCCGCGTCAAAGGCGGCTTCCGCGCCTGTGACGGCCCCTACACCTGCTGCCGCGCCAAAGGCTACCACCGCTGCCGTCCCTGCCCCGGACCGCGTGGCGCAGCTTTACGAGCTGGCCAAGAAGGAGGGAGAGGTTGTCTTCAACCTGGTTCCCCAGGGGACGCTGTACGATCCCCTTATCGACACGTTCAAGAAAAGGTTTCCTCAAGTCAATTTGAAGATCCTGGACGTGTCGGCAACGCGTGCGGCGCCCCGAATTATCAGCGAAGTTGCCGCCAAGGCCGTCACCATAGACGTACACCGGGGGAGCGTTGGCGCTTTAATGCCGCTGCTGGAGAGGGGCTTGCTCGAGCCTACGGATTGGACGGGGGTTTCTGTGGCTGACCCGAAAGCTGTTCTCCTGGAGGGGCGGGCCATCAAGATAGAAGACATCCCCTGGATTGTCTTCTACAACGACAAGCTCGTATCCCCGAACGACATTCCCAAATCCTGGGAAGATTTGCTGGCCCCCAAGTGGACAGGGAAGATCGCCTTCCGCCTGGGCGGTCCATTCATGGCGGCCTGGCCTCTAGCCTGGGGAGAGAAGGGGGCCTTGGAATACGTGAACAAGCTGGCGAATCAGAAGCTCATTCCCTTCACAGATTCTTCATTGCTGATCGACAAAGTAGTGAGAGGAGAGGCCTCAGTTGGAATGGGTATCGCGAGCGGTGTCCTGGGTGAGAGGGCACGTGGCGCTCCCCTGGCCATTGCCCCGGTGAGCCCTCAGACCACCATGGTTAGCGTAGCGTCCGTGCTCAAAGGCGCGCCCCATCCCAATGCCGCCCGGCTTCTTATGGCCTGGCTGGCTACCAAAGAGGCCAAAGAGGCTCTCGCAAAGGGCGGACTGGAACCGACAGCGCAGTGTACAGACTCCCCCACGGCGAAGCTCTTGTGTGACCTGAAGATTAAGATGTTTCTCCTGGATACAATGGAAAGCGCTAAGCTGGATGCCAAGGTGCGGGAGGACTACCCCCCGATGCTGGGATTAGTGCCTCGATAGTCGAGTTTTGTGCCTCAGGCTGGGGTGCACTGTGGCTGAACGGTTAATACGGGCGGGACCGGCCCGCTTCCATCGAGTTAGCATTCCCTGGAAAGGGGTCGTGGGGGTTGTAGCAGGGGCGTTCGTGGTCTATCTGGTAGTTGTGCCCCTGTTGATGCTGGTCTTTAGCAGCTTTCGAGCCACCGGGGAACAGCTCCCCTTCGAGGCGACCACTTTCACCCTGGCCAATTACGAACGTGTGTTCACCTCAAGTCTCACGTATCGCCTGCTGTGGAACACCTTCGCCTATGGCTCCATAGCCTTGGTGCTGAGCCTGGGGCTGGCGGTGGCCTTCGCCTGGTTCATAGAGCGGACCAATGCCCCTGCGCGCCCTGTCCTGGTTTTGCTAGCGGTGGCCCCTATAGGGGTGCCCATTCTTGTGGAGGCTATGGCCTGGGCACTGTTGGCCAATCCCACTAACGGCGTCTTGAACCTGGCGCTGAGGGCTGTGTTCGGGCCGGGTGGGGGCGGACCACTCAATATTTACTCCTTAGTTGGGATGGGGGTGGTCAGCGGGCTCAAGATGGTGGCCTCGGCCTACATTCTGGTGGCGGCTGTTATGACCCGGTTGGACCCGGCGCTGGAGGAGGCCAGCTCTACCAGTGGGGCCTCCGCTTGGACCACTCTTCGCCGGGTCACCGGGCCGCTGCTGCGTCCGGCCGTGCTGGCGGTGGGGATATATCTTGCAACGCTCATCGTCGAGTCCTTCGAAGTGCCGGCAGTGCTTGGTATGCCTGAACGGATTTTCGTGTTTAGCACTCTGATCTATTCGGCTGTCCACACCACCGTTGGGCTGCCGAACTTTGGCCTGGTCAGTAGCTATTCGGCTGTGACAGTGCTGATATCAGGGGCCCTGGTGTACTGGTACCACCGGCTGGCAAAGAAGCAGGAGCGATTTGCCGTGGTAACAGGCAAAGGCTATCGGCCCCGGCGCATAGTGCTATCCAGGGGATGGCAGGCGGTCTTTGTCAGCGCCATTGGGCTCTATGCCCTGCTGACAGCTGTGCTGCCCTTCCTGGTGCTGCTGTGGGCCAGCCTGGGCATTCTGTATACCCCGCTGTCCCTGAGCTCGGCCACCCTGGACTCCTACAAGTATGTTGCCCAGATGCCGGATATGCTGCGCTCGATATGGAATACCGTGGTTATCAGCGCAGGCAGCGCCACAGGCACCATGGTGTTAGCGCTGCTGATATCGTGGCTGGCGATTCGCACCCGGTTCTTTGCGCACTGGCTTCCGGATCGGCTAACAATCCTGGGCGTGGCCATGCCCAGCATAGTGATTGGCCTGGCCCTCGTTTTCTGGTACATTCGCTTCCCTCTCCCCATCTATGGGTCGATCTGGATCATCATGCTGGGCTCGACGACCCGCTTTCTGGCCTATGGCGCTCGGGTGATGAACGCGGGCTACCTGCAAATCCATCAGGAGCTGGAGGAAGCCTCGGAGACCAGTGGTGCTGGCTTTTGGTCCACTATGACCCGAGTGGTGTTGCCCCTGGTCTGGCCTGCTTTTATCGGCGGCTGGTTCTGGGTGTTCATTCACGCCCTGCGGGATGTCACCATACCGATTATGCTCTACACCGTAGACAATCACACAGTGGCAATAAGGCTGTGGAACGTCTGGATGGACCAGGGCTTTTTCAACCGGGGCGCGGCCATTGCGGTGCCACTGATGCTGGTTTCCGTTGTCCTCAGCCTCGTTCTCACCAGGCGAGTGATGATGGTAGCAAGCGAGGCTCAGTCGGTCTAGTACGAAGATAGGTGAACCGCAAAGGACGCAAAGAGCGCAAAGAGGAATTGTGAGGAAAACTTCGTGTCCTTTTTGTTCTTCGTGGTGAACGCGGCTGAGTTTTCACCCTTGGTGGTACACTGCCAAGGGTGTGGCTGACTAGCACAGGTCCGGAATAGGCCATGGCAGAAGGATGCGGGTAGCGGCTTCATCCAGGCTCGCTCTCTACGGGCTCAGACTACCGGATACAGCCCTTCGGACAGGTCTTCGACGAACCTGCCGATGTCGGTGAGCTCGCGGTCGATGGTGTCGGTGACGCGGCGGGAAACCAATGGAAGGTCCACGCCAGGCTCAAGGATAAGCTGGGCGGATGCGACGATGGGCTGATCGATGGGTGCTCCAATCTGGCTGCAAAGCCAGACGTAGACCTCCCTGATACCAGGGACTTGCGTGTAGATCTCGTTGGCGATCTTGTGGGACAGGACGTTGTAGATTTTGCCCACGTGGCTGACGGCATTCTTGCCGGCGGCAGCCTCGGCGCTGGCGGGCCGATTGAGGGCGATGACGCCGTTGACGCGATTGCCACGCCCAACCTCGCCGGAATCAGCATCCTCGGCAGAAGTGCCGAGGACGGATAGATACATCCCCTCCATACCGCGCGCTGGGTCGTCGAGGGTGTCGAAGTGCACGTGAACGTCTGTAAGGGTCAACTTCTGAGCGTTGACGAACTCCTCTAGCGCCTTCTGTATCTCGGCCTTCCTCTTGAAATAGGTGGCCGCGCTGTCGACGAAGCGGTCGATCAGCGGCATTGCTACCGTAAGCACCAGCAGGCCTTCTTCGCGGAAGCCCATTACCTTTACGTCTTCGCCTGTTTCCGGGAAATCACGCTTGAACGCGGGCGAGTTCAGGAATCTTTCCGTAGCCAAAACAATCTTTTCGGTGGGACTGAGCGGTGCGTATCCTACGGCGGCGGAGGTGTCGTTGGCGGCGAGAAGGCGCGAGGCGCCTCTGGGCTGAAAAATGCTCGCCAATTCAGGGGCGCCGGGCTTGATCTCGACCTGATACTGCACGTGCTTGGATGGGTCGACGAAGCGCAGGTTCTTCTTCAGCCATTCCTTCGCCTGATCGATGGCAATGGTATCGACAGGCACACGCTGGCCGTCGACCGAGTACGTGGCGCGGTCCCCGAA
This sequence comes from Chloroflexota bacterium, assembly GCA_016210495.1. The sequence goes on from JACQUC010000146.1 coordinate 35,667, forward strand.
GATGATCCGGATCGGCTCCAGTAGCTCTCCACCACCGAACTTGCGTCGAGCGCGGCCAGCCACCAGTAGTCCTTTGTCGATGTTGTAGTGCACGGCGGCGCCGCACCGCCGCCTGTACTCGCGGCCCAAGGCCAAGGACACCTGCTCCATAATGGCATCGCAGATGTAGTCGGGATGGCCGATGCCTTTCCGCTCGACGATCTCAACAAGGTGCTCGGAGACCGGAGCGGCATGTATTTGCTCGATAAGGATCTTTCTCATATTGTTACACGTAGTTGCAAGTAGCGTACCAGGGGTGGGGGGGGACAGTGGAATGGCAGGGGTTAGATCTGTGGCAAGTATGAGGGGGACCCTCACCCTCTCCCTTTGCGAAGGGAGAGGGGATTGGCACAGTTTGTGGTGAGACAGACAGAGGGCAACCACGCAGGGTTGCCCCTACGATGGGGCGCGCTCTGGCGAGCGTGAGCAGGTCGAAATTAGACTGGCCTTGCTCAGATCCTGGCGACGCACTTGATCTCTACGAGCTGCCTGCCTAGAGAAAGGCGTCCTACCTGAACCAGGGTATTGGCGGGAGGGATGAGACCGGCGTAGACTTCTTTGCGCACGTCGGCCACGATCTGGAAGGCGGCTTTTGCGTCGGTGACGAAGACCACCTCCTCGACGACGTTGTCGATGGTGGCACCGTGCTTGGCGAGAAGCTTCTTGATGTTCTCGTAGGTCTGCCGGATCTGCGCCTCGACATCGCCGGTGCCCACGAAGGTGCCATCGTCGTCGTGGCTGAATTGGCCGGAGATGTAGATGGTATCGCCAACTTTGAGCGCCTGAGTGAAGAAGAACGAGTCTTCCCAGGGCAAGCCGTGGTTCTGGGGATGCTTGGTGATGGGCATTTCTGGTGCCTCCTTGCGCGTATGGAATACCGCCGGTGCATTTGTGGCGGCTTGGCGAGCGTAATTATAGCAGGAGGCAGAGGTGTGAGCAACAAGCCTGGTTACGGTGCGGAGTGCCGGCAGAGGCCACCCCGCCCCACCCCGGGCGGACAGAGACGTCCGCCCCTACGCTTGCCGACTAGAAGCAGGCTACGATTCCCACTTATTGCACCGCCCGCCCCAGCGGGCGATGACCTCACGGCCGGCTTTGATCTGCACTATCTCGCAGATATTGGAGCAGGCCCTGCACTCGAACGACGAGCTGCTGTACGCAAGGTCGGCGGTCTCATGGCCCTTGAAGGCGCTGGGCCGATGCCCGTTGTAGGAGTGGTTTTCGTAGGCGAGGAGGGCAGCGCCCACGGCACCCATGACTTGATGGTGCGGGGGGACGATGATCTCGGTCTTGAGCTGCTCCTCGAAGGCGCGAACGATGCCCTGGTTGAACGCGACGCCGCCCTGGAAGGCCACGGGAGGCAGTATCTCCTTGCCCAGCCCGAGGTTGTTCAAGTAGTTACGGGCCATGGCCTCGCACAGCCCCCAGAGGATATCTTCGATTCGATGCCCCATCTGCTGTTTGTGAATCATGTCCGACTCGGCAAACACGGTACAGCGACCGGCGATGCGCACGGGAGAGGCAGACTTCAAGGCCATTTCGCCGAACTGGCTGATGGGAAGGTTGAGTCGTGAGGCCTGCTGGTCGAGGAAGGCGCCCGTGCCGGCGGCGCACACGGTGTTCATAGCAAAATCCACGACGATGGCATCGCGAATGATGATCAGCTTGGAGTCCTGGCCGCCGATTTCGAGGATAGTCTGAACGTTTGGAACGAAGTGAGAGGCGCCAACGGCGTGGGCAGTGATCTCGTTTTTGACTACATCGGCTCCGACGACGGCGGCGGCCAGTTGCCGCCCGCTGCCCGTCGTTCCTACGCCAGCGATCTCGGTCACGCCCGGCACGGAACGAGACATCTCTTTGAGGCCTTCCTGCACCACGGACAACGGCTTGCCCTGGGTCCGAACGTAGGTCGAATAGACAAGGTTGCAGTCGTCGTCTATCAGGGCGAATTTGGTTGTTACAGAGCCGACGTCGATGCCAAGAAATGCCCGCACAGTATCCTCCCGATGGGTGCTGAAGTTATCCCAGTGTACAGCCGCCTGCCCGGCAAGTCTGTGACAAAAGTCACACGCCTACCCCGGCACCTTAGCACGGCATTTAATCATATTTTAACAAATGTCAAATTGGCAGTTAGCATTTCGGACTAACAATTGAATATGGGAAAACGTTCACCACGGAGACACGGAGGCACAGAGACGGATAAGGGTAAGACGGCAGATAGATCCGTTCGCTTCTTGACCTCTTTTCCCTTTTGCCGTTTTCAAATTCTCCGCGCTTCTCCGTGCCTCTGTGTCTCCGTGGTTAGACCCTGTCGTGAACGGTTACATGGGAATTTGGCGAAAGGGATCGTTTTGGCTATACTAAGATGGGGTAGGACGTAGCATGGTTTTTGGTGCGAAACTGGGGCAAAGCGCCACGCCAGCCCGGGGCGAGGAGACCTCGCCCCTACGTTGATCTATTCGCACCAGAAACAGTATAGGAAGCGGGGTCCAGGAGTGAGCGCAGCACCTACCATCATGGTGGTTGACGACGAAAAGAATATCGTGCAATTGGCTAAGCTGTACCTGACACGAGAAGGTTATAACGTGGAAGCCGCTTTCGACGGCAAAGAAGCGCTGGAGAAGGCAAGAACAAGCAATCCCAGTTTGATCGTGCTGGACTTGATGCTGCCGGAAATGGACGGCTGGGAGGTGTGTCGACGCCTGCGCAAAGAGAGCGAGGTGCCCATAATCATCCTCACGGCGCGCAGCGACGACGTGGAGAAGATTGTCGGTCTCGAGCTTGGCGCCGACGACTACGTGACGAAGCCATTCAACCCGCGCGAGCTGGTCGCCAGGGTCAAGGCGGTGCTGAGGCGATACAACACCGGACAGGAGCAGAGCAGGGTTCTCGATCTGGGGAATCTGCGAATGGACCTGGACAAGAGGGAAGTCACCGTCGACGGACGGGCAGTAGAGCTTCGCGCGAAGGAATTCGACCTACTCGCCGCCTTCGCGGTAAATCCAGGCATAGTCTTTACGCGCGAGAAGCTGCTGGAGATGGTTTGGGGATACGACTATCTAGGCGATAGTCGAACAATAGACGTTCACATCACCTGGCTCAGGGAAAAACTTGGCGGTTCGTCGGCCCGAATAAAAACCGTGTGGGGAGTCGGATACAAGCTGGTTGTGCCGAAGCCAGGCGAGGAGTAGGCGGTGTTGCCGAGTCTGCGTTCGAAGCTGGTCGCGGCTTTCGTGCTCGTGATCTTCATATGCCTTTTGCTAGCGAGCTCGGCGTTTGTGTTCATGCTCCGCGACTATCAGACGCAGCTAAAGCTCAATCAGCTTGTGGACCTGGCGGTACCGGTCTCGCTGCAGGTGCGGATGCTGGAGCGGCTGGGTGCCTCACCCGAACAGATTGCTTTCTTCCTGGCAGAGCAAGCGCGAGAGATGAACGTGCGGGTGCTGTTGGTGGACCCGCAGGGGACGATCATCGAGGATACACATGGGGAGCTCGAGGGCCTGCAGGTTGAGCTGCCGGACCAACCTTACTGGCGAAGCCGCCGCACAGCCAACTTTGCTGCTTACCAGGGTCCGCACAACCTGTTTCTGGTGGTGACCTCGCCACGGGCGTCCTCGCAGTTTCCCGAGCGATTTGTGAGCCGTGCCCCATCGTATTCGGTCGTGCTGGCGGTGCCGCAGCAAAGCGTCACGTCCGCGTGGCTAGAGCTTGCGCCGAGCCTCTCGATCGCGGCATTCGTCTCCCTTATCGTGTCGGTTGGGATTGCCTTGCTGCTTTCGCGGTCGATCTCGCGTCCGCTGGCGCAGATTACGCGAGCGTCAGAGGAAATGGCGCAGGGCAACTACGAGCAGAACATTCCTATACGTGGCCGGGACGAAATAGGGCGCCTGGCTTCGGCGTTTAACGGCATGGCAAGCCAGGTTTCGCTTTCGCACCGTACGCTTCGCGACTTTCTGGCCAATGTGTCTCACGAGTTGAAGACGCCGTTGACTTCTATCCAAGGCTTCTCGCAGGCGATGGTCGACGGCACGATCAACGATGCCGCCGGGTACCTCGAAGCAGGGGAGATCATCAATGGAGAGGCGGAGCGAATGCGGCATCTGGTGGAGGACCTGCTGTACCTTTCGAAGATAGAGTCGGGTCAGATCAAGATAGAAAGCCAACACGTCGATTTGGATAACCAGTTGCGGGCGTGCTTGCGCAAGTTCGAGCGGCGCGCCTCGGAATGCGGTGTGACGCTGTCGTTAGAAGCGGCACGCGCGCCTTCGGTGCGCGGCGACGCCTACAAGCTGGAGCAGGTTTTCAATAATCTGCTGGATAATGCGGTGAAGTACACCCCCGCGGGCGGCAAGGTCACGGTCGTAGCCGATCCGGTGCCGGCTAACTCGGCGGGCCGCCAGCATAGCACTGTGAATGGCGCCAACGGGGGCGGCCAGGGCGCAGCCACGGGGGCGCGAATCCGGGTCCATAACACGGGATCGACGATTCCACCAGAGGACCTCGACAAGGTTTTCGAGAGGTTCTACCAGGTGGACAAATCTCGGGTGAAATCGAGCGACGGCAGTGGCCTTGGGCTGGCCATCGCGAAGGAGATCGTTTTGGCGCATGGTGGAACTGTCGAGGTAAAGAGCTCGCCCGAAGAAGGCACGGAGTTTGTGGTCACATTACCGCTAAGCCGCTCGTGAGCTTTGTAGGATTTTACATTCTTTTAACCGTGACACAATGGCCTGTTAGCAGAACCCGCATAGGATTAGGGTAGCAAAGACGTGCGCCTGTTTCGACGGCAGGCGCCGCGAGCAGATGCAGTTTCGGTGGAGGTAGAACGTATATGAGGTTGATCAAGAACACGTTGATAATGAGCCTGGGGGTGCTGCTTGGCGCGATGGTGGTGCTGGGATATTTGCGATTTCAGCCGATAGCAGCGGCCAATGTCGCCCCGAGCGCTCCGGCTTTGGTTTCTAGCCTGGGCCGGGCGGCCCTTTTCAATGACGACGCGGTTGTGTCGGTTTACGAACGAGTCAGCCTAGCGGTGGTCAACATCACCAACGTGGGTAGACAACAGGACGCTTTGTTCGACGACGTGCCGATACCGAGAGAGGGCGCCGGTTCCGGCGTGATCATCGACGACCAAGGCCATATTTTGACCAACAATCACGTGGTGGCGGGCGCGGAAAGTCTGGAAGTTAAGCTAGCGGATGGCACGACGGTCACGGGTGATGTGGTCGGCACCGATCCTGGAAACGATCTGGCCATTGTGAAGATAGATGTGCCCAAGGAGAAGCTGACGGTGGCTGCTTTGGGAGATTCCGACAAACTGAGAGTAGGCGAGATGGCCATCGCCATCGGCAACCCGTTCGGGCTGCAGAGCACGGTGACGGTGGGCGTGGTAAGCTCCACCGGACGAAACTGGCCTTCGCAAAGCGGACGAACGATCAGCAATATGATTCAGACGGACGCGGCCATCAATCCCGGCAACTCCGGGGGACCCCTACTGAACGCGAGCGGGCAGGTGATTGGCATCAACACGGCCATCGAGAGCCCGGTGAGAGGATCTGTAGGCATAGGCTTTGCCATTCCGATAAACACCGCCAAGCGCTTTGTCCCGGACATGTTGAGCGGTGGCGAAGTAAGCCATCCGTGGCTGGGCATATCCGGCCAGGCGATCACGCCGAAGCTGGCCGAAGAACTTGGCCTGCCCGTCAACGAGGGAGTACACGTGGTTCAGACGCTGGCCAATAGTCCGGCGGCCAAGGCAGGCCTGAAGGGGGCGGGGCTGACGCAACGTGGGTTGCTGCGTCCTCAGGCTGGCGGAGCCGGCGACATCATCACGGCGATCGACGGGATGAAGGTGTCCAAGGTCGAGCAGATTTCGCAGTACATCGACGCCAACAAGAAGGTAGGAGACACGGTCAAGCTGGACGTGTTGCGGGACGGCAAGACCATAAGCGTCGAGGCAAAGCTGGCGACCTGGCCAAGGAACCTCAGTAGGTAGAGCTAGAGAGATGGCAGGGCCATGGGGCAGGTTGAAGCCTGCCCATGGGCATTAAGCTAAGACAACTTGTTGCTGCCTAGCGTGCGACCCTCACCTGCCTGAGGTCCGCCTCAGGCGGACCTCAGGTGCCCTAACCCTCGCCCAGAGGGAGAGGGGACAGGACGTTCGCCCAAAGTTCTCTCGTGCAAGCGTACGAAGTGCGTATGCCGATCAGGCTCAGATGCGCCCAGAATTGCAGTTGGGAAGCATCTCGGCAGCGCTGGCGTCGCGGCGCTAAAGCAACCGCTTCAGGCCGCTGGGCAGGAGATAGCGCCAGTTTGGTATCTGAACCAATCCGTTCTGGGTCGCGATGCAGCTTCACCTCCGGCAATCTGATAGGCTTCGTCTAGAGGCACTTGTTGTTATCTGCGCCGCCCGACCAGGAGAATGCCGAGGGCGATGATGTGAAGGGTAGCCGCGGCCAGGTACATGTTGCCGAAACCGGCGGACTGGGCGACGAACCCCCAGAAGAAGCCACCCACGCTGATACCCAGGTCCATAGACAGAGCGAAGGCGCCTGCCGCGGCGCCGCTTTCGCTCGACCCCACTCGATCAATGGACCAGGCCATGAGCGTTGGCTGTACGGCGGCGAAGTGGAAGCCGTAAAGAAAGGCTACTGCGAGTAGGGTTGGGAGGGTAACGGACTGGGAAATGAGCGCCAGACCCATCGCCCCAGCCACCAGTCCCGGCGCAATAACCGCTACCCGTCCCCAGATATCCGAAGCCCGTCCCAGCGGACCACGAAAGACGACGACCACGATGGCGTAGATGGTGAAGAACAGGCCGGGATTGTCTATGCCCTGGCCGGTGGCCACGAGAGGCAGAAAGTAGACAAGAGCCGAGTAAGTGACGCCGGTAATGAAAACGATGAGAGAGGGAACCAGCAACCTGGTGTGAAAGACAGAAGCAGGCTTAGGTTTTGCCCCGGAGGGTAGAGCGCGAGGGGCCGGATCTACGACAGCGAGTGAGGTCGCCAGGGCGAGGCAAGCCACCGCGGCCGAGGAAAGAAATACGGCGGTAAAGCCGTAACTCGAGGCGAGGAAAATGCCGAGCGCCGGCCCGACGGCCATGGCTATGCTGCCGAACATGCCGTATAGGCCCATCGCCTCGCCGCGCCGACTGGCCGGCGAGATGCTGGCGACGAGCGCCAGGCAGGCTGTGCTGATGACTCCCCAACCGATTCCCTGCAGCAAGCGAATGGCAAAGAGGACGGGCACGGTCTGCGCCAAGACGTACGAGGCCGACGAGGCCGACATTGCCGCTGCGCCGCCGATCATGAGCCATTTCATTCCGACACCATACGTGCCGACACCATACGTGGCCTTGCTGACGAAAGGCCGCACTGCCATGGACGTGAACGAGAAGATGCCCATAGTGAGCCCGACGTCGGATTCGCGCCCGCCTACGGCCAGAACAAAAACGGGCATCGTGGCCAAAAGCAGGTAGAAGTTACCGAACGATGCGAAGGATGCGGCACAACTTAGTACATAGTTGGGAGAAAGGATTCTTTCTTTGGCTATCGTTTCGTCCAAGCAAGACACCTCGGGCTTTCCTGGCAGCGTTGCCTATTCTATACTTGTGTGGGGGGATGTCAATGGCCTTCGGCGCGGGGTAGTGTACGCGGGATCGGGGAAATGCCTCCTCGCCACCCCACCCCTGGGCGGACAGCGGACGTCTCCCGCCTCGCGGGGTCCCGTTTCGGGACGCCCCTACGTTTCTGCGATAGGCCGCACACTGCGCGGGACGAGGGGATTGACGTTGTGTTGAGTGCTCGATATACTGACAGAGATTTAGCGTTCCCCGACGGGAGGAAGGAGAGAAGTATGCTTGCTGGACTGGCGACCAAGGTATCGAGGATTGCCCTTGTTGCGTCGTTCTTTTTGCTCCCGGCTATGAACGGGACGGTTGGCACGGTTGCGGAGGCCCAGGAAGGGCCGGTTGCGGTCGAGGTGACGGTCGATGCGAGCGGAGGGGAAATCGTCACGATTGGCATCGTCGTGCGAAACAGGACGTCCTCGGACGTCGATCCACTGCGAACGGCTGGCTCGATACCACCCAATGCTACGGTTCTCGGCTCCTGGACCGGCACGACTAACGAGCACCCGGGCAAACTGGAGGGTCAGGAGATCTCCTGGTTCAATTCCAAGATTCCGGCCGACGCGATTCAAGGCCCGTTCTACTACAAGGTTTCCATGCCACGGGGGAGCGCGGGGGTGTTTCGCGCACAGGCCTTCTGGCAGAACCCGTCGCGCGGCACCGGGATATCTCCCGAGGTCGTGGTGACCATTCCTCCCGTGGCCGTACCCGGCGCGGCCGTCCAGCGAGATCCAAACCAGGCCGACTTCGACATTCCCGGCGGCCGGTTCTACACGCAAACCAACGGCCGGGGCAGCGCCGCGGACGCCGGCTTTGCCGTAGTCAACGGTGGACTCGACGCCCAGGGCAACGAGATAAGAATGTACGATGGCTACCTGGCGCTGGGCGGGCCCAGCCGACTGGGCTATCCTATCTCGCGTCGCTACAAGGAAGGAGCCAATGATGCTTACACTTACCAGGCCTTTCAGAACGGCGCGCTGCAATGGGATCCTGCCAGCAAGTCGGCGAGGTTGACCAACCTTATGGACGATATGCACGGTGCGCAACTGGACCCGCTACTGGAAAGGCTAGGTTACGCCCGATGGGAGCCGGATAGCTCGGGTGGCGATTTCGCGAGAGCCAGGAGCGAACGACTGAGCTGGTTGGACGATCCCAACTACGCCGATTTCAAAGAGGCCTACTTCAATAGTGGCGCCGACCCGACGACCTTCTTCGGCTTGCCCGGAGGTCGCCCCAAGACGATGGGCTGGATTCGGGTGTTGCGGCTACAGCGGGCCGTTTTCGCCACCTACAACAACGGGCCGGTAGTAATGGCCTCCATTGGCGAGGACGCGGTGAAAGTTGGATACCTGGCAGGGGATTTGCTCAGATTGCAGAGCACAAGCGAGACCGATGTGGCGGCCTGGATGCTCAGGCATCCGGGGATGACGATCACGGCTTCGTCGCCGGTGACGCTGAAGTATCGTGAGGACTGGATCGCCACCGCGCCGAACTGCAGCGCCACGATCCTCAGGGGCGATCTGAGAGACATAGGCGGGAACCCGGTCAACGGCGAGCTCGTGAAGACCTGGAACGACTGGGGCAACGAGGTACTGTTGGTGGTCGGCATGGATCGCGGCGCTGGATCGTGGGAAAGGTTTATCGGAGAAGGTGTGAGGGGCGGTGTATGGCACGTCCAGATAGTACACCCCACAACGGGCGCGGCGCTTTCGCCGATCTCAACCGTACGCTTCACGGACCAGTGCAGCCCCACCAGTGTGCAGGAGATTAGCCTACATTATAAGGCGAACTATTAGGTGAGGTAGGGATCGTTGACGGACAACGCGAAGAGTGACGAGGATCGCACAACAGGGGCAACATACGCGGGGGCGGGGGTGGACGCCGAGAGCGAGGAATCGGCGCTGAAGGGGCTGCTCAAATGGGTTGAGAAGAGCCTGGCCTTGCGAACCGGCATCGGCGCGGTGCAGCTCCCGATCGGCTATTTTGCCAATGTCGTGGACATTGGTCACGGTATGGGGCTGGCGATCTCTACCGACGGCGTGGGAACGAAGCTGCTCGTGGCGCAAATGATGAACCGCTACGATACAGTGGGGATCGACTGCGTAGCGATGAACGTGAACGACGTGCTGTGCGTTGGGGCCGAGCCGGTATCGCTGGTCGATTGCATCGCCGTGCAGGAAGCGCGCCCGGATTTACTGGAGCAGATTGGCAAGGGCCTGTACAAGGGCGCCGAGCTGGCGAAAGTCAACATCCCGGCGGGCGAGATAGCACAGATCAAGGAGATCGTTCGCGGGGAGCGCGAGGGCTATGGCTTCGATCTGGTGGGCACGTGCGTGGGCCTGGTGCCCCTGGACCGAATCATCATCGGGCGAGAAGTGAGAGAAGGCGACGCGGTGGTGGGGCTGCGGAGCAGCGGAGTTCATAGCAACGGTCTGACCCTCGCTCGCGAAGTGCTGTTCAAGAAAGCGGGCTACGCCATCGACAGGTTCGTGCCCGAGCTCGGTCGGACGGTTGGTGAGGAGCTGCTGGAGCCGACACGAATCTACGTGACCGAAGTGATGGAGATGCTGCACTCCGGACTTCACGTCAAAGCGCTCTCGCATATCACGGGCGACGGCATGTTGAATCTACTGCGCGTCAAGGCCGAGGTAGGTTATGTGGTCGAGCAATTCCCGGAGCCGCAGCCCGTGTTCAAGGTGATTCAGCGACTGGGCCAGGTGACCGACGAGGAGGCGTTCAGGGTGTTCAATATGGGGATCGGTCTCTGCGTCACGGTGCCGGCCGAGGAAGTTGATCAGGTGATTGGTATCGCGCGGAAGCACGGAGTCGAGGCGCACCGGCTTGGTTATGCGGTGAGCGATCCGGAGCGAAAAGTTGTCATCCAGCCATATGGGCTGGTGGGGCAGGGGAACGGGTTCAGAAAGGCATAGAGCCTTGATGAATCAAGGCCCCACAGTGCCCTCACCCTAACCCTCTCCCACAGGGAGAGGGGACAGGACGGCTGACCGAGTGGCAAGCAAGTGGCGTCTAGGCAAGCCGGTCCTCTCTCCTTTCGCGAAAGGAGAGAGGACCGGTAGACTGATCGCTAGCGGCCAACTCAACTGCTAAGGAACCCAGTGCGCTAGCAGAGAGCATCGTCGGAAATGATCCTCTTGGCCTGGCAGCGACAGGGCAACCACGCAGGGTTGCCCCTACGAGACGTAGCCGCATGTGTTGCTTGACGATGCACTAGAGCACCTACGCAATCGTCCAGCCACCGTCCACGAACAGTGTGTGTCCGGTTACATAGTCCGAAGCCGGCGAGGCAAGATACAGGGCGGCACCGATCAGGTCGTCCGGCTGCGCCACACGCCGGAGGGGTGTCCGGACGAGTATCTCCTTGACGTTCTCCTCACTTTGCAGGTAGTTACGCGTGAAATCGGTCTCCGTGTAGGAAGGAGCGATGGCGTTGACGTTGATGCCATACGGCCCCCATTCGGTGGCGAGAGCCCGGGTAAAGCCCGCGAGGCCGGCCTTACTGGCGACGTACGAGATGAAGTTGGGAACGCCGTAAACGCTGGCCGTGGAGGCGATGTTGATGATTTTGCCCCGGCGGCGCTGGATCATGTGCGGCCCCACGGCGCGGCAGGACAAGAAGCACGATCGGAGGTTGGTGTTCAGCACCTTGTCCCAGTCGTCAACGGTGTGGTCGACGATGCTCTTGAGGACGTTGCGGCCCGCGCTGTTGACGAGGATGTCGATGGCGCCAAAGCGATCCAGGACCTGGCGTACCATGGCC
>JACQUC010000148.1 GCA_016210495.1 Chloroflexota bacterium
ACGGTCTCTCCGCCTTTTCGGCCGATCCTGGTGTAGAACTCGGGACCGTACTTCTTCTTTACGGTCTCGCCGCCCTTCTTGCCCGCTTCTCGGACCGTCATTTCCTTCTCAGGCGACATTCTCCTCCACCCCCTTCCAATCTGAATTCTCCGTTTGGCAGAACAGACAGGTTGGGATATGTCTCCGTCCTAGCTTGCCCCGCCACGCTGCTTCAACGCTACGAGGCACGCGTCCCCTGCGGCACCGTTGTACCCCAGCGGGTCATTCTGCCCAAGGTCACTAGAAACGGTATGTCCGTCTATCTGTAGTCTAGCACATGCGGGCGCTTTATGTCAAGAAATCGTTCTCTCGCGTGACGGCCACGGCATGGACGCCTCCACTTATAGCCGTCCCGCAGAGCAGGACGAGCGCCCTTGCTGTACCAGGCCGGCGCGAAGACGGCCTCGCCACGGCACGCGCACTCTGAAGGTTGCGGCTACGGGTAGATCCGCCACCAGCCCCTGGCCCCTAAAACCCCGCTCGGGCTTGACACTGCTCGGCGGCAGATATACTATTACCTCGTGCGCGGGCCCAGCGTTTGGTTCCTAAAGAAGGGGGGCAAATTCTGTGGATAGCGGAAGCGTGCGGCGGCCGGCAGTGGCCGGGCTGTTCTATCCGGACTCGGCACAGGCGCTCCACGAACAGATCGATGTGTGCTTCACACATCCTTTGGGGCCGCCCGCCTTGTCTTCGCTGAAGGAGGATGGCCCCCGCCAGATTCTCGGGCTCATCACCCCTCACGCTGGTTATGCCTACTCTGGCCCGGTTGCTGCGCACGCCTTTGCCGCCCTGGCGAGCGACGGCCGTCCGGATGTCGTCGTTATCGTGGGGCCGAACCATCGGGGATTGGGTGCCCCGATTGCCATCGCGCCGTCAGGCGCTTGGCAGACGCCGCTTGGCGACGTCGATATCGACGAGGAAGTGGCGCAGGAAATAGCAGTGCGCACGTCCCTGGCAAGGCGCGATAGCCTGGCCCACCTGGCCGAACATTCTATAGAGGTTCAGGTGCCTTTTCTCCAGTACGTCTATGGCGAGCGCTTTCGCCTGGTCCCCATCGTTCTGCGCGATGCGCATTTTGACGCATGCCTGGAGATCGGGGAGGCGATCGGCGCTGCCGTCGAAGGCAAGAATGTGGTGCTGATCGCCAGCACGGATTTCACTCACTACGAAAGCCACGAAAGCGCCATACGCAAGGACAGGCAGGCTCTGGACGCCATCGAGCAACTGGACGCTGGCGAGTTGCGTCAGGTGATCGAGGACGGGCGCATCACCATGTGCGGCCCCGGAGCCGTGGCAACCGTACTTGCCGCGTGCAAACATCTTGGCGCACGCAGCGCTTCAGTCCTCCGCTACGCCACTTCGGGCGACATATCGGGCGATTATTCGTCAGTGGTGGGCTACGCGGCGGTGCAGATAGTATCGTCACCCTCTTGACGCGTGGCCAGTCAATGTCGTAGGGACGTTGCATGCAACGTCCCTACGTGGCGATGCACATGGCTCGTCATCCTCTCGACGGGTATCCGGCGTCGGCTAAGTAGCTCTTCACCTCTTCGTCCGTCGTCTGCTCGAAGTGCCGATACCAGGCGCCGACGGCGAAGAATGGCGAGGGTGTTGCCAGGCAAATCATCCGGTCTACCTCGCGCTGGAAGTCGTCCACTACCTCGGGCGGCGCCACCGGGACGGCAAGGATAATCTCTCGTGGGTTTTGGGTGCGAATCGCCCTGACCGAGGCGCGCATTGTGAAACCTGTGGCGATCCCGTCGTCCACCAGAATGACCGTCTTGTTTTTGACGCTGGGCAGCCTGCGGCCATCGCGATAAAGCTGTACGCGCCGCTCGATCTCCGTCTTTTGCCGCTTGATCTCGTCATCAACATAGCGGCTGGGAATACCGTAGGCCTGGATCTCAGCCTCGTTGAGCTGAACGTCGGATGTTTCGGCGACGGCGCCGATGGCGTACTCCGGATTGCCGGGTGCCCCAATCTTCCGCGTGATGATCACGTCCAGAGGCAGACCTAGTTCTTTAGCGATCTCGTGCGCCACGACCACGCCGCCTCTGGGCAGTCCGATGACTATCGCCTTCTTGCCGCGATATTCCTCCAGTCTAGTTGCTAGACGCCTTCCCGCATCCTGCCTGTCTGTGAACAGCACTCTACTTGCCTCCCGCGCAATCTGCGACGACGTCCACGGCTTACGTGGCCGCAAGATGTGTACCAAGATGTCAAGAGTGTAGCATACCGGTCGAATGGGGCACAATAGGGTTCCTGGCACGCATCCTGCGAAGGCGTCAACGAGTGGAGGGAGTTGCCGATGTCGACCAGTACCGAAACGACCGAAAAGATCGAAGCCCTCAAAGAGCTACGGCGCAGAATGGTCGAAGGGCGCTTGCTGCCCCCGTGTGAGGCGCCGGAGCGGCTTGTATTCGGCGAGGGATCGCCCAACAGCCGCCTAGCCATCGTAGGAGAGGCGCCGGGGGAACAGGAGGAGCGACAAGGGCGTCCGTTCGTGGGGCAAGCCGGGCAACTGCTGCGCAGGACGCTAGAGGAAGTGGGCATCGATCCCGACGCGGTTTGGATAACAAACGTGGTGAAATGCCGGCCCGTTTCCGAAGCTGGGGGGCGCCGGCGCATCAACCGGGCACCTGCGCGTCGCGAGGGCGCGCTTTGGGAGCCGTGGCTGATGGAGGAGTTGAGAACGCTGCAACCCGTCGCAATCGTCTGTCTAGGCAATATCGCCGCAAACTCGCTGATCCAAAAGGACTTCAGGATGAATCGCGACCGCGGGAAATGGTTCCCGAGCGCCATCGGCGTTCCGGCCCTGGCGACATTCCATCCTGCCTACGTGCTTCGCCAGCGCCATCCTCAGGCACAGACGGTGCGGCAACTTTTCAAGGATGATCTGGCGGAGGCAAAACGGAAAATCGAGCAAGCGAATGGACCCGCTCGACGAGCAATTTCATACCATCGAGGCCGATGATTCGAACCTCCTCGCCCTTAGGTAGCTTTTCCTCCGACACGGCCTGCCACAGGGCGCCGTCGAAACGCACCATTCCCTCCGATCCCTCCGAATCGACGTCTGTGACCACCTCGGCTACGCGCCCGATCATTCCCTCCCGGCCCATCACCGGAGGTAGCATCAAGGCTTTGGCGATCTTCCAGTAGACAAAGAGCGATGTACCGGCGATGGAGCCGTACACTGGGATGGAGATCGGTGGCGGTGCGACAAAGAATACGACCGCACCGGCCACTGGCATTAGCAGCAAGAGATGGCACCACATAGGATGGCGTCTACTACTTAGCGACCGGATAGCCCTCGGTGGCCATCGTGTCCTCGATGCGCGAAAGGGTTACGCGGGCCGGGTCGTACTCGACGATAACCTGTTTCGTCGTCGGATCGCCCTCAACACCGGCGACGCCCTCCAGTTGGCCCACGGCCCGTTTGATAGCCATGACACAGTGACCGCAAGAAATGCTGGGTGCCTTCAAGGTCGCCTTTTCCATTCCACTTACCTCCTAACTTAGTTCCTGCAAAAGCGTAGGGGCGAGGTCTCCTCGCCCTGGGCGGGGCGGGTGCACCACCGCCATTTCGCACCAAACCCCAAACCCACTCAATGCCTGATTCTAAACGCCCTTAGTCGCAACGAGTTGGTCACCACCGATACCGAACTGGACGCCATCGCCGCGGCTGCCAGCATCGGATTCAAGAAGCCGTGCTCACCCAGCGCTGGGCGAAGCACCTCGGGTACCCCCGTCTGCCCGAAGAACAGGTACAGCACTCCCGCCGCGACCGGGATGAGCGCCGTGTTGTAGAAGAAGGCCCAGAACAGGTTCTGCTTGATGGTGGTCATAGTCTTCTTCGAGAGCGCGATGGCGGTGACGACGCCGCGCAGGTCGCCGCTGATGAGCGTGATGTCGGACGCCTCCATCGCCACATCCGTGCCCGTGCCGATGGCGATGCCTATGTCGGCCTGTGCCAGCGCTGGCGCGTCGTTGATGCCGTCGCCCACCATAGCCACTGTTTTGCCCTGCGTCTGAAATTCTTTCACCTTGTCGGCCTTTTGCTCGGGCAGTACTTCGGCCAGCACCTTGTCTATACCCACCTGTTTGGCAATGGCCTCCGCCGTCCGCCAGTTGTCTCCGGTCAGCATGTAGACTTCCAGCCCAAGTTTGTGCAGCGCCTTCACGGCTTCCGTGGAGCTCGGCTTTAGAGTATCGGCCACGGCGATAACGCCATCCACCCTCGAATCGGTGGCCACGAACATCGGGGTCTTGCCCTGGCCGGAGAGGTCCTGGGCGGCCCTGTCCAACTCGCCCAAATCTATGGAGCGCTCCCTCATCAGCTTCAGATTTCCCAGCAGAATCTGCCGCCCATCCACGCGGGCCTCGATGCCGTGCCCTGGGATGGCGTTGAATTCCAGGGACTCCTGCAACGTGATCCCCTCTTCCTTGGCGTGATCCACGATAGCCTGTCCGAGCGGGTGCTCGCTCCCACGCTCTGCGGAGGCGGCCAGCCGCAGTATCTCCTCCTCCGTCGCCCCCGGCGCCGCGACCACGTCGGTCACCTTTGGCTGGCCGATGGTCAGGGTGCCGGTCTTGTCGAGGATAATGGCCCTTATCTTGTGCGCTGTCTCGAGCGCCTCCCCGCTACGGATCAGCACGCCGTTCTCGGCGCCCTTGCCCGTGCCCACCATAATCGCCGTGGGCGTGGCAAGCCCGAGGGCGCAGGGGCAGGCGATAATGAGGACGGCGACGAAGTTCAAAAGCGCGTACGTAAACGCCGGCTGCGGCCCAAAGACGAGCCAGACCAGGAAGGTGATGCTGGCCAGCACGATGACGGCCGGCACGAAGTAGCCGGAAATAACGTCGGCCAATCGCTGAATGGGGGCCTTGCTTCCCTGAGCCTCCTCGACCAGCTTGATGATCTGCGCCAGCATAGTGTCCTTGCCGACCTTTGTCGCCTGGAACTTGAAGGAACCGGTCTTGTTGATGGTGGCGCCGATCACCTCGTCGCCAGGGCCCTTTTCCACCGGAATGCTCTCGCCGGTGATCATAGATTCGTCCAGCGCCGACCGGCCCTCGGTCACGATGCCGTCGACGGGCACCTTTTCGCCGGGCCGCACGATGACGGTGTCGCCGATGAGCACATCTTCGACCGGGATGTCCATTTCCTGGCCATCGCGCACGACGCGGGCGACCTTAGCCTGCATACCCATCAGCTTCTTGATGGCCTCGGAGGTTTGGCCCTTGGCCCTGGCTTCGAGGAAGCGGCCCAGCAAGATGAGGCCGATGATGATGGCCGCCGTATCGAAGTACAGCTCGGGCATCAGGCCCGGCGCCGCGAAGAAAGAGGGCGCCAGGATGGCCACCACGCTGTACAGGTAGGCAGCAGAGGTGCCGACGGCGATGAGGGTATTCATATTGGCAGACATATGCCTCGCCGCGGCGACGGCGCCCTTGTAGAACTGCCAGCCGGCCCAAAACTGCACGGGTGTGGCCAGCGCCCATAACAGATAACGATTCGTCAGAGTAGTCGGGACCCAGGGAAACCAGTCGGGGAAGCTGCCGAAGAAGACCAGCAGCCCTAGCACGAGGGCGAAGGCCGTCTTGTTGCGCAGTGCCGCTATCTCGCGTCGCCCGCTGACGTCGACCTCGGCACGCTCGCCGGTCGCCCTGGGCTGCGCCTCGACCTCGCTCACGCCGTATCCCGCGTCCTCCACGGCCTTGCGCAGCCCGGCCATGCCGACCTGGCCCGGCGCGTAGCTCACAGTCGCTTTTTCCGCCGCGAAGTTCACGTTGGCCGAGACCACCCCTGGAACGCCTTTCAATGCTTTCTCGATGCGCGCGGCGCACGAAGCGCAACTCATACCGGTCAGACCAAAGGATACCTTGGCGGTGGCCGGCTCGCCGGCCTCACCTTCGGCGACGAGCTTGTAGCCGGCGCTCTCGACCGCCTTCTTGAGCTCGGCCGGCCCGGTCGCGTCGGGGACATATTCCACCGTGGCCTTTTCGGTGGCGAGGTTGACGTTGGCAGACACCACCCCCGGGACACGCCCAAGGGCGCGCTCGACGTTGGCTGCGCAGGAGGCGCAGGTCATCCCCTCAACCCGGAAGGTCTCCTTATGTGTCTTGACGCCGTACCCCAGGTCGACCACCGTAGCCACCAGCTTCTTCTCGTCGACAGCCTGGGGATCGTACTCCACCGTCGCCTTCTCCGCCGCGAAGTTCACGTTCGCCAGCTTGACGCCGCTAACCTTCCCCAGCCCGCGCTCTATGTTAGCGGCGCAAGAGGCGCAACTCATGCCCGTGACGGGCAGAGTGACCTTCTTCACGTACCTGGCTTCCGTCGCCATCTGTCTCCTCCTATCGCCGCGCGAGCCTACATGCCCGTGACCCCGAACCCGTGGCCGCAGCCGCACCCTTCAGGGTGCGCCGGCCCGTTCGCCTGACCGCCATCCTATGCCATCCTGCTGGCCCCACGCCTACCGTCGAATGGCCTTCTTGATCAACCCCATCAGCTCTTCGATAGCCTGATCACCGCGTTGCTCGCGGATAGCATCGGCAACGCACCCTTCGATATGCTCGCGCAGGATCATCATGGCCACCTCATCCGCCGCCGACGACAGCGCGGTCAACTGCTGAACGATGTCGACGCAGTAGCGGTCCTCTTCGACCATGCGGGAGATGCCTCTGGCCTGGCCCTCGATCTTCCTCAAGCGGGAAAGGATCAACTCCTTTTGACCGGCGTACTTATAGCCTTTGCTGTTCGGGGCGATTCTGGCCACGGTCGTTCACTCACTTCTTTGGTCTATTGCTGCGTGCCCTGGGTGATACCCCAAGCGCGAGCATACCCTATACTAGCATAGAGTATCCGTTTTGTCAACCGTTTTGGAACGAATAAGTCAGCATGTCTTCAAAGGTCACCGAGGACCAAGGTCGCGAGGCTGCGGCCGGTGGCTTCAGCCGGCTTTGGCCGGCGCTGGGTGGGGCCTTCGCCTGTTCTTGAAAAGACTCTGTGAATTAGGAATCGAAAAAGGGCGTGTCAGTCCTGGGGCGTCGCGCTCAACCAGCCTTTGAGGTCCTCTGCGGCACCGAACGAAGGGGTTTTGGCTTCAAAGTCACCCTGATCAACTCCCCCCGCCTCTTCGCCATGCCGATGAACCCGAGCCCGGCCAGCTCCTTCCGAAACTCCTCGGGTGTGTAGCAGTGCAGGTCGAGGGAAATTCCCCAGCCGCCGGCCTCGTACCACAATTCGTAACGGTCTCTCGCGCGGAACGGCCTGCGCTCCCCGGCAAAGGCTTGAGCGACCGTCACGATGTCATAATCGCTGTCGGCGTGGGCGGTGCCCCGCGCCCGCGAGCCGAAAAGGTAAGTCCTCGCCCCGTAGCGTCTCCGCAGCAGGCGCGCGAACCTGACTAGCAGTCCGTCTTGCGTCGAGACGGGCCTGGTGGCTGCCGAAGCAGTGGTCGAACCCACTCCATCACCTCCTCCGCGACGGACACACGTACGGGCGTCATCCTCCAACACCACGTCCGCTGGGATGGGGTCCTCAATATTCGTCGTCGGGTAACGGCTCGTCTGGAACATCGGCTGAAGATATTTTGCCCCTGCCACCAGATTTGGCGGAAGACCACCAACACGTTCTGCCACCTGATTGGCACACTTCACAAGATCGTGATTCCACGGCGGTTCCTCGCGTCGCACCTCCCAATAAGCCGCCTTGAGCGCCTTTTCCGCGGCCTGGTGGGCGAAGTTGGCGTCAGCGTAATAGCTGCCCGGCGCCAGCAGCGTCCTCGCAACCCCGATGTCGCGCTCCGCCTGCTGCCAGAACCGCTGCGCCATGACGCTCGTTCGCCTAATGCCCCGGCCCTTTCGTTTTGCCGTGCCGTTGGTTGCGTCCATGCTCCAAGTATACCTCGTTCGCACTCCTCACGGCAACCAGCGCTCGCCGTTCGACAGGTCCGGGTCGCTGGTGAGCGGGGCAGTCAATGCTATCACCGGACGTCCCATCAGCCGTGGGCCATAACGCGGTGGTGCCAAAGTAGTATTGCAGAAATACGGACTGTCCCGGCGCCATCGGATACTGAACGGATAAACGGATAATGAACCGCAGCAAACTAGAAGCTGATGAAGCTGTCGTGCGGAGGCGTGCATCTGAAGGCATGAACATACGTGCCCTGTACTCGCGCGCCGATCAGGCCACCATCGCATCCGTTTATCCGTTTCCTTATCCGGTGACGCCGTAAACAGATACCTCGACCGTGTTTCTGCAATCCTGCGCACACTGCCCATAACGCAGGAACCAGCGACTGGAGACGAAATCAAGTCCCGCGCCGCAACTCCTGCTCGCGCCTCCACGCGGCCTCCGCTCGCTCGGCCTCCTCGTCAACCCGACAGATCCAGGCATCGACCTCGCCCCGAAACTCGGCGTAGTAGCGCAGCGCTGTCCGCATTTGCTGCACGGTCAGGCCCCTAAGTTTCGCCGCGCGGCGAAGCGCCTCATTGTCCGAAGCTTCCACACCCGGCAAGGCGCGCACGACCTCCCATACATCAGGGCCGTCAACTAGCGCCGGCCGCCGCCCCGCCGGGCCCGATCGAAACAGGATTCCCGGATGGGCTTCCATATCTACTCCTCGCCAATGCTTATATGCCCCTTGGCCACCAGGTCCCCCAGGTCCCACTTCAGCACGCGCTCGTCGATGCCGCCCACGTTGCGCACGACGACCTCGAAGAACTTCGCGCTCGGCGAGATGAGCGGCTTGCCCTCGGCGCTCTTCTTGTCGAAGGTCAGCAGCCCAGAACGATGATGAGAATCCTCGCTCAAGCTCTGCCACCCGGTGGGAGTGTATTCCTTGCCCTGCTCGTCGCGCAACGCGACCGACTTTGTCAGATCGATGTCCGACAGGCTTCCCGAGTGAGTGTCCATGCCGGCCAGGAAGACCACGTTCTTGTCCAGCGCATAGCGCTCCGCGTTGCCCGCTTCGCCTTTGGCCTTCAAGTACTCGAGCGTCACCCAACTGAACTGCACCGAGACCTTGCCCTTGCCAAGGTCGATTTTCGTCAGCGCGCGCATCGTCTCCTGCGCCGCGCTCTTAGAAGAGCCGCCCGAAGCGCTAGCTGAACTCCCTGCGTCACCCGCGGGCACTCTGTCGTCTGCGCCGCATCCCACCGCGACGAACGCCGGCGAAACTAGAATCGCGAGCAACACGATAACGGCCCGGAGACCACCTAGCCGGTGGCTAGTTTGCATCCCCACGACTTATCCTCCTCATCAAAAGACACACGCGGTTCGTGTACAAGCTCGATTGAACCGCAAAGACCGCCAAGGGCAGGCCCGTAGGGACGTTGCATGCAACGTCCCTACGGGCCTGCGCTCTGCGTCCTCTGCGGTCCAAGAATTCCCCGCGGCGTCTCCCCGTAACTTATTTCTTCGCCGCCGACCCCGCATCGAATTGAGCCGGGCGTGCCGCGCTTACCAGCGTATCGGCACCGATCGGCTTGCCGTTCGACAAGTAGACCCGTGGCACGCGCGCCGAGATGCCACACGTCACCTCGTAATTGATGGTGCCCAGCAGGCCGGCGATCTCCTCGGCAGGAATCGCCTCCAGCCCCTGTCTTCCCATCAGCACGACCTCGTCGTCCTGCTGCACCCCTTCTATGCCCTCCACGTCGACCACGAACTGGTCCATACACACCCTGCCGGCGATATTGGCGCGCCGGCCTTTGACCAGCACGTGCCCGGCATTCGACAGGGCACGCCGCACGCCATCGGCATAGCCAAGGACCACCAGCGCCAGGCTGGTCGGAGCCCTCGTAACGTACGTGCGACCGTAGCTGACGGTCGTGCCCGGCGGCAAGCGGCGCAGGCGAGCCACCTTGCTCTTCAGGGTCATCGCCGGTCTCAGCTCGACCGGCCTGCTCACATCATTCGAAGGGTACATACCGTAGACGCCGATGCCGCATCGCACCATATCCAGGTGGCTGGCCGGGATGTCCAGGGTTGCCGCGCTGTTGGCGGCGTGCCGGCAGGCCACCGCGATGCCGCTCCTTGCCAGCGCCGCCAGCGTATCGTTGTAGATGGCGAGCTGACGATGCGTGAATTCCTTGTCTGGCTCGTCGGCCGATGCAAAGTGCGTCCACAGCCCTTCGAGGCGCAGGTTGGGCATGGTAAGCAGACCTTTGACGAAGCCGGCGACCTCTTCGGGCAACAGGCCAAAGCGCGTTAGCCCCGTGTCTACCTTGACGTGGAGCGGGGTAGTGACGCTAGCCGCGGCGGACTTGGACGAAAGAGCCAGGGCCAACTGCATCGTGTTCACAGTAGGCGTGAGCTCAAACCGAACAACCTCCGCCGCCTCGCACGGTGGTATGTAGCCCAGGACGAGGATGGGGCTGCTGATGCCCGCTCGGCGCAACTGGATTCCCTCGTCGACGCAGGCCACGCCCAGTCGGCTGGCGCCGCTGCGCAGGGCTATCACCGATACCATCACCGCGCCGTGGCCGTAGCCGTTGGCCTTTACGACCGCCAGCAGCTCGACCTTGTCGCCGATCAGACGCTTCAATGCCCTGGTATTGTGGGCAATGGCGTCCAGGTCGATTTCTGCCCAAACGGGGCGACCCCGCCATCCAACTGACATCGAGGAGCTCACACCGCTTGCTCGTGCGCCATTAGCCGAACGATGTCAGAACGGCTGATAATGCCGACGAGCTTACCGTTCTCGACCACGGGCACTGGATTTGCCGCTTGCTCCACCATTAGCGTCGCCACTTCGTCCAGATCGGCGTCAGGCCGCGTAGTAACGACATCCTTCGTCATAACGTCGGCAGCAGTGGTGCCAAGCATGCGGCGCAGCTCCTCTTCAAAATGCCTGGGGCTCTGCAAGTAGATGCGCGCATCCAGAATCTGGAGAAACGTTGGGAAATGGAGGTGAGCATTGCGTACGATGAGATCCGTTTCGGTGACGATGCCCACCACGCGGTTCTCGCCGTTCACCACCGGCACGCCGGTGATATCGTGTGCCACCATCAGCCGGGCAATCTCGTCGACCTTGGCATCAGGCCGGACGGTTAGCACGTTAGTCGTCATCAGCTCAGAGACCTTCACTTCGTCGCCTCCTGGAGGAAGGTGAACCTCCGGGTATTGTCACTAGCATTTCAATTATATCGGTCAGTTGCTCGCAGCGCAAACCGTTGCCCTTGTTCAGCGGAGGTCTGTGTGGTACACTTCTCCTGGCAACTCGTCAAGTTACCAGCCGTGCACTAAGGAGGTGTAGGATGCCATTCAAGGATGTGAGACAATTCATCGCCGCCCTGGAACAACACGGCGAGCTGGTGCGCATAAGAGAAGAGGTCGACTGGAACCTCGAGGCCGGCGCGATACTGCGCCGGTCGCACGAAGAGCGCCTGCCCGCCCCGTTCTTCGAGAAGGTCAAGGACTATCCGGCCAGCTACAAACTGTGCGGGGGCATTCTGGCCAATCACAGGCGCCTGGCCATTGCCATGGACCTGCACCCGGACACGCCGCCAAGAAAGCTGCAAGAAGAATACCTCAAGCGAACAAAGAACCCGATCAAACCGGTGGTGGTGAGCGACGGCCCTTGCAAAGAGAACATCCAGGTCGGTGACCAGGTGGATCTGTTCCAGTTTCCGGTACCGTTGATCCACGGGGGCGACGGCGGGCGGTACATCGCCACTTTTCACCTGAATATCTCCAAGGATCCGGAAACCGACTGGGTCAACTGGGGCATGTATCGCGGCATGCTTCACGACAAGAGAAGGGTCGGCGTCACCGGAGACCCCGCCACCAACTTCGGCGGGATGCTCGTCCGCTACGAAGGTTTGAACAAGCCGATGCCGACGGCCATTGCCATCGGCGTGGAGCCGATATCGTTCTTTTGCTCGGCAAGTCCGATCCCACACGGGGTTTCCGAGGTCGACGTGGCCGGAGGCATCAGGGGCGAGCCGATAGAACTGGTGAGGTGTGAAACCGTGGACGTACTCGTGCCGGCAACCTCCGAGATCGTCATCGAGGGCGAAATGTGGCCGCACGACAGGCTGGAGGACGGACCGTTTGGCGAGTTCACGGGCTATCAAACAGCCGGCAAGCTGCCGCGTCCGGTGATGCGCGTCACTGCGGTCACCTACCGCAACAACCCGATCTTCACCTTCTCTAACGAGGGAATGCCCCTGGCCGATTCGCACTCGATGATTTCCATCTCGAAGGGCGCCGAATGCCTGGAGGCGTTGCGCAAAGCCGGCATCCCGGTTACCGGCGTGTGCGTCCCGCCTGAGGATGCCATCATGCTAATTGTAGTGGCCGTCAAGGCAGCCTACGCCGGCATCGCCAGCGATGTGGCGCACGTCATCTGGTCGGTAAGGGCATCGCGGTCCGCCAGCTACCTCATCGTCGTCGACCACGACGTCGACCCCTTCAACCCGACCCAGGTGATGCACGCCCTGGTGTCCAAGTGCCATCCTTCCAAAGGGATCATCAAAATCGAGCCCGTCCCCACCATCAGCTACATTCCGTGGGCCAACGAGCACGAGCGCAAGTACCGCATCGGTGCCAAGACCTACTTCGACTGCACCTGGCCGCGCGATTGGGAGCCGTCGGAGGTGCCGGTGCGTGCTTCCTTCGCCGATATCTACCCGTCGGAGGTGCAGGAAGCGGCCCTGGCCAAATGGCGCCAGTACGGGTATTGATATCCTTTCGCCAATCAGTCTTGCGCGCCGCGCGCAGGTGCGGCGCGCACGGCGCTTGGGGGTGCGGACGTTCCCGTAGCCGTCCTGCGGAGCAGGACGCGCGCCCTTGCCTTACCAGGCCGGTTCCGAGACGTCCTCGCCACAGCGCATGCACACAATTGCTCAGGCACCTCGGCACTCGAACAGGCACGCGCACCCTGAAGGGTACGGCTACGGCTCCCGCCGCACCAACTCTCTCCCCTATTCCCTCTTCCCTCCCAAACCCCCTTGCTTTCATATTCCACTTGTGTTATACTGCCAACACGATATATATCAACTTAGACATATGTTGCCCACATTGCGATCAAAGTCACATATTCCTCGGTCAGCGTGGCTTAAACTGGTCTATGAATGCCAGCCCTTACGCATTCTGATTTCCTGCGGTACGCTGAGGTGATTCCGGTGCATATAGAAGAGATCGTCACGAAGTGCAGAGAGATCGTCGAGGACCCTACTTTCGCCGTCGTCGCGGACTGGAAGGCGGCACACCCGGGTGCCAAGGCCGTCGGCTGCTTTCCTGTCTATACGCCCGTGGAGCTTATCCACGCGACGGGAATGCTGCCGGCCGGCGTCATCGGTGGAGGCAACCAGATCGAGATTGCCTACGCCGATTCCCGCTTCCAGTCCTTCGTGTGCTCGGTCGTCAAGAGCACGATGGAGTTGGGGCTTACGGGGCGCTTGAAGGTCTTCGATGGAATGGTTTTCCACTCCATTTGCGATCCGGCCCGAAACCTGGCTGCCGTATTCAAGCGAAACTTCCCCGATCAGCAGATCGAGTACATTCATTTCACCCAGAATATGGAATCGCCATCGTCTTTGGAGTATATGGTGGGGGAGTACGGGCGGCTTAAGTCGGCCTACGAGCAGCTTGCGGGCCGCCGGGTCGACGACGCGGACATTCGCCGCAGCATCGCCGCGTACAATCGCACGCGCTCGCTCGTGCGCCAGCTCTATGCTATCCGGCGCGAAAGGCCCCACCTTGTCTCCGCCACCGAATCGTATGCCCTGGTCAAGGCGGGGACGCGGTTGATGCCCGAGGAGCACGAGCGTATCCTGCGGGAGGCTCTGGCGGCCATCGAGAGTCGAGATGCCAAGCCCAAGGACCGCATCAAAGTTGTCATCGAGGGCTCCTTCTGCGAGCAGCCGCCTATCGAGCTGATCCAGACGATCGAGGAAGCCGGCTGCTATATTCTGGACGACGATCTTCTGCTCGGGTGGCGTTGGTTCAAGCAGGATGTGCCCGAGGAGGGCGACCCATTGCGGGCGCTTGCGCAGAGCTATATCGATAGAAGCGTCTATTCGAGTGTTAAGCACGATCTGCGCGAGCCCAAGGCGACGCACCTAATCGAGAAGGCAAAGAGCTACGGCGCCGCCGCCGTCATTTGCCTGGACGCCAAGTTCTGCGAGCCGGCGCTGTTCGACTATCCGCTCTTTCGCAAGGCTCTCGATGAAAATGGCATTCCGCACGTGGCGCTCGAGTTCGAAGAGAAAATGTGGATCTTCGATAGTATTCAAACCGAGATCGAGACCTTCGTCGAATCGATGCTGTTCGACTGAGGTTAGAGGAGGCTGATAGATGGTGATTGGAGCAGGTGTCGACGTCGGCTCGACACAGACCAAGGCGATTCTTTTTAACGACGACTACGATATTGTGGGCCGCTCGCTGATTAACACAGGGGCCAACGTGACGCGGGCCGCCGAC
>JACQUC010000012.1 GCA_016210495.1 Chloroflexota bacterium
GAGCGCAAAGTCGACAGCTTTGCGGAAAGCTTCCAGAGCCAGAACGGCGACTGGGTGTACAGCCCCTATCAGACTGTGCCGTACCTGGACAATGGCCAGTACACGGTCAAGTCGACGGGCACGGATACTGGCTGGTGGGCCAACTTCTACCGCAGCGCCTACTCCATCGTGAGCGGCAACGAGGTGAAGGTGGAGTTCAAGGTCGATGGGGCCGATTCGGGCGCGCACTTCGCGATAGAAAACGAGAGCGGAGGAGTGTACCGCCGGTGGGCGATCAACGCCTGGTCCGGAAAGATCTACGTGCAGTACAACGAGGGCAGCGGGTGGGTTTACCCGCAGGACCTGATCGACCCGATCAAGCTGAACACCTGGTACGTCGTCGTCCTAAGAGCCGACGATGCCAACGGCTTCAGGATCGAGGTGCGCGAGCGAGACAACCCCAGCGTAGTGGGGACGTACACTCACGCGATGCAGACGGGCTTATCCTGGCGGTTCCACCACTGGATGTATCGCAATACCGCCTACATCGCCAGCTACGTCGAGCGCAAGTTGAACCCAGAGTCGGTGGTGTACGTCGGCAACCTCTACGAGAAGAACGTTACCACAGGCGAGGTGACGAAGTACTACTATGCCGAAGGCCGGCGCATCGCTATGCGCAAAGGCAGCACCCTGAACTACCTGCTGGCCGACCACCTGGGGAGCACGGTGTCCGTGCTGGATGCCAACGGGAGCAACCCTCCGAGGAACAGCATCTACTACAGCTTCGGCGGCTCGCGCCTGAGCCCGTCGAGTCCGGCGACAGACAAGCTGTACACGGGGCAGCAAAGTGATGCGACGGGGCTGCACTACTATGGGGCACGGTGGTATGATGGCACGGTAGCTCGTTTCGTGAGTCCGGATACGATAGTTGCTCATCCCCGGAACCCGCAGTCGCTCAATCGATACAGTTACGCATACAACAACCCCATTCGCTACGCTGACCCCACTGGCCACGTTGTGCCGATTGACGACCGCTTCGAGGACACGGAGATTGAGCTTCCAGAATGGCTCGAGCCAGTGGCCGGCGTGGGCTGTTTCTTCTTGGGATGCAACGTCGACACGAAGCGTCACGTGATAACCGGGCCGTCCAAGGAAGAGTCCGCCGAGATGATGGTTGCGAGTCTTGCCGGCCCTGTTGGGAACGTGGAGATGGCTGGGGCACGAATTGCCAAGCCGTTTCTCGAGAGGGCGGCCAAGGCCCTCAAGCTTAACCCTGAGACAATAGGCACTCTCGTGGGCGAGGCGGCCTACAAGCTGGCTCGCAAGGTGAACTACCGCGCCATCTATTTTGCCGCGAATCCTGCGCTCAAGGATTTCAAGAACAGGGTTTTTGTGCATCACGCCATACCCCTGGATGTTCTCCAAAGATATCCTGGCCTGTTCACTGCAGAGGAGTTATCCGACCCAGGCAATTTGAGAGGCCTAATCAGGGAGGGTGACCGTACACTGCACCTGAGCGACATCCAAAAGCGTTGGTTCAACTTCTTTAAGATGAACGCTAAAGCTACCCGAGAGCAAATTGAGCAGGAGGCCAAGGCAATCGACAACCAATATGAGCTTCTGAACAGGCCGACTCAGCGCTTCCTAAGCACCGAAGACTAGCAGTAACAGGGTTGTTCCGGAGGAAATTATGCACCTCTATCCGAGACTATACGAACTGAGAAGTGTTTCCGTGGTTGGACACCTCGGTCATACCGTTCCGTTTAATCTTGGTTGTCCTCAATGTGGGCGCGAAGTCGGCCATTTCCACGAAGTGGAGCTTGTCCTTGACCAGTGGCCAGAGTGTGATTTGGTTGGTGCTACGGCCGAATACTTCGTGACAGATCGTCTTATCTCAAGACTAGAAAGTGTAGAAGCGACGGGATACGAGCATTATCCAGCTGCCCTCAGCATGTCCGGCGAGTTCAGGCTCTGGCACCCGCGCGTGAGGAAGCCGCTCAAGAAGATACCGCGGTTTGACTATTTCGTCATCACGGGCCGGGCTGACGGGCCGTGGGTCTGGGTCACACGTAAGGCCGACACTTGCCCCGCCTGCGGTCAGGTTAGAGCACTTTCCCCTGACAGGGAAACCTTCGATGCGATGCAAGCTGAGAGAGCGGGAGATGTGCCCCGCACGCCAATTCTGGTGTACCCAGATACGTGGAACGGGGAGGACTTCTTCTATTTGTCCGAGCCGGGGCCGCCGATAATTACCGAGCGCATCGCCAACATTCTGGACCAGACCGGTAACCTGCGGAAGCGAACGGTATCGGGGAGCGAACGCGAGAGCATCTGCCGGACGACACCAAAGGTGGCTGCCAGGATGGAAAGGCTTAATTGGGAGGTAGCGGTTTGCTGCGAGCTTGGCCCCGCGGGTTGGGTTGAGTGACCTTGCGAAATCACTACCTCCGCCCCACCACCACCAACCGCTTCGACGTATGATCGTATGGGCTTCCTGAAAGATCGCCCGCCACGTCGACGCGGCTGAAGCCGCATCCGGTCAGAAGCGACACCAGCTCTGCCGCCGAATAGATGCGATGGGAGTATCTTAGCTCGGTGCGAGTGTGGCCTTTGATCGTGATCCACCGGTTCTCCAGCCAGCTCCAGTTTCGGCTTACCCTGCGCTCCGCCAGCATCAGCATGCCGTCGTGCTCGTTCCAATCGCGCTCCTGGAAGACCCTGGCCAGAACCTCCTTGCCCATCAGCTCTATCACGAACACTCCGCCGGACTTCAGGGAGTTGTAGACGTTCCTAACAACACGGCGATCGTCTTCTGGGTCTTCAAAGTAGCCGAAAGAAGTGAGGAGGTTGACGGCGACGTCGAAGGTATCGGGCTGGCAAAACGCCCTCATATCGTCGTGGACGAAAGCGACCTCCAGGCCCGCCGCCTCGGCATCCGAACCCGCTCTCGCCAGAAATGCCCGCGTCTTGTCCACAGCGGTCACGCAGAAGCCACGTCGAGCGAACTCAAGGGAGTGTCGGCCCACCCCACAACACAGGTCAAGTACCCTCGCTCCGGCTTGGAGGCCTACCAGGGAAACGATCCTTTCCACCTCTGCCGGTGCCTCCGATAGGCGTTGGTGCGTAAACAGCAAGGGCTCGATCGCTTCCCAGAAGGGGTCTTCCGCGTGCGTGTAACACATGGATGTGTTAGCGCTTGGTGTACTGAGGAGCCTTGCGGGCGCGCTTCAACCCGTACTTCTTCCGCTCCTTCATCCGCGGATCGCGGGTGAGCAAGCCGGCCTTGCGCAGTGTCGGCCGCATCGACTCGTTGACCTCGGCCAGAGCCCTGGCGATGCCGTGGCGGATCGCCCCCGCCTGCCCGGAGGTGCCGCCACCGGAGACCCTAATCTCGACATTGTACTTGTTGAGGCTGCTAGTGAGGCGCAACGGCTCCAGCAGGTGCATCTGCAGTATCTGACGACTGAAAACCACGTGCATCGGCTTGTCGTTCACGATTACCTGGCCGGCACCCGGCAGCAGCTTTACGAGCGCCACAGAAGTCTTGCGGCGTCCCGTGCCGTAATAGTATTCTTTGTCCATTCGTCCCAAGTTCCTCCAAAAGCTAGCTAGGACTTCGTTTTCTCTCCCAATGGGCCATTGATCTGAGCCTCGTGCGGGTGTGTTGGTCCAGCGTACACCTTTAGCTTTCCGAGCATAGCTTTCCCGAGCGCCGAGTGCGGCAGCATCCCTCGGACGGCGTGCTCGATGATCTTTGTCGGGCGCTTCTGCATCAAGTCGCGATAGCTAACGCTCTTCAGGCCGCCGGGATAGCCTGAGTGGCGGTAATACATCTTCTGCTCCGCTTTCTTGCCGCTGATTCTGATTCTCTCCGCGTTGATGACGACCACGAAATCTCCCACGTCCAGGTGAGGGGAGTAGATAGGCTTGTGCTTGCCCTTCAGCAATTGAGCGATTCGGGAAGCTAGCCGGCCAAGCGTCTCGTTAGCGGCATCGACAACCACCCAGCGATGCTGGATTTCCGAAGCCTTCACGGCATGTGTTTTCATCTATGACTCCTTAATCGCTGTGCCCGGATAGACGGCTCCGCAGGCGCTTCATCAGTAACGCGCCTCCATAAAACATAAGCCTCGAGCCGGCGCGGTTGGTCCCGCGAGGCGCCTATCGCAGGCCTCCAGTATCTTGCCAAAGCGCTCGACGTCTACTTTGCCCGTTCCTACCCAGATCAGGGTGCCGACGATCCCGCGCACCATCTGGGGCAGGAAACCGTTGGCCTCCAGGTCGAAGAAAGTCCAGCGCTTCTTCTGGCGCCATTCGGCACTCAAAACA
This sequence comes from Chloroflexota bacterium, assembly GCA_016210495.1. The sequence goes on from JACQUC010000012.1 coordinate 4,309, forward strand.
GTCCGTACAGTGTTGACCGCATTGGCGTGTACCCGGGCAAAGGAGGCGAAGTCATGCGTGCCCACGAGAAGGTCACTCGCCTCTTGCATCGCCTGAAGATCCAGCGACCTGCCGAAGTGGTACACGTAGGACCGCGCTAACGCCGTGGGCTCTGGCCGGTTCAGAATCGTGTACCTGTAGCGACGACTCTTGGCACTGTATCTGGCGTGAAACGTGGGCGCCACCTCGTAGCACCGCCTGACCACGATGTCGTCGGGCAGGACCGCGTTGAGCGCCCTCTGCAGCGTATCGCAGGGCAAGCTGGCGGAGATTCGTGTGCTGACAACCTGCCCGCACGCGTGCACGCCGGCATCCGTTCGACCGGCAGCGGCCACGCGCAACTCCTCCTGGGTGACGGATAACAGAGCTCTCTCGATCTCCGCCTGAATCGTCGACAGCCCCGGCTGAACCTGGAACCCGTGATAGGCAGTGCCATCGTATTCCAGAACAAAAGCTATGTTGCGGATAGAAACGTGCACGCTTTTCAGCCAGTTCTGCCTTGGATCCGCCTTGCAGCATTCGCCTGTAACTCAGACTACTCCACCAGCTCGATGCGAGCCATTTCGGCGGCATCACCGATTCGTGGTCCCAGTTTGATGATGCGGGTATATCCGCCCGGTCTCTCGGCAAACCTTGGCCCGATCACTTCAAACAGCTTTTCGACGATCTTTCTGTCGTATACCCGGGACAGCGCCAGCCGGCGGGCGTGCAAGTCGCCCCGCTTGCCAAGCGTAATCAACCTTTCGGCCTGGCTCCGTATTTCCTTCGCCTTTGGCAAAGTCGTCGTTATTTTCTCGTACCGGAACAGGTCCGTCACCAGGCTGCGGTACAGGGCAACTCGTTGGCCGGTATGTCGACCCAGCTTTCGTCCGCCAACTCCGTGCCTCATCGCCGTTTTCTCCTTTTGGGCTTTTCCTCTTCTTCCTCTTCCTCGTACTCGTACTCTTCTTCGTCGTAGTCGTAGGACGGTTTGTGGGGCTCTGCCTCTTCTTCCTCTTTCTCCTCTTCGGCCAGCTCCTCGGCCTCCTCCTCTTCCTCCTCCTCGGTGCCTTCCTCAGCCTCCTCGGCAATGTCTCGCTCTTCGGGCTCCTCTTCTCTTTCTTCCTCGGAGCGTGCTGCCGCTTCGCTAAGCGCCAGGCGCGACCCTTCGATAAAGCCGCGCTGCTCTAGCTTCTCACGCAGTTCCTCCAACGACTTGCGGCCAAAGTTCCGCACGCCCAGAAGGTCGTCTTCGCTCATTTCGAGCACCTGTCCGACCTTGGTGATGCCGGCGCGCTTCAGACAGTTGTACGCGCGCACTGATAGGTCCAGGTCCTCGATCGGTATGTCGTATATCTTAGATGGAATGATGCTTGCTGCCAGTGGTTGCCTCTCCGGTCGGGCAGCCGGCTTGGCTGCGAGATCGAGCAGCAGGTTGAGATGCCGGACAAGGATGTCCGCGCTTTGCGACAGAGCGTCGTTGGGTGTGATGGTGCCGTCGGTCCAGACCTCCAGCACCAGTCGATCGTAGTCGGTCACCTGGCCGACGCGCGTGTGTTCGACCGCAAAATTCACCTTGCGCACGGGAGTAAACACCGTATCAACCGGGATCACGCCGATGGCCAGGCCGTCACGGTGATCGGCGGGGACGTAGCCCTTGCCTTTCTCCACGGTCATTTCTATGCTCAGCCTGGCCTCGGGGGAGTCCAAGGTTGCGATGTGCAGCTCAGGGTTGACTATCTCGACCTCGGGAGGAGCCACGATATCGGCAGCCGTCACCCGGCCGCTGCCGCTTGCCTGAAGAACGAGGTCGGTTGGTCGGTCCGTATGCATCCGTAGACGGAGCTGCTTAAGATTGAGCACGAGCTCGATGGTGTCTTCCTTGACGTGTGGCACGTCTGAGAATTCATGATAAATCCCGTCGATCTTGACGGATGTGATTGCCGCTCCAGGCAAGGAAGAAAGCAGCACCCGACGCAGGGCGTTGCCGAGCGTTACACCGTACCCTGGCTCTAGCGGCTCGATCTGGTAGCGGCCGTAGTCATCCGAGGTAGTGATAGGCGTTATTTTTGGTAGTATTATATCCAGCAATTGGGGTCGGCCTCCTTAGTGCAAAAGCGGCACGCGGCTGCTGCAACGAACACACAAGGCGTCACATGTTCTCAACCAAATACACATCCACAATCGCCCTGCCCGCCTTACGAGCTGCGTCTTCCGCTCTTCGCTTCCAACTTCTAGCGCGAATAGAACTCTACTATCAAGTGTTCGTTGACGTTTGTGTCGATGTCCACCTTCTCTGGAACGGAGAGCACCCGCCCGGACATTGCTGCCGGCTCGATGCTTAGCCACGACGGAATGGTCTTTCGTCCGACGTCTTCCATAGCGATCTTGAAGATATCGCGGTCACGACTGGAGCCGAGCACCGAAATCACATCGCCGGCCTTCGTGGTCATCGAAGGAATATCGGTTTTTCTGCCATTGACCGCGAAGTGCCCGTGCCGCACCAACTGACGCGCGGCGCGACGCGAGTCGGCAAAGGCTAACCTGAACACGACATTATCCAGGCGCATCTCGAGAAGCCTCAGCACGTTCTCACCTGTCGTGCCCTGGCGTCGCTCTGCTTCCACAAAGGTCTTTCTGAACTGCCGCTCCAGCACACCGTATATTGCCCTCACCTTCTGCTTCTCGCGCATTTGCACGCCGTACTCGGAAACCTTTCGGCGGCGCTGCGCGTGCTGCCCCGGTTGATAAGGGCGCCGGTTGGGCTCGACGGCGCACTTGGGAGTGAAGCACCGCTCACCCTTGAGAAAGAGTTTCGCGCCTTCGCGGCGGCAAAGCTTGCACACCGGGCCCGTATATCTTCCCATTACTCCTCCTGATCTATACTCTCCGTCTCTTGGGTGGGCGGCAACCATTGTGCGGAATAGGCGTGACATCGGTAATACTGCTTATCGAGAGACCGGCTGCCTGCAGTGAGCGAATCGCGGCCTCGCGACCTGACCCAGGCCCTTTGACAAGAACTTCGATCTGGCGGACCCCGTGTTCCATCGCCTTCCGGGCAGCAGATTCGGCTGCCATCCCTGCCGCGTAAGGCGTGCTCTTGCGCGAGCCCTTGAACCCAGCGCCACCAGCGCTGCCCCACGCCACTACGTTACCAGTCAGATCGGTAATTGTCACAATTGTGTTGTTGAATGTCGACTGAACGTAAGCCCGACCGCGAGGGATTTGCTTGCGTTCGCGTCTTTTGACCCGGACTCTTGTAGGTTTTTTCTTGTCTGCCATCTACACTCCTTTTGGTGTCAAGAGGGAGGCCACAGGTGCGCACTACTTCTTGGCCGTAGCCTTGCGGCGACCAGCCACCGTCTTCCTCGGACCGCGCCTGGTTCGGGCGTTTGTCCGCGTGCGCTGGCCGCGCACTGGAAGACCGCGCCGGTGACGAAGCCCGCGGTAAGAGCCGATCTCAATCAGTCGCTTGATATTCAGGTTAACTTCGCGGCGTAGATCGCCCTCGACCTTGTACTCGCGGTCGATCAACTCCCTGAGACGGCTAACCTCCTCTTCGGTGAGATCCTTCACACGGGTATCCGGATTGATTCGCGTGCGAGCCAGAATCTGGCGGGCTGTCGTCGGACCAATGCCGTAGATGTAGCGCAAAGAGATCTCGACGCGCTTCTCCCTAGGGATGTCAACTCCAGCGATTCGCGCCACTACGCTTACCTCCGCTAACTAGCCTTGCTTTTGCTTGTGCTTAGGATTCGGACATAGTACCATCACGGCACCTTTTCTGCGAATGATCTTGCACTTCTCGCAACGAGCTTTTACTGACGCACGTACCTTCACAACTTGTACCTCTCGACTGGTGGCCTATCGGAAGCCACAATAATCAATTTTACATAAATATTGCGACCGGTGTCAAACACTTATCCCTTCAATCGATACGTAATTCGGCCGCGCGAAAGATCGTAGGGTGAAAGCTCGACGGTCACGCGGTCGCCAGGCAATATCTTTATGAAGTTTAGTCGAAGCTTGCCAGAGATGTGGGCTAGTACCTTGTGCCCGGTCGCCAACTCTACCCGAAACATGGCGTTGGGCAGTGCCTCGATCACCTTGCCCTCTACCTCAATGACATCCTTTTTCGGCATTTACTCTTTCCTTTGTTCTTCCCGAAGCCTCAATCTGTCCAAATCTATGGTCTAGTGAGGATGTCCGCCTCGTCATCCGTAATGACAATGGTGTGCTCGAAGTGGGCCGACAGGCTTCCGTCTTCCGTCACCACGGTCCAGCCGTCGCCCTTGACGGCGGTCCTGAAAGTGCCGACGTTCACCATCGGCTCCAGCGCCAGCGTCATCCCTGGCTGAAGCCTGGGCCCGCGCCCGGGAGGACCGAAATTCGGCACCTGCGGCTCCTCGTGCATCTTGCTGCCGATGCCGTGGCCCACGTATTGGCGCACTACCGAGAAACCGTAGGACTCGACGTACGACTGAATCGCCCACGAGATATCGCTCAGGTGGCCCCCCGCGCGAGCGTTCGCGATGCCGATGGCCAACGACTCTTCCGTCACCGCCAGCAGCCTCCGGGCCACATCGCCGATCTTGCCGACTCCAACCGTGATCGCGGCATCCCCATGGAAGCCGTCGTAGATCGCCCCAAAATCGAGACTCACGATGTCGCCGGCTCGAACCTTTCGCTTCGGGCTCGGAATGCCGTGCACGATCTCTTCGTTCATCGAAACGCACAGAGAAGCCGGAAAGCCATTGTATCCCTTGAATGACGGAACTACGCCGTGCTTCACTGCGTAGTTATGAGCAATGGCATCCAGTTCGGCCGTGGTCATCCCCGGCTTGATATTGCTTTTCAAAAGTGCTAACGCAGCGGCAACTATCTGCCCAGCTCGGCGCATGAGCCGGATCTCTTCCGGCGTCTTGATGGTTATCGACATCTACGATACGGTTGCAACGAGCGCGCGCTGGACACTCTCGATATCTCGCTCGCCGTCGATCTCTGCAAGGACGTCCGCCTTCTCGTAGTACTCGATCACCGGCGTCGTCTGCTCGAAATACACCTGCAGCCGCATCCTCGCCGTTTCGACCGTGTCATCGGATCTCTGGTACAGTTCGCCACCGCACTCGTCACACCTGCCGGCCACCCTCGGAGGCTTGCTGCTCTCGTGGAAGCTGGCCTGGCAGTCTCGGCAGATCCATCGACCCGAAATCCGCCGTATCAGCTCCTCGTCAGATACCTTGATGTAGAGCGCCCTGTCGACCGCCTTGCCCATTTCCTCCAGCGCCTTGTCGAAGGCTCGCGCCTGCTCGACGGTGCGTGGGAAGCCGTCGAGTATCGCGCCACGCCGGCAATCTGGTTTGGCCAGGCGTTCCTTGACCATCCCGATCGTTACGTCGTCAGGCACCAGGGCGCCCCGCTCCATATACGATTTGGCCAGCAAACCCAGCTCGGTTTCCTGCTTCAATGCCTCTCGAAACAGCTCCCCTGAAGCCACGTGCGCAAGTCCCAAGGTTGACCCTAGATCGTGCGCCTGCGTTCCTTTGCCTGCTCCAGGTGCGCCAAGCAACACTATGTGCACTCGACCCCTCCGACGATATCATCCACGACCGTGTGCTACTTTATGAACCCCTCGTAGTGACGCATCAGCAGTTGAGCTTCCAGTTGCTTCATCGTGTCCAAGACCACGCCCACCACGATGAGCAGACCTGTGCTGCTCAGGATCAGGGTCGTACTGATGCCCTGCGCGAAGAACGGCAGGATTGCCACAGCGCCCAGGAATATGGCGCCAAGCCACGTGATCCTGTTGAGAACCCTGTTCAGGTACTCGGCAGTGGGCCGACCAGGTCGAATGCCTGGCACGAAGCCGCCGTATTTCTGGAGGTTCTCCGCCAGGTTCTGCTGCTGGAAGATTACCATCGTGTAGAAGAAAGTGAAGCCAACCACCAGGACGAAGTACAGCAGCCAGTAGGCCGGCGCGTTGGCATTGAATGTGTTGAAGATGAACCCCGCGACACCCGCAATCCAGGCCTCGCTGGAGTACATAAAGTAGCTCGCCACAGTGCCCGGAAACAGCATAATCGACATCGCGAAGATCAGCGGGATCATTCCGGCCGAGTTCACCCGCAACGGAATGTGGGTGCTCTGCCCCCCGTACATTCTCGTTCCCCTGATACGCTTGGCGTACTGAACGGGGATGCGTCGCTGAGCTTCCTGTACCACGACAATGGCTGCCACTGTCGCGATCCCCAGGACACCAAAGGCTATTAGGGCAAAATAGTTGCCACCGCCTACCAGCCCCTGGCCGAGAATCTGCGGCAGCTTGGCCACGATACCGCCAAAGATAATTATCGATACTCCGTTGCCGATGCCGTTCTCCGTGATCAGCTCTCCCATCCATACCAGCAGGACCGTCCCGGCGGTCATCGACATAATCATCGACAACGTCGGCAGCAAAGTTGGGCCGTCGAGGCCGAAATTGCTGATGATTCCCTGGCTATTGAGCAGCGCGGCGGTTCCATACCCCTGCAGCGCGGCCAGCGGAACAGTTAGCCAGTGCGTGTACTGGTTAATTTTCTTACGCCCGGCATCCCCTTCCTTGGACAGCTCTTGGAGCTGCGGGATGATAGGCACCAGCAACTGCATGATGATCGAGCTGGTAATATACGGGTACACTCCCATAGCGGCAATCGAGAAGGTCGTCATCGCTCCACCGGAAAACAGGTCGAGCATGCCGAGCAACTGATTGCCCTGGAACAGTTGCTGAAGCTTTGCCGGGTCAACTCCCGGCAAAGGCACGTGGGATATGAAGCGGAAAGCAACCAGCATCCCGAACGTGAACAGGAGCTTTCTGCGCACATCCGGCAATTTGAAGGCGTTGAGCATAGCCTGAATCATCGGTAATAACCTCTAAGCGCCGGGCGTCGACTCCGCCTCTTCGGATGTCGGCGCCGCACTGGCGCCGATCTCCGCAGCGGTACCCCCAGCAGCTTCTATTTTGGATTTCGCGCCGGCCGAGAACTTGTGCGCCCTCACCGTTAGAGCGCGATCTACGTCCCCCTGCCCCAGAATCTTGACAGGCCGGAGTGCAGACTTGATCAGTCCGGCCCTCACCATTTCCGCAGGCCCAACCTCGGCCCCGGCCGGGAAGGCTGCTAAGCGACCGACGTTGACCGCATTGTATTCCACTCTAAATATGTTCGTGAACCCTCGCTTGTGCGGCAAGCGCTGGACGAGAGGCAATTGACCACCCTCAAATCGAGGGTGCACGCCACCTCCCGCCCGAGCCTTCTGGCCCTTCGTGCCCTTACCCGCAGTGGTTCCCGAGCCTGAGCCGTGACCTCGCCCCACACGGCGGCGCGGGCGACGCGCCCCCGGACCAGGTCTCAACTCGTGCATTTTCATTCCCAAATTCTCCTCAACACACTATTCGCCTTCCAGCACAGTCAGCAGGTGTCTGACGCTCTCGACCATTCCCCGGAAGGCAGGCGTATCAGGGAGTTCGACCGTCTGGTGCAGTCGTCGCAACCCCAGGGCCTGAATGGTGGCCTTTTGACGCCTGGAGTAGCCAATGCTGCTCTTCCTCCACGTGATCTTGATCTTGCCCATCTAACTCCCCCTTCCGGTAGCGGGAAAAGGCCGCCGCGAGCGCTGCCGATCGGCAGGGCCCCCTGCGCGGCGGAATCCTGGACCCGGTCGTTGAAGCTCCCTGGCCGGCTCTGGCCCACGCCTCGGTTGCTCGGGCGGCCGAGACCCCTCGCCGGAAGCCATCGCCGACCGCCGCTGAGCAGCCATCCGCGTCTTCGCTCCGGCCACCGGCCTTCCCCGCCGCTGGGCCTCGACCTCCGCATCTTTCAGTCGCAGAAGCCCGACCATGCTTGCCTGCACCACATTGATGGGATTGGCGCTCCCCAGGGACTTTGTGAGAATATCTTTGATCCCAGCAGCCTCGACCACGGCGCGCACCCCGCCTCCGGCGATCACGCCGGTACCAGGCGAGGCTGGCTTCAAAAGCACCCTGGCAGCACCAAAGGATGCGACCACCTCGTGCGGAATGGTTGTGTCCGCCAACGGCACCCTGATCAGGTGCTTCTTCGCGTCCTCGGCTCCTTTACGAATGGCCTCGGGAACTTCGTTGGCCTTGCCCAGCCCGACGCCGACGTGGCCCTCACGGTCTCCCACTACGACGACGGCGCTAAAGCTAAACCGGCGTCCTCCCTTGACCACCTTGGCCACGCGGTTTATGGCGACCACGCGCTCTTCAAGATTCAGTTCGCTTGCGTCGATTCTTGGCATTAATAACTCCTCAAAGCTCTAGGCCGCCAGATCGGGCTCCCTCCGCCAGTGCCTTGACACGGCCGTGATAAAGGTAGCCACCCCGATCGAACACAACCTTCGTTATCCCCCGGCCTCGTGCTCTTTCAGCCACGAGTTCGCCGACGATTCCCGCCGCGCGGATCTTGCTCGCCCCGTCAGCTTTGAGTTGTGCCTCTCGCTCGAGACTGGATGCCGCGGCCAGCGTTCGGCCCGTCGTATCGTCTATGATCTGAGCATAGATATGGCCGTGGCTGCGAAAAACTGACAGCCTTGGCCTCTCAGGCGTGCCGGCCACTTTCGCGCGGACTCGCCTGTGCCGCCTTGCGCGAGCTACTCTGATGGCTTTGGCATTGACGACCATCCGGTGTTACCTCTCCTAATCTTACGCTTGGCTATTTGCGGCCCTTGCCGACTTTGCCCGCCTTGCCAGCCTTGCGACGGACTCGCTCGCCCAGGTACCTGATGCCTTTCCCTTTGTAGGGCTCAACCGCCCGCAGCGCCCGTATGTGCGCAGCCAACTGGCCGACACTCTCCTTGTCGATGCCCGCGACAGCGAACCTGGCCGACAGCCACGCATTTGCGCTCGTCGGCGTGAACGTCTCCACATCCGTAATCTCCAGCCCTGGCGGCGGTGTTATCTCCACCGGATGGGAGAAACCCAGCTGTAACTGCAGCTTGTTCGCCTGTCGTGAAACGCGATAGCCCACGCCACTCAACTCGAGAACGCGCTTGAAGCCCTGTGTAACCCCCGCAACCATATTCGCTAGCAGACTTCGTGTAAGACCGTGTAGTGCCCGATGGCGGCTACTTTCGGTAGGGCGCTCTACCACCAGCACGCCGTCATGCAACCGTATGGACATATCCGAATGGACCGTTCTGGTGAGCTGGCCCTTAGGTCCCTTAACCGTAACAGTGTGATCTGTGATATTTACTTCCACTCCCGGCGGAATTGGAATCGGCGTGCGCCCAATTCGCGACACAGTTAAACCTCCCAAATACCAGTGGCCGAGCGACTCACCAAATGTAGCAAATCACTTCGCCGCCCACTTTCAGGCGCCTGGCCTGATGAGCTGTCATTAAGCCACGGGGTGTCGATACTATGGCGACTCCCAGTCCTCCCAGAACGCGTGGCATCTCGCTGCTCTTGGAATACACGCGCAGCCCGGGCTTGCTGATACGTCTCAACCCCGTGAGCACGGGCTCCTTCTTGCCCGAGTAGCTCAGCCAGAGCTTCAAAGTCCGCTGCTTGTCTTTGAGCAGCTCGAAATCCCTAATGAATCCCTCTTCTTTCAATATGCGGGCTATGGAGATCTTTATCTTGGACGCGGGCACCAACACGTACTCGTGCCTTGCCAGTAGCGCGTTTCGAATGCGCGTAAGCATATCGGCAATTGGGTCGGTTACACTCACTCCTGGAATCCTCCTTGGGCTTGGTCAAGCGCTCCCGGACAACACCACAACGGCAGCCAAGGCTTCACCCAGCCCCTCACCCTACCAACTAGATTTAACAACGCCTGGCAACTCACCGGCAAGGGCAAGCTTTCGGAAGCAAATTCGGCACATCCCAAACTTGCGCATGTAGGCTCGGGGTCGACCGCACAGCTTACAACGGTTGTGCTGCTGCACCTTAAACTTGGCCGGTCGCAACGATTTCACTATTTTGGATTTCTTTGCCACGCTTCTCCCTACCCTGTCACAAGACGAATTATAGCATATTGACGATGTTAGCTTCCAAACGGCATTCCCATCAGCTTGAGCAGGCGCATGCCTTCCTCGTCGGACCTGGCGGTCGTGACAACGCTCACCTCCAAGCCCCTCAGCTTGTCAATCTTGTCATACTCCACCTCTGGGAACACGAGCTGCTCGCGCAGCCCCAGAGTGAAATTGCCCCGCCCATCGAAGCCTTTCGTGGCCAGGCCACGAAAATCCCTCAGACGGGGCAGAGCGACGTTCATTAACTTGTCGAGAAACTCCCACATGCGTTCCCCGCGCAGCGTCACCATCACGCCGATGGGCATGCCCGTCCGCACCTTGAATGCGGCCACCGATTTCTTGGCCCTGGTTATGACCGGGCGCTGGCCGGTGATGGAGGACACGTCTTTCACGGCGGCGTCGAGCGCCTTCACGTTTTGCACCGCCTCGCCTAAGCCAATGTTTACGACGACCTTAGTTACTCGAGGTATCTGCATGGGATTTTGGTAGCCAAATTCGCGCATAAGCGCCGGCGCGACGTCCTTCTCATACTTTTCCTTAAGTCGTGACACTACTTGCTCTCCTCGATCCTAACCGATGGTCTCGCCACACGCCTTGCAGAACCGCGCTTTCGACCCATCACCTAAGAACCGGTACCCGACTCGCGTTGGATGATCACACTTGCTGCAAATGAGGGCGACGTTTGACATATGAAGAGGCGCCTCGCGCTCTATGATTCCGGCCTGGCGGGCTTGGCCCCTCGGCTTAGTGTGTCTCTTAACGAAATTGACGCCGGAGACAATGACCCTGTTCACGTCGGGCAAGACGCGATGGACCTTGCCCTTCTTGCCCTTGTCCTTTCCAGCGATGACTAGTACCGTATCGTCTCTTCTGATCTTCAACTTGCTATCTCCTCACTCGCTGGCCAACGAGCTGCACATGATGCTACTCAGATGTACCCGCACCGTGCACCACTCACTGCCCGTCCAATGGGCGCGGCAGTGCACGCACCCGTTAACCAGGAGGCCTCAGAGCACCTCAGGCGCCAACGAGATAATCTTCATAAAGTTCTTGTCTCGCAGTTCCCTGGCCACCGGTCCGAAAATACGCGTCCCCTTGGGGTTGTTCTTATCTGTCAGAATCACGGCTGCGTTCTCATCGAACTTAATGTACGAGCCGTCGGGCCGGCCGTATTCCCTGGCAGTGCGAACGATAACCGCCTGCACGACGTCGCCCTTCTTCACAGCACCGCCCGGGACCGCCTGTTTCACCGAGGCCACGATCACGTCGCCAACCCCGGCATATCTTCTGCTCGAGCCGCCGAGGACCCGGATGCACATTAACTGGCGTGCCCCCGTATTGTCCGCGACCTTCAATCTGCTCAAAGGTTGAATCATTTTCGATCACACTCCGTGGAGACGCTACTCCAGTTCCTCACCCTTCTTCACGATCTCGGCCACGCGCCATCTTTTTTCCTTGCTGTAAGGTCTGGCCTCGACGATGCGCACAACATCGCCCTTCTTGGCAACCTCTTGCTCGTCGTGGGCCTTGAACTTCCTTGTGCCGCGCACGATCTTTCGGTAGAGTGCGTGACGTCGCAGCACTTCCACCCGAACGACGATAGTCTTATTCATCTTGTCGCTGACCACGCGACCGACCTTGCTAACGACCTTTCGATCTGCCATAAACACTCCTTAAAGCGCACCAGCCTCGCTCAATTCTCTCTCGCGGATAAGCGTCTTGAGCCTGGCGATGTCACGGCGGACTTGAGTAAGGCGCGCGTGGTTAGTCAATTGCCGCTGAGCCAACTGGAACCGCAAATTGAACAGCTCCTGGTGAGCCGAGTCGATCTTGGCCCTAAGTTCGCCGGTGCTCAGATCATGAATCTCTCTAGCCTTCATCGAATACAAACCTCACTCTTCGGGAGTAGCCTCGGCGGACTCGCGAGCCACGAACTTCGTCTTGATGGGCAACTTGTAAGCCGCCAATCTCAAGGCCTCGCGAGCCACATCCTCCCGCACGCCGCTGACCTCGAAAAGTATGTGGCCGGGCTTCACGACGGCTACCCAGTGGTCCGGCGAACCCTTCCCACTGCCCATTCGCGTCTCAGCGGGCTTAGCCGTGACCGATTTGTCCGGGAAGATACGAATCCAAACCTTGCCACCACGCTTGATGTGGTGCGTGATCGCGCGCCGTCCCGCTTCGATCTGCCGGCTGTCGATCCACGCCGCTTCCAGCGCCTGAAGCCCGAACTCGCCGAAGGCGACGGTGGCCCCTCGGCTTGCCTCACCTCTCCGGTGACCGCGGTGCGGCTTACGATACTTCACTCTCTTGGGCATCAACATAAACAGATATCTCCTGAATCCCTTGTCAGCGCAATCCGCCGCGTATCAGGCAGTTGCCCCCGCCACCGGCGCAGTCTTCTTCGCCGCTGGTAAAACATCGCCCTTGTAGATCCACACCTTTATGCCGATCATCCCAAAGGTAGTCAACGCCTCGGCAAGGCCGTAGTCGATGTCCGCTCGCAAAGTGTGCAAAGGCACCTTGCCGGATACCTCTCTCTCTCGCCGTGACATCTCAGCGCCGCCCAATCGACCGGCGACGATGATCTTGATGCCCTTGGCACCCCGCTGCATTGCCCGAGCCACTGCCTGTTTCATAGCACGCTTGTGAGATACGCGCCTCTGAAGCTGCTCGGCTATGCTACGAGCCACAAGGTGCGCGTTCAACTCCGGCTGCCGGATTTCCTGAATGTTGAGGCGCACTTTCTTGCCGGTGAGCCTTTCTAGCTCCTGCCTCATCTCCTCAACCTTGGCGCCGCTCTTGCCGATGACGATACCTGGCTTCGCCGTGTGCACCGTTATGGCTACCTGGTTGGCAGATCGCTCTATATCGATACGCGCGATGCCAGCCAACGGCAGCTTCCCTCTGATCGTGCTGCGAAGCATCAGGTCTTCGTGCAGCAGCTTCGTGTAGTCCTTTTCGGCGAACCACCTGGCTTCCCATTCCTTGACGATGCCCAGGCGCAATCCAACTGGATGAACCTTATGTCCCAATTATTCCTCCTTCTCGCCAACGACGATCGTGATGTGGCTGGAGCGCTTGAGCACCGGGCTAGTGCGCCCGTGGGCCCGCGGGCGAAAACGCTTCAGCATCGGACCCTCGTTAGCGCTTGCGCCCAGGATGTAAAGATCCTCCGCGGAGAGATTGTAATTGTTCTCGGCGTTCGCCACGGCCGACTTCACCACCTTGCCTACCTCTCTCGCTGCCTCCTGCGGCATAAACCTGAGCGTGGCCAGCGCTTCGTTCGCCCGCTTGCCCCGTATCGCGTTCACCACGAGGCGCACCTTGGACGGCGAAATGCGTATGTACTTGGCTGTAGCAGCGACCCTCATTTGTTTCAGCTCCACCTTAGTCACTGGGTTCGTCGGGTGCAGTATTCCTCGCACTTTGCGACGTGCCAGACGACGGAGCACAGCTCCATCGCCCAGCTCTTATTTCTTCACCCCGGTCGCCTTCTCGGCGCCCCTGCCAGAGTGACCTCTGAAGTGCCGGGTGGGGGCAAACTCGCCGAGCTTGTGGCCTACCATATTCTCGGTTACGTAAATGGGCACGTGCCGCCGACCATCGTGAACGCCGATCGTGTGGCCTACCATCTGTGGGAAGATGGTAGATGCGCGCGACCAGGTCTTCAGGACACGCTTCTCGCCCCCTCTATTCAGCGCTTCGATCTTCTGCAGCAGCTTGGGATCGACAAATGGTCCCTTCTTCAGCGATCTCCCCACCTAGCAAAATACCTCCATTAGTCGCCTATCACTTGCGTCTTCTAACAATCATTCTGTCTGATGGTTTCTGGCCGCGGGTCTTGTACCCCATAGCTGGCTTGCCCCAGGGTGTTTTCGGGCCCGGCATTCCGATGGGTGCCTTGCCCTCGCCGCCACCGTGGGGATGATCACGCGGCGTCATTGCGGAACCGCGCACGGTGGGCCGAATGCCAACGTGCCGTGTGCGCCCGGCCTTGCCCAGTTTGATGTTCTCGTGCTCGACGTTGCCTACCTGCCCGATGGTGGCCAGGCCCAGCGCGTGGATCCGACGCATCTCTCCGGACGGGAGACGGACGCTGACGTACTCTCCTTCTTTCGCCATTAACTGCGCGGAGCCACCCGCAGCACGAACCAATTGCGCCCCACGTCCTGGCTGCATTTCTATGGCGTGGACCAGCGTGCCCACCGGGATGTTCTTCAGGGGCATCGCGGCGCCAACTCTTATGTCCGCCCCAGGGCCAGACATTATGACATCTCCAACCTTGAGCCCCAGCGGCGCCAGGATATATCGTTTCTCGCCGTCGACGTATTGTAGCAGGGCAATGTACGCAGAACGGTTTGGGTCGTACTCGATAGAAACGACTCGGGCTCGCACGCCAAACTTCTCGCGCTTGAAATCGATAACCCTGTATTGTCGCTTGTGCCCGCCACCACGGTGTCGGACGGTGACGCGTCCCTGCGTATTGCGACCCGCCCGTTTGCGCAGCGGCGCGAGCAGGGACTTCTCGGGCTCCGCCTTGGTAATCTCTTCAAAGCCCGCTACTGTCATGCCCCTTCGACCGGGCGAGGTAGGCTTGTACGTCTTGATCGGCATTTTCCAATAAGTCCTCTCTACATACCCTCAAACAGCTCGATTCGCTGTCCCTCGCGCAGCGTGACCATCGCCTTTTTCCAGGACGGAGTCATCCCGCGATGTCGGCCAACCCTGCGCATCTTGCCGGGGACGTTGATCACATTGACTCCAACAACGTTGACCTTGAAAATTCTCTCGACGGCCTCTTGCACCTGGCGCTTGTTGGCGCTCCTAGCCACCTCGAAACTGTATTTGTTTAGTCCGATCATCGTCGTGCCTTTCTCGGTCACGAGTGGCCGACGCAATACCTCATAGATGTTCACTGATTCACCCCTCGTTCGGTCCCCAGCAGGTTCAACACAACCTATACGGCCAGCCTCGTCTCGATCCTCTCCACGGCCGACACCGTCATAAGCAGGTATTCGTGTTGCAGCACGTCCAGGACGCTTAACGAATCGGCCACACGAGTATCGACATCGGGAATGTTCCGAGCAGACCTCGCGATGTTGTCGTCCGGCTCGGGCAGGGCGACTAGAACCGATCGCTGCATCGGCAGGTGTTGCAATAGTCCCACCATCTCCTTTGTCTTTGGCCCCGGCAGACTGAGCTCGTCGACAATGACGAGGCGGTCTTCTGTGGCTTTGGCGGACAGCACGCACTTCATCGCGAGTTGCCTCGCCTTCTTAGGCATATCGTGGCGGTAGCTACGCATATGAGGCCCAAACACGATGCCGCCCCCGCGATAATGGGGTGCCCGCGTGCTGCCCTGTCTCGCTCGCCCAGTGCCTTTCTGCCGATACGGCTTCTTGCCGCCACCGGACACCTCGCCACGGCGCTTGCTCTCTGCCGTTCCCAGCCTCAGATTGGCGAGTTGGCACACCATTGCCTGATGAACCAACGCAGGGTTCATGGGAACGGCGAAGATGTCGTCGCGCACCTCTATGCTTCTGACCACTTCTCCGGCTGTGTTGTAGACGGGTAGTTCCACGTTACTCAGTTCTCCTAGTCCAACTGTGCAAAGCTGATGGCCGACAACCTAAAGTGAGTCCTTAGTCATCGGCCATCCGCAGCCAGTCACAAACCGCAAAATTATACCACACGGCTCTAGAGCAAGTCAACCTGTCATCCGACCAGCCGTCGGGCATGCGGTCACGACCCCTGGCTCGCCATCAGCTTCTCGAAGATGTGGCGCAGACAATGGCTCGATCTCGCCGGCGCTGTCCCGCCGAGCTGGAACTCCACTCTCGCCGTCAAAACCAACTGGCTACTAGCTTATGACCTACGGATCAACAGAAGACCACTACGCCCGCCGGGCACGCCGCCCTTCACGAGCAAGAGGTTGCGCTCGGGATCGGCCTGGACAACCTCCAGGTTCTTTACGGTGACGCGTTCACCACCCATACGGCCAGCCATCCTCATACCCTTGAGGACACGGCCAGGTGTAGTCGTCGCGCCAATGGATCCTGGGGCGCGGTGTCGGTCTGACTGACCATGTGTTTTCGGGCCGCCACTGAACCCGTGCCGCTTCACCACGCCGGCGAAGCCCTTTCCTCTGGATATGCCGGTAATGCTGACCTGTTGCCCTATTCTGAAGACGCCGACGTCTACTTTCTCTCCCACCGCGACGCCGCTTGCGTCGCCGACTCTGAACTCACGCAGGTAGCGCAAGGGCGGCAGCTTCTTGAGATGCCCTTTCAGCGGCTGAATCAATCGTCTGGCCGTGCCAAAACCCAGTTGCAGGGCGGTGTAGCCGTCTCTTTCGGGTGTCCTCACCTGTGTCACGTAGCAGGGCCCGGCTTCGATAACGGTTACCGGTATGACCACGCCGTTTTCACCGAAGACCTGAGTCATGCCGACTTTGCGTCCTAGAATTGCCTCAATCATTACCTCATGGCCAAGCAAGATAGTGCGGTCGGGCCAAGCCAACAATGCCCATCCGCATTGCCCAACTGCTCGCCAATTCCCTCCTAATATTCGTTTATATCTTGATCTCGATGTCCACTCCCGCAGGCAAGTTAAGGCTCATAAGAGCGTTAACTGTCTTTGGTGTTGGCTCAAGGATGTCGATCAGCCGCTTGTGCGTGCGTATCTCGAATTGCTCTCGCGAGTCCTTGTCGATGTGCGGCGAGCGAATAACACAGTATTTTTCTGTCTTGGTCGGCAAGGGAACCGGTCCCGCGACCTGTGCCCCCATCCGCTCGGCTGTTTCGACGATCTGCTGTGCCGACTGGTCGAGAATCCTGTGATCATAGGCCTTGAGCCTTATTCTAATCCGTTGTCTAGCCACGTTGTCCTTACTCCAAAATGCTCGTGATGACGCCCGCGCCTACTGTTCGGCCGCCCTCCCGAATGGCGAAGCGCAATCCCTCTTCCATCGCCACCGGAACGATCAGCTTGATGTTCATCTTGATGTTGTCGCCGGGCATAACCATCTCTACCCCCTCGGGTAGCTCGGCCGAGCCGGTCACGTCGGTAGTTCGCAGGTAGAACTGCGGCCGGTAGCCGCTGAAGAACGGGGTATGCCGC
>JACQUC010000156.1 GCA_016210495.1 Chloroflexota bacterium
GCCACAGGAAATCACGAACATATTCCCGTACTGGCATAGGATATCCTCCTATCATTCAAGCGCTTGATAGATAGAATACCATATCCCCAAGAGTTCTGCAACAATTTCGGCGTTCGCCCGTACGATCTCCAGAATCCACTCAGATGCCCATCTAGCGCGCAAAAGGTTGGCACGATGCCCCCTCGTCAATGTTCGCGGCGATTTCTTGTATCTTCGTACCAACGATGCGGGCGAACGCCGTTCGCCCCTACGTTAACGACGTCCCCGGCCGATGGCTCTGAAATCAGCATTCGCCTTAGCTTAATGCCTATGGGCGAACAGCCGTTCGCCCCTACATTAGGGCGGTGCAAGGTCGATGAAAGGCTTGGGATTGCACTTGCCCAGGGAATTGCGGGCGAACAGCCGTTCGCCCCTACATTAGGGCCGGTGCAGGCAAGGAACTACGGTCCGCCGCCGAGCTCCTGCTTTAGCTGCATGTAGCGTATCAGGTGACCCCTTGTCACCAGACCCACCACGCGACCTTCCCTCACCACGGGCAATTGATTGAGGTCCTGCTCACCCAGGGAGCTTAGCGCGACGCCGAGGTCGTCGTCGGGCCTGAGGACGTGGAGCCTGTCCAGCGGAGTCATCACCTGGCTCACCGTGGTCTGGTCCCAACGTTCTCGCGGTACGTGTCTCACGTCGCTCAGCGTCACGATGCCCAATAGCCGTGAATCGGCCACGACAGGCAGCGCACGGATGCTGTGCGGCAGGATGTAGTTTTCGACCAACTCGTGCAACGTCACGTGCGGGCCAACGGTCTGCACTTCTTTGGTCATCATATCCTGCACGTGAACCCCTTTGAGCACCTGCTGCTGCACGACTTGCCTGTAGCTGGAATCGGCGGCGTTGCTGAGGAACCAGCCGATAACCATAAGCCATAGGCCGCTAATGATGTTGCCGGTGAAGGCCCAGAACAGCCCGCCGAAAATGAACAGGTATGCGAAGCCCTGGCCCACCATGGAAGCGATCCGCGTGGCGTCGAACATGCTGTGCGATGTCCACCAGAGAATCGCACGCAGCACCCTGCCGCCATCGAGAGGGAAAGCCGGGATCAGGTTAAACAGGGCCAGCAACAAGTTAACGAGCGCCAGGTAGAGCAGAATAGCCTGGGTCTGCGGATTGATCCCGGGGGCAAGGAACCAGCCTGCACCGAAGACGACCGCCAAAACCAGGCTGGAGAGCGGACCTACAAAGGCCATAAGGAACTCCTGCTGTGGGCCTTCGGCCTCTTTGCCGATGTTGGACACGCCGCCAAAGATGAAAAGCGTAATGCTTTCCACCGGCATGCCCTCGCGCCTGGCCACGAGAGAATGGGAGAGCTCGTGGATCAGCACCGACGCGAAGAGGAGCAAGCTCGATATTGCGCCGATAGTCCAGTACATCTCGGTCGACCAACCAGGAAACTGCTGTGGGAAGAACCCAACCGCAAGAGACCAGGTGACCAGGGCGAAGACGATCAGCCACGAATAGTGAATGCCGATGTCTATGTCGAATAAGCTGCCAATGCGAAAACTGCTTTGCATACTGATCTCCACCTCTGACCTGGTCCTGCCCCTTGGTACGGTGATACGTCGACGAGCAGGCACGTATTTCACCAAGCCAACAACGGCTTGAGTTAATACCGTGCAAAATGTGTGCCAGGCGGCCTTTTGGCCAGACTTGCTGTGTTCGGCACTAGTTTTGATTTGACTAGACAGTTCTTGGTGCGAAATGGCTACGCTCCTCCACCCCACCCCGGGGCAACCACGCAGGGTTGCCCCTACAAATTGGCATTTCGCACCACAGGTCGATTATCCAGTTATGCCTGCGGGCGCTTCCTCCGACTCCCACCAGCGTGGCACGACTATTGCGGGTATTTTCCCAGAACGCTGGCTGTGCGTCGTGGACACGAGAGGATGCCTGGCAAGAAATGGGCGATAGCAAAGGTTTTGGCACCTGGATTTTCTGGATCATTATCGGGGGCGCCCTCTTGTTCCTTCTGCTGCCGCTTTTGAGCCTGCCTGCCGATGGTAATCTCGTTCCCATCACCTCGGTTATGGGAAAGGCTCGCGCGGGACAGATCGAAAAGATAACCGTCGAGTCGGACGGGAATACCATCGCTGTGCAGTACCAGGACGGCACCACGGAGCAGACGCGCAAAGAGCCGAATTCGAGCATTGTTCAGTACCTGGAAAAGGCTGGCGTTTCGGCTGAACAGATGCCGGTGATCGAGGTCAAAGGCCCTAGCGGGTTCCTGACGCAACTGGGCTCGCTGACTTCCTGGTTGCCGATCATTCTCGTGGTCGGGCTG
This sequence comes from Chloroflexota bacterium, assembly GCA_016210495.1. The sequence continues at coordinate 2,333 of JACQUC010000156.1, forward strand.
TTCATCTTTGCTCTTTCGTTGATGCGCCAGGGGCCCGCTGGCAGCGATCAGGAGCGCGCCTTTTCCTTCGGCAAAAGTCGAGCCCGCAAGATCGAGGGCAATCGCCCCGCCGTCGTTTTCACCGACGTGGCGGGCGCGGACGAGGCCAAGGAAGAGCTCAAAGAAGTCGTAGAGTTCCTCAAGCATCCGCTCAAGTTCGCCGCTCTCGGCGCGCGTGTCCCAAGGGGGCTATTGCTGGTGGGCCCTCCGGGGACGGGCAAGACGCTCCTCGCTAGAGCGGTTGCCGGCGAGGCCGGAGTTCCCTTTTTCAGCATCTCGGGTTCCGAGTTTGTGGAAATGTTTGTCGGCGTGGGGGCCTCGCGCGTTCGCGACCTTTTCTCCCAGGCAAAGCAGAACGCGCCCTGTATCGTGTTCATCGACGAAATCGATGCGGTCGGTCGCCAAAGGGGCACTGGCCTCGGCGGTGGCCACGACGAAAGGGAGCAGACCCTCAATCAGATTCTGGTGGAGATGGATGGTTTCGACAAAGGCACGAACGTCATCGTCATCGCCGCAACCAACCGGCCGGACGTGCTGGACCCAGCCCTGCTTCGGCCCGGCCGCTTCGATCGTCAGGTTGTCTTGGACCGCCCCGACCTGAAGGGCCGTCAAGCGGTGCTCGAGGTACACGCTCGCGGCAAGCCGCTGGACGACGACGTCGATCTCGAAGTCTTGGCCAAACAGACGCCTGGCTTCTCCGGAGCCGATCTGGAGAACCTGATCAACGAGGCCGCTATCTTGGCGGCTAGGCGCGGCAAGAAAGCCATCCAAATGCAGGAGCTCGAGGAGGCGATCGATAGGGTTATCGCGGGGCCAGAGCGCAAGAGCCGTGTCATCACGCTCAAAGAGAAGGCCGTCACCTCCTACCACGAAGTGGGGCACGCATTGGTGGCTCACATCCTGCCCAACGTCGACCCCGTCCACAAGATATCTATTATCCCTCGGGGAACGATGGGAGGGTACACCAGAATACTTCCCACCGAGGATAGGTACCTGTGGAGCAAAGCTCAGTTGGAAGATACCCTGGCCTGGGCGCTTGGGGGACGGGCCGCGGAGGAGCTGATATTCGGCGACATCAGCACCGGAGCCAGCAACGACATCGAGCGCGCCACCGACATCGCCCGCAAGATGGTATGCCAGTACGGAATGAGCGAAAAGCTTGGGCCGGTGGCGCTCGGGCGCAAACAGGAGCTGGTATTCCTCGGGCGTGACATGGGCGAGCAGCGCAACTACAGCGACGATATCGCGCGCGAAATAGACAAGGAAATACGTAACTTCATGGATAAGGCCTACAAGCGGGCACTGGATGTGCTGGCCCAGCACAGGGCCAGGCTCACCAGGATGGCCGAAGCGCTGATGCAGAAAGAGACGCTGGAAGGCCCCGAATTGATGGCACTCCTCGAAGGTTCGGGGGCCGAACGGGTTGCGGCGTAGGGGAAGCTCCTGGTTAACCTCCCCAGGGGCATAAATCTTGCAGCACGTGATATGATAGCGTAAAGCCAGTCTTTCACAGACTCGGTAGATTATTTGTGTGAGGGGGATGCATGGTGACACGTAATACCTCAGTCAGGAATTCGGGGCCGGCTACACAACCTCGGCGAACCACCACTACAGGGTCGTGGGCGCGTGTGTCAAATGCCAATGACCGTGCCGGGCGAACTGGTTCCCTCCGCGTCCGACCCGCGCCGCGAGACGAAGAAAACGTGCTATCCCCCTCCGAGGTGGCGCAAGCCACCGTCGAGGAAGATGCGGAACTGGAGACCGGCCAGGAGGAGGCTCGGCCTGCAGATACTGCCCTGGCAACCGACCCGGCGCACCTCTATTTGAAAGAGATAGCCCGGACACCGCTGCTAACGCGAGAGCAGGAGGTGGAGCTGGCGCGGAGAATCGAGCAGGGAGACGTCGCCGCTGTCGAGGAAATGGTTCGAGCCAACCTGCGGCTGGTGGTGAGCGTCGCCCGCCGGTACCTGGGCCGTGGCCTGAGTTTCACAGACCTCATCCAGGAAGGCAATATCGGGCTGATGCGAGCCATCCAGAAGTTCGACTGGAGGAGGGGCTTTAAGTTCTCGACGTACGCCACCTGGTGGATTCGCCAGGCGATCACGCGGGCTATTGCCGATCAATCTCGCACGATACGGATTCCAGTACACGTCAGTGAAACCATTAACCGCTTCACTCGGATCACGCAGGAGCTATCTCAGCAGCTAGGCAGAATGCCGACGCCGGCAGAGATCGCGCAACGTCTGGGAGTTAACGTGGACAAAGTTCACAATCTGATCCGTGCCGGGCAAAGGCCGATTTCACTGGAGATACCCGTGGGAGAGGAGGAGGAAACGCAGTTGGGCGACTTCATCGCCGACGAGGTCTCCCGTACCCCCTACGAGGCGGCCGCCCAAATCATGCTGAGACAAGAGGTGGAGGAGATTCTGGATACGCTGACGCCGCGTGAAAAGCAGGTTATCGAGCTCAGGTTCGGGCTGGACAATGGAAAGCAACGCACACTCGAAGAAGTGGGAATCATTTTCGGCATCAGTCGCGAGCGCATTCGCCAGATCGAGGCGGAGGCGCTACGCAAGCTACGTGTGCCTGGTGGCAGGCTGAGCCAATTACGCGAGTACGTGGACTGAAATGAAAAAAGCTGTTCTTATCTGCCCGCGTTGTGGACGCAAGGTAGAGCGATTGCTCGCTTTGCCCATCCCAAGAAGACACAAGGCGACCGTGGAGCCCGAAGGGGTAATGTGTGAACGTTGCTTGCTGGACCTTGAAAAGGAATTGCAGCGGGAAGAGACGTTGACCCTTCCACCAAGGTAGCCGGGAGGAATGGCGTTGGCGAGATTGAGCTTTGGCAGCACCGCCGTAAGTCGAGACTACGACGTCGTGGGCACGGTGGAGCGAGCGATCGTCGATTTGACGTCGAGCGAGGTTAAGAGCTACGTTGTCCATACGACCATCCCCCCGATCCACGACATTCTCGTCCCGGTTGGCGCAGTGGGTGAGCTCGACGACGAACTGAGTGTCGACCTAACGACCGAGCAGCTAAGAGGAATGCCCGATTTCATCGATGCGTCGTTCGGTCCGTGGGTCACACCGCAACGTCCTGTGCCCCACAAGGAAGTGCTAGTGCCGAGCAACAAGGTGGAGCTTTCGGCGGCCACGAGGGTCCAGGGGGTGGACGGCAATCTGGGAACAGTGGCAGGCGTGATCGTTGACGAGATGACGTACGAGCTGACCGATGTTGTCATCAAGGTCGACTTCCTAGGCAAGGTCGTCGTTATCCCCGCGGCCTGGGTTGGGCACTTCAGGCTCGGGCGCATAGAGGTAAGCTGTTCGAGGGATGAATTGGCCAGGTACGCTGCATAACGTGGAGAAATCGATTCTGCTCCAACCCGTACAGAAAGCGCCAGACAATGGTACGTACGATGGCCTTCTACTTCGACTGTGCGACGAGCTGCACGGCCGGTTTGGGCTGGAGTGTAAGATTGCCGCCGCGCGCCGGCTTCCTGAATACGCCTTCAATTCGCTGCGCGACCAGTATCTGGCCGCCGACATACTCTTCGAGCTGAAAAAGGTCAAACCGCCGGATGCCAAGCGGATGTTGGGCATTGCCGACGCGGACTTGTACGCTCACAGCCTGAACTTCGTGTTCGGACAGGCCGAGCTGAGTGGAAAAGTCGCCGTGATCTCGATCTATCGTTTGCAGGCGCCGGCTGCCCAGGCCGACGACGGTCTGCTATTCGAGCGCACGTTGAAAGAAGCTGTTCACGAGCTTGGCCATACCTTTGGCCTCGGCCACTGCCATGACGCCAACTGTGTCATGCACTTCTCAAACACGTTGAGTGATACCGACAGGAAGACGACATTGTGTTGCGTGATGTGTCAGGCGCGGCTCGAAGCTTTCTTGCGCCGGCTGCAGAATTGAGCGGGAGTCCGGGCGCCGGGTCAGGGCACAGCCGAGTAATGGTCTTGTGAAAGACAGATTCGTAAAGATCGCGCCCCAGACGATCGCCCTCGCGATAGGCTTGTTGCTGCTAGGGGTTCTCCTGATTCTCTTCCTGCACAGGATTCGCTTTGTGCTGGTTATTCTGGCGTTGGCCATCATCTTCGCCCAGGCAGTTGAGCCTTTTGTAACTCTGCTGCAAACCCGCCGGATACGTCGGGGAGCCGCCGTCGTGATCGTGTATCTTGCTATCCTGCTCGTATTCGCGGCCGCCGTGCTTTGGCTGGCTCCTCCTATCGTCCTTCAGGCGCAACAACTGATCATCAACGTGCCCGCGCTAATCGAGACCCTCCAATCTCTGTTGGTAAGCTACCAGACGGCCCTGAATGTATCGCCGGAGGCCACTCGGACGATACTACAGGCGCTAGGTAATATGGTCGTAGACTCGCAACAGCTTCTGTCTTCTCTGCTTCTCTTTCCCCTGCAGATTACTTACGTGGTGATCGCGACTACAAGCGTGCTGGTCATTTCGTTTTACTGGATGCTGGTGAGCGAACATGTCGCCGGCTGGCTCATCCTCGCCCTTCCGAGCGAACACCGTATGGTCGGACAGAGCATCTTAAGGGACATGGGACTGAAGGTGGGCGATTGGGTGCGCGGTCAGGTCATTCTTTCGACTGCGGTGGGGCTGATGACGTTTCTGGGCTTGGTGCTACTGGGCCAAGGCTTCGCCGTCATACTGGCAGTGTGGGCGGCCGTGACCGAGCTTATCCCCATCGCGGGGCCCATCATCGGCGCCATTCCGGCCGTCTTTCTGGCTCTCTTGGTTTCCCCGTGGCAGGCCGTGCTAGTGGCCGTCATGTACTTGGTCGTGCAGCAGATCGAGGCACATTTGCTCGTGCCCAATGTGATGTACCGCCAGGTGGGGCTCCATCCCCTCGTGGTCATCCTGTCGTTGCTGGTCGGAGGGACACTGTTGGGCATCGTGGGAGCGCTGCTGGCCGTACCGGTGGCGGCAGCATTGCAGGTGTTGGTCGTGCACCTCGTGCCACTTTGGCTGCAAAGAGACGAGGCTGATGCCTAGCGCGCCTCGCAGAGGGCATCGTCGGACATGATGTCGTTGGCCTAGCAGCACGAGGGCAACCACACAGGGTTGCCCCTACAGGACGTCTCGGCAAATGCTGCGTGATCTTGCACTAGGCCCTGGGATGGGCCTGATCGTATACTTGTCGAAGACGGTCGGCGGTTACGTGCGTGTATATCTGGGTCGTCGAGATGTTGGCGTGGCCGAGCAGCTCCTGCACCGAGCGCAGGTCGGCGCCACTGTTAAGCATGTGCGTGGCAAAGGAATGCCGCAAAGTATGCGGCGTGATGTCCGAAGGAACTCCTGCCTGTTTTGCATAGGCCTTCACGATGAGCCAGAAGCCCTGCCTGGTCAGCCTGTCGCCGCGATGGTTCAGAAACAGGGCCTGCTGCTCCTGGCTGCGCGCCAGTTGGACCCGACCCTGTGCCAGGTAATCCTCAAGCGACTTCACGGCCTGAAATCCCACCGGCACAATGCGCTCCTTGGAACCCTTTCCCAGGCAGCGCGCGTAGCCCGCCGAGAGATTGACATCGTCCAGATTCAACGAAGTTAGCTCGCTCACGCGCATTCCCGTCGCGTAAAGGAGCTCCAGCATCGCCTTGTCGCGCGAGGCCTCGGGCGTGGACGATCTCAGGGGCTGCTCCAGCAATTCGTCCACCTCTTCGGCGCTGAGCGTGCGTGGTAGCGATTTTCCAACCTTAGGAGAATCGAGATTCTCGGTGGGATCGCTCTTGATTGTTCCCTCGGCGGACAGGAAGTGAAAGAAGGATTTGACGGCTGCCACCTTGCGCGCCACGGTGCTCGAAGCATACTGCTTTTCCTTCATATCCATAATGAAGGAAATGATGCGAACCTTGGAAACCGACCCCCAGTCTATTTCATCGCACGACGAGGAAGCGCCGCCAACAACGGAGCCCACAGGGCTGGTCGCGTATTGGCGAGCTTGCGCCTGCGCAAGGAATTCACAGAACTGGTCCAGATCGTTGCGGTAGGCCGCCAAGGTGTTCGAGGAAAACCCCTTCTCCACGGCCAGGAAATTCAGGAAACCCTCTACTTCTCGCTGCATACGTCCCCCCCGTAGCTTCGCTATCCCCCAGCATTTCACCGGATGCGAGCCGGACAATCATTATGGCAAGTGCTGCACCCGCCGTATTGTACCACAATGAGGGAAAAAGTCTAGCCCACTGGCATACTACTTGCATCGTGTCCTGGAGAAGCAGAATCCAGTCAGGAGCTTGTCGGGATCAGCCAATGGACAGACGTTGGGCAAATGTGAACTACGCTCACGGCAGTGGGCCTCATGGCTATGCGCGAGCGAAGAGGCTGCTGCGCAGCAGCGTTCGAAAAGGAACCGGACGGCGAAGTGTGGTTTTCGCGCTCATTAAGGTGTTTGTCGCGGTGCTGCTGGTGGCTGGTAGCGCGCCGCTGTTCTTTAGCCTGTTCGCAGGAGGATCTGCCGCGGCGGCCATCGCGTACTTCAGCAAGGATCTGCCTTCGCCGACGTCCATAACGGACCGCGACGTCCGTCAAACCCTGAAGATCTACGATCGAAACGGCGAGCTCCTGGCCGAGCTGTGGGACCAGGACTTTGGCAAACGCACAGTCACGCGGCTCAGCGAGATCTCGCCGGCGATGATTGCCGCTACGCTGGCTATCGAAGATGCACGGTTCTTCCAGAATCCGGGGTTCGACCTAGAGGCAATCGCTCGGGCCTTCTTGCAGAACCGCGAGGGGGGCGAGGTGGTGTCTGGCGCCAGCACGATCACGATGCAATTGGTGCGCAATACCCTTCTCAGCGAGGAAGAGCGCCAGCAGAGAAGCTATACCCGTAAGATTAGAGAGATAATCCTCGCGTACCAGCTTACCGGCCAGCGCAGTAAGAGCGAAATTCTCGAGATGTACTTCAATGAGGTGTACTATGGTCACCTGGCCTACGGCGTGGAAACGGCTGCGCGCACCTACTTCGACAAGTCGGCCAAAGATTTGACGTTGGCAGAGGCGGCGATGCTTGCGGGACTGCCCCAGGCGCCCAGCCGCTACGATCCGCTAGCCAACTACGAGGCTGCCAAGGCCCGTCAGGAGCAGGTGTTGGACGCCATGGTCTACCACGAGTTCATCACGAGCGAGAAGGCCGAGGCCGTCAAGCAACAAGAGGTGAAGCCGATCGAGCGTACATACGGGGTGAAGGCGCCGCACTTCGTGCAGTACATCAAGGACTTCCTGGAGTCGAGATACGGCCGTGAGACGATGTTCACGGGCGGTTGGCAGGTTTACACTACGCTCGACTTGAGTATGCAGGCGAAAGCCGAGAAGGCAGCGCGCGAACACATCGCCAAGATCAAGAGCCTGAACGCAAACAACGCATCTGTCGTGTCCATCGATCCGAGGACGGGTGAGATACTGGTGATGGTGGGCAGTCTGGACTTCTACGACGAGAGCATCGACGGCCAGGTCAATATGGCCATTGCCGAGCGCCAACCGGGCTCGGCTTTGAAACCCTTCAATTACGTGACCGCCTTTGCCCAAAGGGGCATCACGCCGTCGACCGTCATCTTCGATCAGCCGACGGGCTTCCCGGACGAGCTCGGGCGCGTCTATATGCCGCTGAACCACGATAAGGCTTGGCACGGCCCGGTAAGTGTCCGTCGCGCGTTAGCCTCGTCGCTCAATATGCCGGCCGTCATTATGCTGCAGCACATCGGCATTCCCGCGTTCCTCGAGACGCTGCACAAGGCAGGCGTGACCAGCCTGAACAACCCTCGATATGGCCTGGCAGTCACCTTGGGTGCGGGCGAAGTCAAGCTTCTGGACCTCACGTATGCGTACACGATGTTCCCCAACAATGGCCGACAGATTGGCGCGCCGGTGCCGCTGGAGTTCCGGCGGCCCGGGATGCGGGAATACGAGCCGGTGGCGATCACCAAGATCGTGGACTCGAACGGCGAGACGGTTTACGAATACCAGGTTCCCCAGGGAAAGCAATTGGTCCCACCCCAGTACGCTTTCTTGATCAACACGATCATCTCCGACGACGAAGCACGGGCCCCAACCTACGGCCCCAACAGCTTCCTCGTGCTGCCAGACCGGCCGGCTGCTGCGAAGACTGGGACGACGGAGACCTACCAGGATGGATGGACAATAGGCTATACGCCCGACCTGGTGACGGGAGTTTGGGTTGGCAACGCGAACAACTCGCCTATGCGGGGCGTCTTCGGCGTATCTGGTGCGGGCTACATCTGGCACAACTTTATGGAGGACGCCCTGAAGGGTCGGCCCCCGCTGCAATTCACAGAGCCCGAAGGGATGGTCCGATTAGCGGTGCTTACAACTGAGCCGGGCACCTCGCACTGGCAAATCCGCGATGACTGGTTTCTGGCGTCGAGTCCTCCACCCACGAGCGAGGACGGACGGCCGGGAGGAACCTACATCAATGTGGGCGTCAGGCCCATGGCGGCACTGGCCGATGAGCTGAGCGCGCGCACGGACGAGAAGCCACGCCTGGAAGCCTTTACAGAGCTACGCCCCGTGGGGGCGAGCGAGGTCTACATCGTGGCTCCTAAGCCCGCGCAACTGACAGGCGTGCAGCCAGGCGGAGCCACGCCCGCGAGAGGGTCGGCCACGGACCCGGCGCCAGCGCCCGCTGTCCCGGCCGCTGCCGTCGACGGCGCCGATATCGCCTCGCCGGGAGAATCGCCTGAAGCGCAGTCGGAAACAGAGCCGGCGCCCGACGCCGCAACCCAGCCATCGCCTGAGGAGCAACCCGTACCAACCCAGACACCGCCTGAGGAACAACCTGCTGCACCCGGGCCGTCCGCGCCAGCGAACCCCGACGAAGAGTCCACACCCGAGGGGAACTGATTAGTTTGGCTTTTGGTGCGAAACGGCTGCGGTGCCCCCGCCCCGCCCCCGGGGCGGACAGGGACGTCCGCCCCTACGCTCTTGTGTTTTGCACAGGAAGCTAGAAATAAACGAGGCTTGGTCATAATTGGCTGTGAGGAATCTGGGGGGGTGCGGGCGTCTCGCCCGCGAAGGGGCGGGCAGGCGAGACGCCTGCGCTCCCGGCTCAACGTTCCCAGTCCGCTATTAGGCGCCTTGTTGGATTATTAATGACCATGCCTCAAATAAACAGGTATTAGTACCCGGCCTCCGTCTATGCCTCATTGTGTTAGTCCTTTATCTCTAGCTGCAAAATGGGACCAAAGTAGGTTGCACAGTTGGCGCTGCTCTAGTAGGCTCAGTGCGGAAGAGGCCGAACTGCCCTTGGGCCGTCGGTTCCTGAGACGTGCCGGAACGGCTGAAGTTTGCGAGAGAGCGAGGAGGCATAGGTGTGAGTGGCGAGAGCGTTCTGATACTGGACCCCGATCGGGCCATGGCCGAGCTCTCAGCGCTGGTGCTGGGCGAAGAAGGCTACAAGACGAGAATTACCGAGTCGCGGGAGGAGGCGATTCGACTTCTTTCGAGCTCGCACTTTGATCTGATCATCTCCGAGGCATTCGACCAGGACGACGTCTTCACGTTCGATCCCACGTTTCTCCAGGATCTCAGATCGATGAGCGACGGTATTCCGATTCTGCTCTGTTCGATCTACCCATCCGTGGCCAGTGTCCGCGCCGGCCAATTCGGCCTGGCGGAGGTTGTGCCGAAGCCATACGACATCGACAGCTTCTTGGCCAAGGTCCGCAAGGCGCTGGACAGAACCGGTCTCAACCACGGAATGCACGGAAAACACAGAAATTACTAATCGACCGCGCCCGGCCCTATCAGCTTTCCGTGCCTTCCGTGTATTCCGTGGTTCGGGTGCGGCGCGCGATGAGGACGATGGCCCCGGCCAGAGCAAGCGCCATCCCACCGAAAGCGTAGAGCTTGTGCACGGGTGAAAGCGCCAGGGCGAAGTAGCCCAGGATGAGACAGAGCGCGTACAGGAGAAAGGCTATAGTTGACTGAGGAAGACCGATGGCCAGCATCCGGTGCGGCAGATGCGCCGCATCGCCGCCCTTGAATGGGGATCTGCCGGAAAACGTGCGCCGAGCGATGACCAGCGCGGTGTCCAGGATGGGGATGCTGAGAACCATCAGAATCGTGGCCACCTTCGCGCCGCCGATGATGCCCAGGATCGCCAGGGCGTAGCCAAGAAACATCGAGCCGGACGTGCCCATAAAGACGCGCGCAGGATGCAGATTGTACGGCAAGAAGCCAAAGCAGGCCGCCGCCAGCGCAAGGGCCAGCACGGCAATACTGTTCTGGCCAAGGTCGACGGCACGAAGGAAGATGATCACAGCGGCAATGCCTGTTATGCCCCCCGCCAGGCCGTCCATCGTATCGAGAAAATTGAGGGTGTTGATCATGCCCACGAACCAGAAGAGCGTCAGGGGCAGGGCCAGGTAGTAGGGCAGGAGAATGATGCCACCGAAAGGGTTGGCGACGTTGTCCAGCAAGATGCCGAAGGCAATGGGAATCGCCGCGATGACGATCTGCCCGACGAGCTGGGGCAGAGGACCCAGGCGCTTGAGGTCGTCGACGAAAGCGATGGGCAGGACGAGGACGCCGCCCAAGAGAAGGCCCACAATCCTAGGGTACTCCGCCGGAAAGCGATCGAAGAGGACGAGGCTGACCATTGTGGCCGCCAGGAAGGCGGCGAAGATGGCGTAGCCGCCTGTGCGGGCGACTGGCGTGCTCTGGACTTCTCCCGGTCGCGGATGGTCGACGAAGCCGTAGCGGAAGCCGAACCTCCTGGCCAGAGGCACCAACATGAAGCTGGACGCCAGGCCGATAAGAAAAATTATGGCGAAGAACAGGTAGGTTAACATCATAGCTATCTAGGGTCCGACCCTCTCCGAAGGAGTCCGGAGACTCCACCGGAGTCCTTCGGACACCCTAACCCTCTCCCAGTCCTTCCCTCGATCTTCTTCCAAACGAGGGAAGGACCAGAGGGAGAGGGGACTGGAGCTGCGGCCACGACCTAGTTCGTAATCTAGCTGTCTCTGGCCTTCAGGCACGCGGGCAACCACGCAGGGTTGCCCCTACGTCGGTCCGCGGGCGATCACCAGGCCCCTACTTTGGCCACTAATGGCGAGTGCGCGACGGCCGTGGACCTAAGCGCCAACGAAGGTGAAGAGATGGCGGCGCAATTCATCGGCGAGGCCGGCCCTGGCGAGCTCTTCGAGCATGTCAAGATGAGTGACAAAATCACTCAGGGCATATGAACGGCCTCCCGTACGCTTGATCTCGAGTATCCCAGGCGTATTGGTGGCGACGATCCGTTCTGCCGGCTCGGCCAGCTCTTCGCTTAGCCTTTCACCCGGTCTGATGCCCACGTAGGCGGGTTGCAACTCGCCTTCTCCGGGGCGCAACAACCGCCACAGCTTGTGGGCCACCTCGTCGACCTTGATTGGCTCGCCCATGTCGAGCAAGAGAACATTGCCACTGGCTTTGCTGCCAGCCGCCTGAATGAGGAGATACAGCGCCTCCGAAATCGTGATCCAGTAGCGCGTCATGTCGGGATGGGTAATTGTAATCGGCTGGTCGGCGCAGATCTGCCTTACGAAGGTCTCGATCACGCCGCCATGGGCGCCCAGGACGTTGACCAGACGCACCACCGTGAACTGCGTCGTCTCCTCCTCGGTCGCGAGAGTCTGAAGCATAAGCTCGATAGTCCGCTTGGTAACTCCGTACACGCTCGGACTTCGGACGGCCTTATCGGTCGACGGGTAGACGAGTTTCCTGACATTGTTTTCCCGTGCAAGACGGCTAAGGTTCCAGGTCCCAAGGATGTTCATCAGTACGAACTCCTCGGGGAACTCCTCGGCCAGGGGTACGTGCTTGTAAGCGGCCAGGTGAAAGAGGATGTCGGGCCTGAAATCGGCCATGACGCGCCGCATCTTCCGCACATCACGCACATCGGCAAGAACAAAGCGGGTCGGAACACCGCTGTCCCGGATGCGCTCGGCCATAGCGTGGCGCAGATGAAACAGGGAGTTCTCGTGATTTTCGACCAGGGCCAGTCCGCGGATACCGCAATCCAGCAGCGTTCTGGCCAAGGTTGACCCCAGGGAACCGCCGGCTCCCGTGATCACGATCCGGGCGTCCCTGATAGAATCGGGAATAGCCGCGTTGTCGAGCTCGATGAGTTCTCGATTCAGCAACTCGCCCAAGTATGGTGTTATCTTAGACAATACGTCTATCAAATTGCTACCTCTCCAATGGGCCGCCTTTGCGAGGCCTAGCGTGCGGCGGCCCTCACCCTAACCCTCTCCCAGTCCTTCCCTCGATCTTCTCTCTAACGAGGGAAGGACCAGAGGGAGAGGGGACTTCAGGCTGCGATGTAGAGCGGCGGTCATTCTCCTGTAAGCCTCGCGCATGTAGGTCGAGCAATCGGGATCGGGCTCGATTATCTCGGTAACCAGGAACTGCGCCAGGCTGGCGAGACGAACAGTGACCGCGTCCAGGTCGATATCGCCCTCGCTATAGGGCAAACCTTCTCCCAGGAGGCCCGCGGCATTCGAGAAATGAGCCTCGGCGATGAGGCCGGCGACCGCCGACATGTACTCGTCGAGGTCCGCAACGATGCGCCGCCGGACGAGGTGCCGCACCAGTGGTGCCAACTGGGCGTCGACAAGACCGGCATCGGCGTGCGCGGCGTTCAAGTACAACTGGGCGTGAGACACGTCCAGGGTGAGACGAACTCCTTCGACCGCGCCGGCCAAGAAGACGATGTCCCTCGGCTCCATGCCGATGAGCGAGTGCATAAACTTCTCCTCGCGCATCTGTGTTACGGGCGGAACGTTCTCGATGGTGGGCAGCAGACCGGCTTCACGACACAACCTAGAGTATAACTCCAGAAGCGGCAGGCTACGCTCAAGGGTTTCCCGGCACAGCTCGTCGCCGATGCCGTCGACCTGCTCCCGGGGAGCTATGGCGTGGATCACAGCCGCCCTGGCCCCAATCCGTTCGCCGAAGGACACCAGCCGGCGCAGAACCTCGACGTTGGCCGGCGAGTTGTTGCTGATGTCGAAGAAAGAGCCGTCGAGGGAGCGCATCGGGCCCTCGACGACGAAAATGAAACCATCCGGCATCCGAAGGCCCCGGATCCGCTCCACCAACTCGCCCAGCCAGCCCGGCCCGGCGATGTCCTGGGCATCGAGGTACAACTCGAGCCCGTCGGGCAGGGGCGGCACGCACCTGTCACGCAACTGGGGCACCAGCGGTCTGGCTTTCAACAAGATTTTAGCGCAGTCTGGCCAACTCTCTAGCATAAAGCTCCAGCCCCTGCCACAGATCTACGTCAGGCAAAAAGCCCAGCACTCTTTGTGCCCTGCCGATGTCAGCCACGTGGCTGTCGTCATCGCCCGATTCCCGTGTTATGACATCCGACGACGAGCCCGTCACTTCCTTGACCGCCAGCGCCAACTGCTCGAGCGAGGTGCCCTTGCCAGTGGCGATATTGAATATGCCCCCCAAGGCAGCCGGACTAGTTAGGGCAATCAGGGTGCCGCGCACGACGTCCGTGACGTAAGTGAAGTCGCGCAGGCTAGCGTTGTTCACCACAAGCGTTTGCCCGGCCATTGCGCGTGCCACAAAGATGCTGACGACGCCACTGCCGGCCACACCGACCGCCTGGCCGGGACCGTAGACCGAGAAAAACCTGACGACCACAGTTCTGAGGCCGTACAGCCTCCGGTACATCTCCACCCATTTCTCAGCCACCATCTTGGAGTAGCCGTATGGGTCGACGGGAAGCCTGTCGTCGTCCTCGGACACGGGCTCACGCCTGGCCGCATATATGCGCTGGCTAGAGGCCAGAATGAAGGTAGAGCCTGCCTCGCGGGCGACCTCCAGCGCGTGCAGCGTTCCCAGTGCGTTGATGCAGTTGTAGGCGAGAGGGCTTGCGGACGAGACCGACGCGTCGGCCAGGCCGGCGAGGTGAACGACGGCATCACCTCTGGGCAAGACTGCCAGCGCTCCCGGCGATTCGACCTCGGCCCGATGGTGATGGGCACCGGGAACGGTGCCGGTCTCCCGCCGCGAAACGGTCGTGACCTCGTGCCCCTGATGCAGCAGCTCCCTTGCAAGATGCGTCCCGATGAACCCGGTCCCGCCTGTGACGACGATTCTCATACGACGTGCCGCGCGGCCTGGGTCCTGTCGAAATAGTCGACGACCTCGCGAAGACCGGCCCGCAGGGTGTGCCCCGGGGCAAAACCCGCATCGTCCAGGATGGACACTACTCGCGGCGTGGCCCCGGACGTGTCGGGGCCCGGCGCCCTGACATTAACCACGTGACCGCGCGCCGACGCAATCCTGGCGACCAGCCTCGCCACTTCCGCCACCGAGGTAATCTCCGTAGCCGCGTTCACGGCCACGTATTCCTGGAACTTGAGAGAAGCGAGCAGGGCAGAAACGGCGTCGGCCACGTGGATGAAGCCTGTCGGCCTCTCCGCACCAGGGTTTACCACCAGATCCTCGCCGCGCACCACCTGCAAGCAAAACTTGTTGGGCGCGGTCATAAACCGATGGTCCAGCTTCATGACGGGCGCCACACCGTAGACAATGCCCAGCCGAACCGCGACACAGCGCATGCCGCCCAGCCCGGCGTACATTTCCAACAGCTTCTCGACGTAGCACTTGGAGAGGTGGGAGAGGTCCCTGAACCTGCCGTAGGGCGTGCTTTCGTCTACGATGGCGGGTAGCTCCTCGCCATAGACCTTGAACGAGCTGGCAAAGACCAACGCCGGGACACGAAATTCGCGGGCAGCCTCGAGCATCAAGCGAGGGGCAAGAAGATTGGTGGACTCCGTGTATCGGGCGGTGGCGGCGTCGGGATGGGCGCTCGCCTGCGCCGCCAGGGCGAAGATGGCCTCGACATCTCCGGCGAGCGAAAAAGCGGTGTGCAGGGTTCTGGCGTTCGAGATACTGCCGCGGACGAGGCGGAAGCCCGGCTCGCGCCGTAGCCTGCGCAGGACCGCGCTGTCGGTGGCGAAGAAGTTGTCGATGCCGACAACCCGCTCGCCCCGGCGCAGCAGCTCTTCGACGAGCTTGGAACCGATATACCCAACGCCAGCGACGAGAAAGGACATAGCACTCTCCCCGGAGCAAGCAAACCAAGAACAGCCGGTGCCCCGACGTATTCCGGCTGGCCCGTGCTTTCGGACGGAAACTTGGCCTATTTTACACTTCGCGGCGGCGGATGTCAAAGTTGATGAGGGTAGTGGGAATAGGGAGTGGGGACTAGAGTACCGTGGGGACTAGAGTACCAGGGGAAGGGGATGACTATTCAGCCCAGGAGGGCGAGGATAATGGGGGCCGGGATGACCCGAACCGGATCATCGAGGTCCAGCGTTTCTCGCGAGGCAACAAGCCCACGCTGAAATCTGTTGCGTATGGTAAGACGAGCCTGTGACGATACCCGCTCGGAGTACTTCGATTCGACGGGCACACTGGACCCGGGTGGCCCGGAAAGAAAGTCGATTTCGTCCTGCCACCATGGGTTCTGTGCTACCAGGTCGGCGATGTTTGCCATGCGTGCTCTCCCATTGCGATGGGTAAAACCCCTAGCACTATACCCATCGCGATGGGTAAATAGCAAGGGGTTTGGGCACGGGAGCGAAGGAATATGGTTGGGTGTTGTGGGGCGTCAACGGATGCGAGAGCGGATAAACGGATGCGGCGTAAGGGCCAGGCTGCGGGTGATGGTGAAGCGGGTTCTGCGCAAGTATGGCTATCCGCCGGATGAGCAGGAGAGGGCGACGCAGACGGTACTGGAGCAGGCGGAACTGCTGTGCAGGGATTGGGCGAGGTAGAACGAGCGATTTTGCGCGCAACTTGGTAGAATAGCACCGAATGGAGAAGGCAATGGAACCAGCACGAAGACCTGAAGAATTGGACCGAGCGCGAACTGGCCCCAGGCCAAGCAAGTACAGGGTCTACACGCTCGACGAATTGCCGGCTCTCTTTGAGCAGTGGCGCCGGGAGGAACCTGACCCTAAGGAGATTGTTCGCCGGACGCGGCTGTACAACCGGGCTGCCCGCTGGCGCAATCAGCTATCCGAGATCGATATTCCTGTCGATGAGCTTGTTCGCCGTGCCCGAGAGGAATTGGCGGGTGGCTGAGCGTCCTTGCTATGTCGTAGACGCCTCGGTCGCGGTCCGCTGGTATTTGGGACGAGCACCTTTTGTCGAGCAAGCGGCCCAGGTTTTGAACGACTACCGCGAACACCGCATTAATCTGCTGGCCCCTGACAATTTATTCCTTGAAGTTACGGTAGCAATTCATCAAGCAGTCGTGGCGCGCCGCATCCGTGCCAGCCAGGGCCAATGGTTTGTGGAGGATCTGCTGGCTTAGCAGATTCCCGTGGTTGGGACGCCGGAGTTGATTGTGCCGGCCTATCGCCTAAGCATCCGTCTGGGTTGCAGTTTTTATGACGCCATCTACCTAACGCTGGCAAAACAGGAAGGCATTGCGTTTGTCCACGCTGACCAGCGGCTAAGAAATACTCTGGGCAATCGGTTTTCCCCGGCCCTCTGGATCGAAGACTCCGCCCCAATCTGACAGGCTGTTTGTCTTGCGCGTCAGATGAACTGTGGCACCTGCCCACAGCGAGGAAAGTGAGTGGAACAAGGTTGTAATATCGGATTGCCCGTTTGTGTACTGGACAGGGAACTGGCTGTTGCCGGCCCGATTGGCAGACGCTTTGGCCGGGAGCGGTTCTGCCCGAAACAGTTAGCCATCAGTGCGGGTGTATGCTTGTTGACAGATGCTGGTAGGCGTGCTAAGATGCGCCGAAGCCTGTTCGCCAGGCAGCAGGCGCTGGTCGCGAGAATCGATCGAGCTCTGGGTCGATTCCACAAGTGAATAGTTCGGCCGAATCTTCTGCGGAAGAGCGGGGGAACCACGCAACTGGGGTGAATTCTCGGGGAGCCGAGAAAGGGTAGCTCTTTCAGCCCGAACCCGTCAGCTAACCTCGCAGGCACGTGAGAGGGGCATAGCGTCACAAACTGGGAGTCCGGGGCTATGGCCTCGGGCTTTTTTGTGTGAAGCAGGAAGATATTGTCTCAAAAGCGAGATTTGGCTCAAAGTGAGCGGCCCCGTCCCAGGGCGAGGAGACCTCGCCATAGGATTTGAGACGATTCAAAACCGGGTGCGAGGTCCGGCGGGCGATCAAGAGGGCGAAGAGACCCCGCCCCTACGATGCGAGACGATTTCTAAGTCGTGGCTCAATGCGAGAAGATGTGCTCAAACAACTCGACCGCGTGCGTAGCGTGCTGGATCAGCATCCGCGGGGCATCGCCAGCGACGTCGATGGCACGATCAGCGAGATCGCTCCTTCACCGGAAGCAGCCCTGGTTTCCGCGACGATGAAGGGACACCTATGCTCGTTGACGAAACGGTTTGACCTGGTTGCCGCCATTTCGGGTAGATCGGTGAAGGACGCCAGAAGGCTGGTGGGTGTGGATGGACTCGTTTACTTTGGCAACCATGGCCTCGAATGGTGGGCAGATGGCCGCAGCCATATCCCGCGAGGAGTTGAACTGTACACGTACATCGTACGTAGTGCCTTGGACCAGATGAGAGGCCGTCTAGACGCGGTTGGGGCAGTTATCGAGAACAAAGGCGCGACCGCGGCGATTCACTATCGGCAGTCCAGGGATGCTCAGTCGGCACGGGAGGATATTCTTGAAGCCATCCGCACCTCGCCATTGGCGGCACCGCTCAGAGTGGTCGAGGGCAAAATGGTGATCGAGCTTAGACCTCCCTTGCCTCTGCACAAAGGCATTGCGCTGGCGTCGCTGGTTCACCGGTACGGCTTGCGAAGCTTGATTTATCTGGGCGATGACACCACTGATGTAGATGCGTTCAGCGAGCTGCGCAAGCTGCGGGCAGATGGGAGGATCGAGGGCCTATCTATTGCCGTGGTCGGTCCCGAAACGCCTGCCGAGGTGGTCGAACACGCCGATGCCACGCTGCAAGGGGTGCGAGGGGTCGAGACTTTTTTGAGGTGGTTGACGGGTGATGAGTAGGATGTCCAAAAGCTTGGGGTGGAGCCAACGCCAACCGGTTGTTCGCTGGACCATTGTCGCCGCCATGTTTGTGGTTGCCCTGCCGCTCATCTCAGCGGTCCACGAGACGGCCGTCTTGCTCGCGGCGCTCGCGTTGAACTGGGCGGCTACGTCTCCTCTGCTGGAATTGCCTGTGCGAAGCGTCGTCGCCGACCCGATTTACGCCAGGATAGCACTGGAATCGCTGGGCAATATCAATGCCTACGGACTGGCGGTGTCTGGCCCGCTCGGAGACACACTGCACAACCTCTGGCCCGCTCTGTTCGTGGATCCAATATTGGTGATGGATGGGTCCTGGATCAGTGCTGTGACGCCCTCAGAAAGCTCGGTAATCAGCCAGTTTCTCGTCGTGGCCAGCGCCGATGGGCTCCTGATAGCAATGGGGGTACTACTGGTCGAGTGGGGCCTGCGCGGTGAATCGCTGCGGAGCGCCGCGGCGAGGCCATCCATCCTCAACGGACGGGTGTTGTTCGGTTTGCTCCTGCAGGCGCGTAGCCTGTTAGCTCTTATGTCGATCGAGTTGACAACGCGAAGCTTGGAAAGCGCGGGGCTTGCCCAGATTGGAACCAAGTGGCTCGTGACCTCACGCGAGTCCTATGAGAGTAACGTGCTGGTACTCGGCGAATGGCTATCCGTTGGCCTTCACATAATGGTAGTGGCAGCTATCTACATCGCGGCCGTACTGTTTGCTCGTTTGGCTTTCTCTCTTCCAAGGATGAGGCAGGCGACGGCCGGATCAACAGGGTTCTCAGGCCACCCCGGTACCACCAAGCTTTTTCACCTGCTACCTGTAATCAGCATAGCTCTTTTCGCCTCGTCATCCCTCGGGATGGCCGGCACGAACTTCCGCTACGGCGACCAGGCGACGTTTGACAGCATAGCCAAGATCGATGACGAAGCTCGTGACAAGGTCAAAATCGAGGCGGAGAGCCCGAAGCGGGGCGACGAAGAAAACTCGGTGGCCCCGCCCGCCATCCAGACTCCGACAGCACTCCCTGGCCCGAGCGTGGTGTCGATCGCTGGAGGATCACGCCAATTCGCTTATCTGGTGAATGGCAAGCGGGAGCGGATTCGAGGCGTGGGCTACAACGCTATCTACCGACACTTATCCGACGAAGTGAGAGCCATGCGCTACGAGCGGGACTTCGCGCGGATGGCGGATTCGGGGATTAATACTATACTGGGATGGGATTTCGACCAGGGCTACGCCCACGATAAGTTTGACGACCTGCTGCTCGCTAAGGCAAGCAAGTTCGGCTTAGGTGTCTCGATGCCCTACTACCTCGACCCCGACGGAGAATACTCGGACGACCAGTACAGGACCCGGTTGGCGGATGATGTGCTTGCCTGGGTTCGGCGCTACAAGGGACACTCGGCGGTCAGAATGTGGGCGATCGGCAACGAGGTGATGCACGGCATGGAGTCCATGGAGGTACTGTACGGCGCTACGCCGAAAAGCAATCCAGAGGATTTCGTGGACTTCTATATGAACTTGATCGACGACGTCCATCAGGAAGACCCGAATCACCCGGTGCTTTATCGCGAAGCGGAGGACGGCTTTTTTGGCCCGTTCGTGGCCAGGGGGCCCAAAGGCGTCGAGGATCGCAAGTGGCTTGTGTTCGGCACGAACGTCTTCTCGGGCCGCCTCAACGAAGTACTGACGAATTGGGAGCGCGACGGATTCGACAACGCGCTGCTCGTGACCGAGTTCAGCCCTACGGGTCTTTCACCCGAGGATCGCCCGCGTGGCCTGGTCAAGAGGTGGCGACTGATACGCCGACACGCGTGCTCGGTCCTCGGCGGCATCGTCTACGTGTGGACGACGGAAGGTCCAGAGCCCATAGACCGCGTCTATGGGCTCGTGGATGGCGATGGCAACGCGGTTGACGGCTCGCTGGAGGCCATTGCCGGCGAGTACCGGCGGGATTCCAATCTGCCGAGGGATTGCACTCCCTCCTCGAAAGTGGGGGGGGGAACGTGAGGCTAGGGGAGATGTGTCGCCGGACGGTGCTGGCCGTCGGCGTATCCGCAGCCATTGCTTTTGTCGCGGTGGCCGCATGCCAATCCAGCCCAAGCGACGTCCCCCGTCGGCCGGACGAAGGCAGCGTTCGAGAGATGCAGGGCCCAGGCGGTGTCAGCGAGTATGGCACTAAAGCCGGTGATACCGGCCTAACAACCGCCGTTAGAGCGGTTGGGGGTCCTAGCGTTGTGACGGTGCAGAAGGACAGGAATGACTCGTTCCAGTATCTAGTGGCTGGGAAGCCCCAGGTCTTCATCGGCATGGGCTACAATCCGATCTACCGCCACCTGTCACATGAAGAGCGAGCCGCGAACTACGAGCGGGATTTTCGGATTCTTAGCGACGCCGGGGTAAATCATATCATTGGCTGGGACTTCGACAAGGGTTACGAGCAGGACAAGTTCGACGAGCTGACGCTGGACATGGCGTTCAAGTACGGTATTGGGGTTGTTATGCCCTTCTATGTTCCGCCCGACGGCAACTACCGAGACGAGGCTTTCCTTCAGAGCCTGCTGGACGAGGCTGCCCAGAAGATCGCCCGCTTCAAGGACCACCCTGCCCTACGGATGTGGGGGGTTGGGAACGAAGTGATGCTGGATAACCGCTCGCGCAGAATGTGGGCCGCCTTCTGGCCGTTCTATCTACGACTGGCCGATCTGTTTCACAGATTAGACCCGAACCATCCGGTGCTCTATCGCGAGGCAGAGGGGTATCTGCTGCCGGCAGTAATCAACGTGCTACGTCAGGGGCCTGACCAGCGACCCTGGTTGATTTTCGGTCTGAACATCTACAGCCTGGAGTTGGAGCACTTTCTCGATAGCTGGACTTACACCGGATTCGAGCGTCCGCTTCTGGTATCCGAGTTCGGCGCCGAGTCGTTTTGGGCCGGTGGGCGGCCGCTAGGGTATCTCAATATGTGGCGCTCGATACGCGCCCACTCGGACTACGTTCTGGGTGGAGCCCCATACGTGTGGACTATCGAAGGGCCAGAGCCGACGGATACCAAATGGGGCCTTATGGATGCCGAGGGTCGCCCGGTTGACGACACGTTCGAGCAACTGGCGGCAGAGTGGTGCGTCATCGCCCGGGGGAGCAGCCAGTGTCGCTAGTGCTCGCTGACGGCGCTATCGGGAATGAATCCGTTGGCCTGCCAGCGAAAGGGCAACCACACAGGGTTGCCCCTACCGGACGGCGCCGCGAATGCGCCTGGCTATGCGCTAAGTAGCGGCAGGGAGAACAAGACAGATTGGCGCTATGGTGTTGTGCCCTGGCGCGATTGATCAGGTACCCAACCAAATAGTCGCAAAGGCCGAATCCTCGAAGGAGGAACGGGGGAACCAAGCAAATTGGGGTGAATTCTCGGAGCGTTCGAGAAAGGGTATCTCTTTCAACCCGAACCCGTCAGCTAACCTCGTAGGCCTAAAGAAAGAGGCGTAGCGATCTCCAGGGTCTGAGGCTATGTCCTCGGACCCTCTTTCTGTTTGCGCCTCAAGCAAGGAGGGTCGCAAATGCGTGATAGGCAGGATTCGATCAGGCCGCCGCTCGTCGTAGTAAGCAACAGGGGACCTGTCGAGCATCACATCGGGACTGACAACCAAGTCGAGGTAAGACGGGCGAGCGGAGGTCTGGCAACGGCCCTCAGCGCCTTCAGGCGACACCACGATTTCTCGTGGATTGCCAGCGCGATAACCCCTGGTGATCATTACGTGGGCAATGGCGCAAAGCACTCCTTTGATGCCACCGCACCGAGTCGGAAGGACGACTTGAGAACTGGGTCGAATGGTGCGGAGGGCCGCGCATCCGCTGTCGACCTTGTGGCTGTCTCGAAGGACGTTTTCCACAATCATTACGATGTCTTCGGCAACCGCATCTTATGGTTCCTGCAACACAGTATGTGGGATCTGCTCCAGGCTCCCAAGGACAACGATACCATCTGCGGGGCGTGGTGGAACGGGTACGTGCCCACAAACGCGGCATTCGCCCGAGCGGTCGTGGCCAAGGTAAAGAGGCAGAAGATGCCTGTCATAATGCTCCACGATTATCACTTGTACATGGCCCCTGGGCTCATCCGACAACGCCATCCAGAGGCGGTCCTACAGCATTTCGTCCATATTCCCTGGCCGGCACCTGAATCCTGGCAGCATCTTCCACGACAGCTCCGTCGCGAGATCTACCGCAATTTCCTGGCAAACGACATCGTCGGTTTCCAAACGTCGACGTCAGCGCACAATTTCCTACGTTGCTGTGAGCAGTTTTTGGAAGAGGCCGAGGTCGATTACGCCGGCAAGACCGTGAGCTTTCGCAAGAGAATGGTGCGGGTTCGGGTCTATCCCATCTCGGTGGACGTCGGCGAGCTACGAGAGGCAATGAGGTCGCCGGTTATGAGGCAGCACCGCGAGCGCTTATTGCGGCACCGTGGTGAGCAAACAGTGGTTCGGGTGGATCGACTGGATCCGAGCAAGAACATCTTGCGTGGATTTGGAGCTTTCGAGCGCTTGCTCGACGCACATCAAGAACTTCGGGGCAGGGTGAAATTCCTTGCGTTCCTGGTTCCGTCACGGACGCAAATCAAAGAGTACGCGCGTTATCGGGATGAGGTTATGAGGCTCGCGAAGGCGATTAACACCAAATTCGGTGGAGACGGGTTCCGGCCAATAGAAATCCTGTACGAAAACAATTACTACCAGGCACTCGCCGGGATGAGTCTTTGTGATGTGCTTCTGGTGAATCCGTTGGCCGACGGGATGAATTTGGTGGCGAAAGAAGGCCCGATCGTAAATACACGGGATGGCGTGTTGGTGCTGTCCAGAATGGCGGGGGCCTTCGCGCAGTTGCAGGACGCAGTCCTGCACGTCGAGCCAACGGATGTAGATGGAACGGCCAGGGCTTTGGCAGACGCGTTGGCGATGCCAAAGATAGAGCGGCACGAACGCTTACTCTCACTGCGCGCCAAGATCGAGAAGGAGGACATTACTAGCTGGATAGCGAGCCAAATGAACGACATCTCCAAAGTACTTGCCGAACGTCGGGCAGGGAATGGTAACGAACAACAGGTCGACTTCGGGGCGGACGTCGTTAGACTGCCGATGAAGAAAAGGAGTATCGCGTGTCGCGTGCCCGTCAATAAGCGGTAGGAAGTCAGAGGGAGGATACCAAATGTGCGCTTCGATGCTGGGAACGAGAAGATCATTGGACGAATACCGCGGTTGCGTTGGTGGAGAACAGATCGAGGAGATCGCCGCGCTGGCAAAGCCCTTGAGAGGTTGCCGAATGCTCCACGTGAGCGCACTGCCTTCGAGATCACAGTTAATCGACGCCGTGAACGCACTTGTACCCCTCTTGCGAGCAGTCGGGATAGTGGCTGAGTGGCGCACGATTCCGAGCAAGCTTCATCAAGTCGAGGTCAACCGGACCATGAACCATGCGCTCGACGGCCATTTCGTGCGATGGACGCCACGCATGCACGCTAACTGGCTGGACTATCAAGCGATTCCAGCCGGCGCCTTCTCAGGGGGATACGATTTCGTGGTGATCCACGGTGCCGAACTGGCGGGAACGGTCGATACGACTCCACGGGTCGGGGAGGCGGCAGGGGCGAGGTGGATTTGGCACTGCCACGCCGACCTGTCGAAAGTGCAACCTGACATATGGGATCTGCTCTCTATCTACGTGCGCCAATACGATCGTACAATAATGTGCAGCTATGACGAAGGAGCAGGGTTTTCAGACCGTTGTTACGCTACGGTTTCCCCTAACATCGACCCGTTAAGCCCGAGAAACTGCGAGCTCCCGCGAACGTTTGTAGAAATGGTGCTCAGACAACACAGGCTGGATCCGGAACGTCCGATCGCCCTGTATGTGTTGCGCAATGGAGAAGACCCCAGTGTTACCTCGTGCAACGTCGACGGTTTCCTGATGGCCAAAGAGCGGGTGCAGGGGCTGCAGTTGATTGTGCTCGTCCAAGGGGAGGAGAATGACCAGCTTGCTCATACGCACTTTCGACATCTCGTCGGCAAGCTGGGCGACTGCCCTGACGCACGTCTGATCCCGGTGGCGAACGGCGTGGGGAACGTGGAGATTAACGCTCTCCAGCGGGCCGCCGCAGTGGTTCTCGAATGGAGCGACGGTGCAGAACTTGCCACCGGCGCGTTGGAAGCGATGTGGAAGGCACGTCCGCTGGTAGTCGGGGTGGCTGCGGCCGGTCGACTGGGAGTCGAGGACGGCCGAAACGTATGCGTGGCGCACTCGGCCGAGGAGTGTGGCGACAGGATCGCCAGTCTAATAGAGTCCCCCCTTAAGGCGCAGGCTATTGGCAAGGGCGCCAGCGAGTACGTGCGAGAGAGGTTTCTGATAACAGAGGTGCTGGTTGCTTACCTCACGCTTTTGCGCGAGCTGGCCAGGCAACAGAGATGATGGTTATCGAGCCGTTCCTACTGAGCATCACCATCAGCATCGATCCCATCCTCGTGCAGCTCGGCCCACTTGCCGTGCGCTGGTACGGTTTGATGTATGTCATCGGCATCGCGGCTGGACTGTACGTTGCAATTCCCTATGCCAGGCAGAGAGGCCTGGACGAAGGGAAGATTTGGTCTGTGGTGTGGTGGGGAGTGATCGCCGGGTTGGTCGGGGCTCGTCTCTACTATGTCGTGCAATCCGACTTAGGAGCCTACCTGGCTGAGCCCTGGCGCGTCTTGGCCGTTTGGGAAGGCGGTATGGCCTTCTACGGTGCTATAGCTGGTGTCGCAGTCACGGTCTGGATAGTCTGCCGGCGAGTGAGGATGCCTTTTTGGACCTTGATGGACGCCGCTTCTCTCCTTGCCGTTGTCGGCCAAGCCTTCGGCCGCATAGGGAATATCGTCAATGGCGATGTCGTGGGCTATCCAACTGACCTGCCTTGGGGTTTTGTCTATGAGCACCCGCGTTCATTCGTAACCGACCATACGGTAGCCTATCATCCTGCAGCCGTCTACGAGCTGCTTTTCAACATAGGCCTCTTTGCCATCCTCTGGACTCTGCGTTTCCGCCTGCGGCGGCCCGGCTCGCTCTTCGCAACCTATTTGATCATCTACTCGCTTGGGCAGTTCGTGATATTCTTCCTGCGGGATAACGAGGTGCTGTTCTGGGGCCTGAAAAACGCTCAGCTCACTGCACTGGTGGTGCTGTTGGCGGCAGTGCCGCTCTGGTGGTGGCGCAGAACTAGAGGCGAAAGCGAAATGGCAACCGGCGAGAGCTCACCCAACGCTCCGTTGCCCTAGTCGCGATGCCTCTCACCTGGACGAGGTAGTGCGTGAAGAAGTGGCAGTTCTGGCGGCAGGGACGTCGATTTATGGCATTCATCTGGCCTCCGCTGTTCTTCTTGTTGTGCGCCCTGCTTCTGTTCCGCCGAGCCATCTTCGAGGGGCTAGACTACTTCGAGGGCGATACGCTGCTCTTCTATTTCCCGATCGCGCGCTTTATCGACCAGGCGATCGACCAGGGAAGGTTGCCTTTTTGGACGCCGTACATTTTCGCGGGACATCCTCTGCTCGCCGACGGTGAGGCCGGGATGCTCTACCCACCCAACCTCATAGCGTACTTCTTGCTCCCGGCATCTCAGGCCGAGGTGGTGCTGCGCGTGCTGCGTTTTTTCCTGGCCAGCTTCTTTGCCTACCTTTATGGCCGCTCTCTGACACTGGGGCGGCCGGCAGCCAGCGTCGTCGGACTCGCGTTTGCTTACGGCAGCTTTATGGTGGGACAGATTCATCACACGAACCTCGGCACCACAGCTCTCTGGTTTCCCCTTGTGCTGGCGGGCATCGAGTGGTCCCTGCGTGCAGGTCCGCGACGTCGGCTGGCCTGTCTTACAATTTCGGGCGCGGCTCTGGGAGCTGCATCCCTGACAGTACACGTCAACCCCTTACTCATGATGATAGTCTTCGTCGGGCTCTACGTTCCGTTTCGCCTGCTCTTTTGTCCGGATGTTGCGCCGAGTGGTCTTGGTGCGCGACTGCGCCGGACATTCCTCGCGCTGGCGTTGCCAATCGGCATTGGGCTTTCGCTAGGTGCGGTGCAATTGCTACCGCTCTGGGAGCTCGGCACTTTCTCGCGGGGCAGAGGCGTGGGCTATGATTTCGCCACCGGCTTCGCTATGCCTCCCGCCAACGTGATAACTCTCCTCTTCCCCTATTTCTTTCGTGACTCCGCCGATGGCTACTGGTCACCGATGTTTCGTTGGAACACGACCGTCTACGTCGGCATAATCCCGCTCGTTCTTGCTGCCTTGGCCGTTGTCCGGAACAGAAACCGACTTGCACTGTTCTTTGCCGCCATCGCCGTCACCAGCCTGGCGCTTGCTTTCGGAGATTACTCCCCGCTGAAGCTGTACGCTCTGCTCTGGCAACTGCCTCTTTTCTCGTTGGTGCGCGGGCCGGCTCGCTTCACCTTGTGGACAACCCTCGCTCTCGCCGTGCTGGCAGGCGTGGGAATGCAGGCTCTCGTAGACGGTCTCAAGAGGGCAGGCTCTGCCCGCGGCTCGGAAAGCTCGCGTCGCAATGATGGACGGCTCGCGGAGTTGGCCCGGTTTCCATCGACCCTCTGCTGCTTAGCCTTGGCACTGATCGTCGTGCTGGTCGGGGCGCACTATCTGACCGGGCTCGCTCCGGATGCGACAAAGGAGATCCTTCAATCGGGCTATTTGAGCTTGAAAGGCGCTGGGCTCGAGCGCCGCTTGGCCGCCGACCCCTTCGAAGCGTTTCGCTACTCGCTTAATCCTACGAGCCCCTGGACGTCGCGAGCTCTGCTCTGGCTGGTAGTGGGGGCGGGGCTTCTTTGGGGTTGGTTTCGCTGGCGAGCCAGGGCGAATCTTTGGCAAGCGTTGCTGTTGGGAGTAGTACTAGTTGACCTACTTGGTTTCGCGGAGCACTTCCACCCGACAATCCAGATCGACGCCCTGCGGGCCTCCGGACCGGCGGAGCGGTTTCTGCAAGAGCGTAAGGGGCTCGACCGCGTGTTCACGCTTTGGCCGGTCTTCGAGACCTGGCCTGATCGTCTGTTGCCCCTGGGCGTAGCGGAGGCTGGCGGCTATAGCTCCCTAAGGCCAGATCGACAGGATGCATTCCTGGAATATGCCGGCAAGGGACATAGGCATTTCCTCGATCTGCTCAGCGTGCGCTACGTCGTTGCAGCAAACGGCTGGGTTCCGGACTGGCTGCGCGGACGGGAGCCTGTGTTCGCAAACGCAGAGGTGTCCGTCTACGAGCGTCAAAAACGCATACCGCGCGCCTTCCTCGCGACGGATATCCGAGTTGGCACGCCGGGCAGAATCATTGCCGCCCTTGCGGACCCCGCGTTTAACCCGCTTCGCACAGCGTGGGTCGAGAAACCACTGCCCACGATGACTGGTGGATCTGCCACGGAATCGACGGTCCCGAAGCTGGTGAGGATTGAAGCATATGCGTCGGAGAGCGTGACCGTGCGAGCTGATACCCCTGTACGCAGCCTTCTGGTACTGACGGATAGCTTTTACCCGGGCTGGACGGCCCACGTGGACGGCGACGCTCAGCCGATCTATCGCGCCGACTATCTCTTTCGCGGCGTCGTTCTGCCCCCCGGACGCCACGTGGTGCAGTTCGTCTTCGAGCCCACAGTCGTACGACTGGGCGCCTGGATTACGCTTGCTGCCGGAGCGTCGATTCTGCTCATATTGTTGATGTCAATGTTAGGCAAAGGAGGGACCTTGCGGGCCCCTCCTGTCTAAATATGGATAGATCTTAGGGAGCCGTGTCGTGCCGCACGGCCAGCATGTAGCGGATCAGATTCTCGGCCTCAGCCTTGACAACGCCGACCATATCGGCCATTCCGATGGCGTGGTTGACCATCTGCTGATCGCTGCCGAAGGCCTTTATCCTGGCTGCCGTCGGGAGCGCGTGGCAGGAGGCGCACGAGTTTTCGAAGGAACGCTTCCCTGCCGCGAGCACCGACTGCGACGTATCAGGATCGTAGACGATCTGGTCCAAGGAGGCAACCGGCGCCATAGGGCCCATCGGGGGCATCATCGGCGCCATCGGGGTCATCGCGTGGCCCGGCTCGGGCGCCGTGGTAACCTGCGCACCCGAGCCGGTGGCATTAACCAGGAGCGGGTAGGAAGTATCTGACTTCTCGATGGAGAAGCCGTTGGCCGGGTCGGTGAACAGCAGGCTCACTTTGTAATTGCCGGAGGCATCGAAGCTGTGCTTGGCTGAATAGATGCCCAAGCCGTTGTAGGTGGCAGCAAGCTCCTCCACCACCTGGCCGTCCTTCTCCACCAGTATCTTGACGTCCTCCAGGTCGGCCACGTGATTGAAGGTGTTGCGGAAAGGCTGTTGAGTGTTCAGTTGGTCGCCGGTCTGGGTAGCCCTGCGGGGCTCGAAGATCAGGTTGACTTCGTCGCCCATTTTGGCTACTCCCGGATTCCAGCCGTAGCGTACCTGGTAGGCGTACTTGACCCCGGCCAGAACCGGCATTATGTCCTCGCGTCCGTCACGCACCACCTCCACCGGCCAGGCTTCGGAATAACGCACGCCGTCCTTCTCCACGGTGAGGAGAATGCTGTAGAAGGTGGCGTAGGCCGAGCCAATTTCCCAGGCAGTGTAGTCGGCTGTGTACGTGCCGTCTCCGTTGTCCGCGGGGGTCAACGTGTCCGTCCTGCCGCCGAGGGTCTGCACGGTCACCTCAGGCTTCAACCCCGGCAGGGGCTGGCCGGAGGTCGCGTCGGTAATGGTGAAGGTGAGCTTCTTGCCTTTCGTCGCGTGCCAGTGACCGGGTGGCGTGAGGGCAATCCCCACACCAGAAGCCGCTACAGCGGCAGTGGTCCCGGCAGCCGAAACGCTCAGCGGGTAGGAAGTATCTGATTTCTCGATGGAGAAGCCGTTGGCCGGATCGGTGAACAGCAGGATAACTCTGTAATTGCCGGGGGCATCGAACTTGTGTCTGGCCGAGTAGATGCCCAACCCGCTGTAGTCGGCAGCGATCTCTCGCACCACCTGGCCGTCTTTCTCCACCAGTATCCTGACGTCCTCCAGATCGGCCACGTGATTGAAGGTGTTGCGGAAGGGCTGTTGAGTGTTCAGTTGGTTGCCGGTCTGGATAGCCCTGCGGGGCTCGAAGATCAGGTTGACTTCGTCTCCCACCTTAGCTACCCCTGGATTCCAGCCGTAGCGTACCTGGTAGGCGTACTTGGTCCCAGCCAAGACAGGCATTATGTCTTCGCGGCCATCGCGCACTACCTCTACCGGCCATGCTTCAACATAACGGGCGCCTCCAATCTCTACGGCCATGAGCACCGCGTAGCCCGTCTCGTAGCCGGAGCCGATTTCCGGGGCGGTGTACTCGGCCGAGTAGGTGCCGTCGCCGTTATCCACGGCTTTGAGCCTATCTGCCCTTCCCGCGAGCGTGTCGACGACGACATCTGGCGCTATTCCGAGCACAGGGTCGCCAGATTCGTTAGTTATTGTGAAGGTGAGTTTCTTGCCCTTGTTCGCGTGCCAGTGGCCGGGAGCGGCCATCGCAATCTGCGGCTCGCCGGTCTCCACGGGGTTCGCTATGGTGAGAAAATCCACCGCGTCGCCGCCGGTGGGACTGCCCCAAACGACGTAGGCCTTTGCAGCCAGGCTCCTATGGGGATGTTCGGACCGGGCTGGTGTGACCTTCACCGCGAAGACGAAGGGGCCCAGGCTTCCATTGCCCTTTATCGCCCTGTGAAACCATTTTACCTCCCCACCGGTGAATTTGCCTCCATTGGTGCCGACGGCGCCAGCCCAGGAGTCTACGAAGGTCGCGCCGTGGGGAATCTTGCCAATAACCTCCAGATTCCTGACGTCGTGGCTGTTGCGATTCTTCAGAGTGATGGAGTATGTGACGGTGTCGCCTTCTACCGTTGCGGTGATATCCGGGATGACCCAGGGCCAAGGGCCGTGGGCGGATGCTTGCCGCGGGACCCACAGTGGGGTCGCGAGCATCACCACCAGTAACAAAAGAAATAGCTTCCTGGAACCTGCCAGCATTTTTCTCCTCCCTCTTCAAGCGTCTTCTTGGTGTTGACGATCGGACACCAAACTCTCGGCGATCTTGCGAAGTTCCACTGAAGGGCACGCCGTGTCACCTCGATGTCGCCTCACGGCAATGGAGATGACGGCTCTAAGACCAGACGTGCGGGCCCTTCAGCGGTCTATTCTTCTTAGAGCCAGTACCTCCTTCCGGAGCTTACGAATCATCACCAGGCCAGGATCGTCAGCTCCTGTGAGCAGCGCAGCCTGGTGACAAGCGCGCTCCCTCGCTTGTTTTCAGCCGGCGCCATCGACGCCGTGAATGTTCCGCAGCGCCTGTAACAGTTCCTGCTCCATATTCTGTTTTAACAGGTAAGCCGCAATGCCCCGCTCCCTGGCTACGGTATGGTAGTCCTCCATCTCCTCGTCTCCGAGCAATACCACCTGAACGCGGGGCGATTGCCGTCTTATCGCACTGGCCACCTCCAGCCCGCTGGCACCGGGCAGACTCGTGTCTAGAAGGACGACATCGGGCGCCAGCGACTGAACGGTGAGCACAATTGCTGTGGAGTCCTCCGACTCACCCACGACGTCCACCTCCGGATCGGCTGTCAGAATCTGGCGCATCATCTTCCTAAAGAAAGGATAGTCCTCGGCGAGAAACACTCGAAGTTTTGACATCGTCGCTTCAGTCCAAATGTGCTGGAACTTTCACACTACCACGTCGCTGATTCTAGGCTTAACCTTGGCACTTGACCATTGAGCGTGCAATGATTGTTCTGTCGCGGAAAGGATGATTTACGGACGATATTGACAAACAACCAAGGGTAAGGAAAAGAACTACCACCGCTGTCGTGATAAGTATGAGGGAGTTGTCGTGCAGAAGAGGATATGTACGAGGCACGCCGAGTGCCCCTGACACCCAATAGATGCAGACGTGAGGCATTCGAGTGGCGTCAGGGCATGCTGCAAGAAGTAGGTGAACGTGCCAAGATTCACGGCGCTCTCAGCTAAGGGCTCAGGTCGATGACACCACGGCGGATGGCGTACTTGATGAGATCGGCACGGCTTCGCAGGTTCAACTTCTCCATTATCCGGCTCCGGTGGGTCTGTACCGTGCTCGGGCTGACCGTTAGCATGGAGGCGATCTCTTGATTCGTGTGCCCTTCGGCTATCAATCGAAGCACCTCGCGCTCTCGGCTGCTCAGGGATTCGTAGCTGTCCCTTTCCTCGCCGAACCTTACTCGTCGCAAGTAATCCGCCACGAGCCTCTTGCCCAGAGATGGCGGAAGGTATATCTCGTCGCGGTACGCGGCGCGAATGGCCTGGAGTAGTTCGCCGGAGGCTGATCCTTTCAGAACGTACCCTGAGGCGCCAGCGTCCAGACTACGAAAGAAGTGATCATCGCTATCGTGGACCGTAAGCGCTAGGACTTTGGCTTGAGGCGAGCGATCCTTAATGCGGCGGGTCGCGTCTATCCCGTTCACTCCTGGAAGGCCCAAATCCATCAAGACCACATCGGGATTGAGCTGTGCTGCCTTCTCAACAGCCGACTGCCCGTCGGCGGCATCTCCCACTACTTCCATATCGGGCTCGGCTTGAAGCAGCAAACGGATGCCGTCGCGCACGATGCCGTGGTCTTCCACCACGAGGATCCTTACTCTCTCCATGCCCTATCCTCCATTCCCTTCAACCAGCACCTCGATCGTCAGGTGTGTTCCTCGCCCAGGCAACGAGTGAACCGCTAACGATCCACCCAGTAGCTCGATGCGCTCGCGCATGCCGAGCAAACCAAGGCCACAGCCCCCTTGGTCCGCTGGCCCCAAGGCATCCACTTGAAAGCCGCGGCCATCGTCCTCCACCGAGACAGATAGCCTACCATTGGTGCGGCACAGCCGAACCCAGGCATTCCTGGCTTGGGCATGCTTAGCTATATTGGTAATGGCCTCCTGTAGGATGCGGTAAAGCTCCGTTTCCAGACGTGCTGGAAGACGCTCACGAAGGCCAGACACGGACACATGGACACGGATATCCTCCGCCTCCAAACGCTGCTGCGCGTACCAACGGACGGCTGAACCCAGACCCAGGTCGTCGAGAACGATGGGACGAAGGTCCCAGATCATCCTTCGAACGTCGCCGAGAGCGCCTTCGGTTAGACTCCTCGCGTGGTGGAGTTTCTCACGTTGCTCGTGGGGAATGGCCGGCATCCCCTTTTCCACGGCGTCCAAAGCCATCATCAACGCGGTCAAAGCTTGCGCAGATTCGTCGTGGAGCTCTCGGGCGATGCGGTGCCGCTCCTCTTCCTGAGCCGTGATCACTTTTGCCAGCAACTGGCCCCGCAACGCCTCCTTCTGTTGGACTTCCTCATAGAGCTGAGCGTTCTCCACCGCTACGGCGTGGCTCCCGATCGCCTGAAGCACCTTCAACTCGTGCTCGGAAAGGGAGAGCGGCCCGTCAAAGTCGTACACTATCAACACGCCTACCGAGTTCTGCTTGGCGACAAGCGGAACGCTGAGGGCGCTTCGCGCCCGTCCAAAATGCAGGCAGGATGCCTTGAAGTGGCCGAGGTTGTCCTGGCCGATGTCTCCGTCTTCCCTTTCCAGTTCATCGTCGGTCAGGAGCGACGTCCTGCCTGACTGGAAGACTTTGCCTACCACGCCTTCGCCGGGCCTCAGGCGCACCTGTTGCAGGGCCTCAAGATTGCAGTTGAAGCTAGCCACCGGGGCGAGCGAGCCCGAATGCTTTTCGAGAATAGCCACCATTCCCGCATCTGCCCCCGGGCAGACGCGTCGCGATTCAGACAGGATCATCTCCAGAAGAGCGGAAAGGTCGAGAGTCGAGGCGAACGCCTCGGAAGTCGCCAACAAAGCGGTCACCTCTTCAGTTCGCTGCTCCACGCGCTTCTCCAGTTCTGCCTCGTGCCGCTTCCGCTTTTCTATCAGATCACACAGCCCCTGTCGCATACCTTCGAGGGTGCGGGCCAGAGTTCCCACCTCGTCGCCACGCTGCATAGCGACCGGGCTGGCCAGGTCTCCTGCCCCGATTCTCGCCGCTGCTGCGGTCAGCGTACGCAAAGGCTTCACGACGCGGCGCACGTCGATCCACGCCACGAGCACCGCCGCAAGTAGCGCGATGCCGCCGAAAATGACCATTCGGGTTTGCAGATCTCGAGGGAGGGCCAGGACGGCATACTCCGGCTGTTCCACCGCCACTCCCCATTCCGCCAGATTCATCAGGGGGGCGTAGGCCACAACGTGGCTGGCCCCACCTCCGAGGTCGTGCACGTTCACCCCCGGTCGCCGCTCGGCGATGAACTGGGCCAGCAACGGGATGTGATGGTCCCTTGATGGAGCGCCGTTCGCGCGTACTGAGCCCACGATCGTTCCATCCTGACTGAGTAGCTCTACTCTGGCGGCGCTACTGTCGAGGGGACTTTGAGTTACTGTAGGTGAAAACCGGGGGCCTCAGGGTCGAACTCGGCCATTAGCACCCCGGCAATATCTCCCGACTTGCTCCGTATGGGCACAGCCAGGCAGGCCAATGGCGTCTGCAAATCGGAAGATGCCGGCAGTTCGGCGGCGTAGGACTGCCCTGTCCGGAGAACGCCGAGCGCTCCGGGATGATAGAGCATATCGGTTCCGATCGGTTCTGGCAGATCTGGGGCGCTCATCATAAGTCGGCCAGAGGAGTCCAGCAGCGTGACGACGGCGAAGGTGCCCAGCCGCGCCTGTGTATCTCGGAGGACCTGCTTCACACCGGCCGCCGAGTCGCCGTCTACTTCCCTGAGATCGGGGAACTCGGCTGTCTTTTCCAGTATGTCCATCGAGCGATCGATCATTCCGTCCAGGTGGCTGGCTATCGTTTGCGCGAGAGCAAGACGGGCCCTGAACGCGGCCTCGGTGCTTTGATTAAGCGCCCAAAGGGCCGCGTAGCCAAAGATCAGCATCACCACAGAGAGGCCGAGAACGACGCTGAGGATTATGCGATGCTGGAGCCTTAGGTCGCTCAAAAGACGCACTGGTCTCCTCCTGCAGTGCCTGTGATGCGTCACACCAGAACAACATCGCGAATTGCCAGCGCCCTTTCGCCTCCCACAGTGGGCCTAGCACCTCACCTGCTCCAATGATCTACTTGTCCCCTAGGCCAACTGTGAATGGCTACGTCCTTCAATGACCCGCCTCTCGCAGGCTCCGGACGTGCGAGCACAGAACGCCACTGCGATATGGGAGTATCCACGGCCATTCGCTACTTGCCCTTGAAGCTCGCCGGCAAGGCCTTGACCAGAATGCGCCTGCCCGCGGTCTTCTCGACGAAGCGGATAAGGCGGTACTTGTTCTCGACCTCGTCCACTTCGAGCGGCGGCACGGGCTCGCGACCTGGCTCGACCTTCGCGCAGATGAACGTCAAGATGTCGCCACGCAAGGCGCCTTCGAACCTGGCTTTGAAGTCTTCGACCGTGTTCACGGTGTAGCAGTTCTCGATGCCGACGGCTCTGGCGACGCCCGCCAGATCGGCGCCATACGGGGTGTGGGTGACAGTGCCACCGGAGGCCTCGTAGACGCCGTTGTCGAAGACGCAGTGAATGAGATTGGGAGGGCGCTGTCGAGCGATGGTCGGCAGGCTGCACAGGTTCATCAGCAGGGCACCATCGCCGTCGAGGACGATGACCTTGCGCTCCGGCAGGGCGAGGGCGAGGCCCAATCCGATGGAGGAGCCCAGACCAAGCGTCTTCACCTGGAGGTGTCCACCGGCGGGACCGTACGCCTGCCATTCAAGCGTCGCTCCGCCGGCTGTGCTGAGCACGATCTCGTCGGTCACCAAGGGGCCGACGGCTGCGAGGCATTCGAACCGCTTCATGCTTTGAACCTCCTCAAGACATCCTTGGTCAGCAGCACGGCGACGGGCCGGCAAGAGCTCTTGGCCAGGAGTGCTGCCGTAGGTATCATCTGTTTTGCCGCCTGCGCATCCGACGGGATGAAGTAGCGGATGCGCAGTCCCTGCAGGACCGGCTCGGTGACCTCGCCCAGCCGCATAAAGGCGTCGTCGCCCAGGTATCCGGCGTACCAGATGAGCAAGACCATCGGTACCTCGAACTGCAGCGCCGTCGTGGTCAGGGCATTGCAGGCGTTGAGAAACCCGGCGTTTTGCATCAGGACGGCGGGCATAAGGCCACCCATGTAGGCGCCCGTGGCTATCCCGATGCCCTCTTCCTCGCGCGCCAGCGGGACGTGCTTGAGGGTGTCATCCTTTTCCAGGAGCCCGATGAGGTCCAGCAGGTTGATATCGGGCAACGAGGCAACGAGGTTAATGCCCGCCGCCTTGATGCCCTCCAGAACGAGGGCAGCGTCGCTTCGTTCCTCCATAAGCTTTCCTCCTGTTAGTTGTTGGATTGGTCTCAAGACCGCCCTTACTGCGGTGGTGTACGCTAGATTGCAGAAATGCGTGAGACCGACCCCACCCCAGGGCGGACAGCGGACGTCTCCCGACCTGTCGGGATCCCGTGTCGGGACGCCCCCTACGCTTCCGCAATAGTCCGTACAGTATCCTTACTGTCGTGGCCCAGGCTCGAAGGCGTGAGTCATTTCGGTATCCGGCAGTTGGGCAGGGCGCGCCAACGACTGCGGCAGCCCCCTGAAATACTGCTTGTAGAAACGGCTCGCCTTCGCCTGGCCGTCCAGGTCGGGCGGCAGGTTCTGGCCGGTGATAACCGACTTGAAGTAGTCGCCAATCAACAGGCCCTGAGTAACACCGTTGTCCTTGTTGAAGTGCATTATGCCCCGCTGGTACGGCTGGTACACGAAGTTGTGGTTGTTCGGGTCAGCCGCCGGTGCAGCGGTGGGCACGCCCCACATCTCCAGGAACATCCCGAAGAGCAACCCATCGCTGCCTCCTCCACTCGGGAACGCATCTCCCATCTTCACGGTTTCGGTAAAGCTCCTGAGGAAGTTCACATTCATCCCGTTCCAGACATCCGGCGCTCTGTTCTTGACGAAGTCCGCCACCGCAGTGGCGTAGCCAGGACTCCCTGGCGGCGGCAGGCTGGCGATGAAGCTCGGGTCGTGCTTCGGGAAGGTAGCCCCGTTGATGGCATTGTAGGGCATCACATCGGGATCAAGCAGGTTCAACTGTCCCACGTTCCCAGCGCTATCGATCTGTATCACCCGGCGCTGAAAGAACTGCACATCCTTGCCCAGCAGCCTGAACTTGCGAGAAATGGGCAGACCGAAGGTACGCCCGCGGCCCCGCTTGTTGTAGTAGTCCCAGATCTTGTCGTCGGAGATGCGGTAGCCAGTCGGCGAGAAGTAGCGCTCATCCTGCGGTTCCACCGGCGGGGGTGGCACCGCAATGGTCGGAATAGGGGTCGGCGTTGGCGTGGCGGTGGGCGTGGGCGGCGTGGACAAAACCAGGCTAACGTTATCCCACCAGACGGAATTCCATCTGACGGGCAGGTTGGGCTTGCTGCGCAGCCACACCGTCACCGCGTCTCCCCTGGTCGCGGTAGAAACGCAGAGCCTGCTCCAGGTGTCCTTGCCAAAGTCGGGGCCCGACCAGATAACGCCGGTGGGCGGCATCACACCACTGCTGAACGGGTCCTGACCAGTGGGATCGATGCCCACCAGCTTTTCGATCTGGGCACCGGCGTCGGAGGTTTGGCCATCGCTGTTCCTCGCCAGTCCCCACGCCCAGCCGCAGAAGGTGTAGGTAGCGCCGGGGCTCAGCCCGCCAATGCGTTGCCAGACGCCGCCATCGTGAGTGGAGTGGAAACTGTGTAGCTTCTGCGTACCCACTCCCTCCTGGGAGGGAGGCCACGGGTCCCCGAAGGTACGTGTGAACTGTGGCTCGAAGAGGTAACCCTCGGGGGTGTTGGACTGTCTCGAGATCCACCACGGGTTCCATTCCGTGGCAACGCTAGAAGAGGGCGTGGTTGAGCGC
This sequence comes from Chloroflexota bacterium, assembly GCA_016210495.1. The sequence continues at coordinate 39,400 of JACQUC010000156.1, forward strand.
CAGTCGCCCTGGCCTTCAAATGAGGGATTGCGAACCATGTTCGGGCCGTCGGCACGCACGAGGTCGGCATCAGGTGGAACCACACTGAACATAGCCACGGACATGATAGTGGCCGCTAGCAGCAGGCCCGAGATGAGTCTTCTCCAGTCGACTTTCACAAGGAATCCTCCTACGGTAAGTTGTGGCGCTGACGAGGACCGGAACGATTTCGAGCGATTATACATCCATGCGTGGCCAGGTGCAAGAAGTTCTTTGCACGCCTGCTGCGCTACAGTGGACACGGTTATCCCCGTGGGGCGTAGATCTGCCGGTAAAGATCGTACTGTCGATAAATGGTCTTGACGTAGAACTTCGTCTCGGCAAAGCGAATGTCTTCGACGAACAGGTCCGTGTCGACCTGCGCGTTACCATTGGTCCACTTGCCGACGCTGCCTCCGCCGGCGTTGTAGGCCGCCAGGGCCAGGGTCGCGCTGCCGTCGTACTGGCGCACGTGCTGGCCCAGGTAGTAGGCGCCGAAGGCCACGCTAATGTACGGTTTGAAGATATCTTCTGGATTGAAATCAGTTACGGAAAGAGCTTCGGCGATGCCTCTTGCCGTCGAGGGCATAACTTGCGTCAGGCCCCTGGCTTTGGCGATGGACTCGGCGAACTGATCGAATTTGCTCTCTTGCCTGATGACGGCGGCGAGCAGCAGGGGATCGAGACCGGCCTTTCGCGATTCGGAGGTCAAGACCTCGGCGAAGTAGACCGGGTAGACGAGCTTCTGCAGATACTTTGGCACGTCCACTAGCCTGCCGGTGGGAGAGATCCCAACCAGGCTATTGGCGGTGGTGATGGATAGATGGTATAGGCCGTTCTGGCGGAGGAAAGACGCCAGCTCATAGAGTGCGACCGGGTCGTTGCTGTAGTTTGCCAGAAGCTCCCAGAATTCCTCTCCGACCTCTCTGCGCAGGCCAACTTTGGCCAACTCCTCGGCACGGCGAAAGGCCCGGTCTTCTCGCAACATAGGGTTGTCGGGATCGAAGCTGTAGAAGGGCCGCCCGGACCAGGTGGCAAGCCACTTCTCGAAGGCGCCCTTTTCTTCGGGGGATTCGGTGACGAGAGCGCTCCGTTCCGCCAACACAACCTTCGAAAAGAGGTCTGCCTCGTCGCGTCCTAGGTGATTGCCCCTCAGACCGTAGTAGTCCCACGACTCGGCGAGCGCGACCTGGTCGAAATAGGCCGTGGCACGGCCGGGGTCCGCCATCTTGTCGCGCAGCATCTTCCCCATCCAGAACAACGCCTGAGCGGTGGTACGGGTCGAAGGATACTTGTACAGCAAGTAGTCCCACGCTTCTTTGGCTCGACGGTAGTCGGACTGTTTGTAATAGCAAAGACCCAGGCGGAACACGGCGTCCTGTGCAAAATCCTCGCCAGGATACTGGGTGGCGACGCCGGTGTAGCTGAGCGCCGCCTCGTAGTGACGTGAGGAGCGCTCCAGCATCAAGCCCGACTGCCAGAGCGCCTCGGCTCCGACAGTGCTCCCTGCGTAGGCGCGAGCCACATCGGCCAGCTCGCCTATGGCTAGATCGTAGTCGCCGTTGTAGCCGTGGGACAGCGCACGATAGTAGAGGGCCTTGGGCACGAACTCGCCCTGGGGATGGTCGACCAGGTATCTATCGAAAGCGGCGATGGCTGCCTCATAGCGGTCGTTGTGGTAATAGACCAAGCCACGATGGTAGTACGTGGGAGGATTGCCGTCCGAGATGGCACCCAGGGCCGAAAGTGCGTGCGTGGTCTCCGGATAGCTCTCGATGACCTCCTGCCACGTTTCCTTCGCCTGGGCAGAGCTGCCGAGGGCGGCGTAGGCCTTGCCCAAGCGGAATTGAATATCGGCCCTGTAGCCGGCGACCCTGGCCCTGTCGAGCACTCTCTCATACCAGTCGCCGGCAGCCTTGTATGAGCCGGTCGCGAAATAGCTATCCGCTATCTTCTCCATAGCATCGATGGCCGGCACACGAGGCACGCCGGCTGATAGCGCGTTCCGGAGGTGCGCTATGGCCTTGTCGTAGGCCTGCAACTGGAAGTAGGCGTCGCCGGCGTAAAGGCTGGCGTAGCCGGCCAATGGTCCTGCCTGCCTGTTGAGGTAAAGCTCGTAGTAGGCGATGGCCATCGACCAGTTGCCTAACCGGCCGTAGTTGTTGGCGATGAAGAAGATGGCGCGATCGACGTTCTCGTCGCCGGGGAAGGATTCGAGAAACTGGTCGAGCGTTCTGATTGCCGCCTGGTAGTCTCCGCCGAGGAAGTGGGCCTGGCTCAGCCCCAGCATAGCATCGCGCGCCTCGAGGCTGCCGGGGTAGCCGGAGATGACGGACTGATAGTCGCGAATGGCGCTGGGGTAGTCGCCGTTCCGCTGATAGTACTCCGCTTCGCGAACCTGTACCCTGGCCTGGGTCAAAGGATTAGATGCCCAGGCTGGAGCCACCGAGAGTGGCAAAGCAGCAAAGAAGGCGGCGCAAGCTATTATGGCGACCGCGGCAAACGGAAGTATCGGACGAACACCTGGTGATCTCATGGGCTTGCCTTGCACGGTCAGTATACTTTTTTTTATTGGATGCTGTCAATACCAACCGTCCTGCGGGGGCCTTATTGTTCTATTATGTTTCCCTTTGACACGTCCGGCTGCTGAGCTTATACTGGGGCAGGTGCCTCAACCAGACAATTGGGAGGGCTTGCAAGATGGCCATTCACAAACCACGCGCAGAGTACGGCTCTGATGTCATCGTCGACCTGATGAAGGCATTCGATATCGAGTACGTGGCTTTTAACCCCGGCGCCAGTTTTCGCGGCATTCACGACTCGATCGTCACGTACGGCGGCAACTCTCGCCCCGAGATCATCGAGTGCTGCCACGAGGAGGTATCCGTGGCTATCGCCCACGGCTATGCCAAGGCCACGGGGAAGCCGATGGTCGCCATCGCCCACAACATCGTGGGCTTGCAGCATGCCGCGATGGCGATCTTCAACGCCTGGTGCGACAGGGTGCCGGTCATCGTCATGGGCGGCACGGGGCCGATGGACACGACCCGACGCCGCCCCTGGATAGATTGGGTGCACACCGCGCTGGTGCAAGGGAATCTGGTGCGGGACTTCGTCAAGTGGGACGATCAGCCGCACAACATCGCCAGTGTGCCGGAATCGTTCCTGAGGGCCTATCGTATTGCCGTAACCGAGCCCGCTGGCCCGGTGTATCTGTGCTACGACGCCGACTTGCAGGAGAACCGGCTGGCCGAGGAGGTGCCGATTCCCGACGTCGGTCGCTATGCACCACCAGCGCCTCTGGCGCCCAATATCGAGGCGCTTCAGCAGGCGTCCAGGATACTCGTCAATGCCCAGAGTCCCCTCATCGTCGCCGACACGGTGGGACGCAACCCAGGGGCTGCCAGGGCTCTCGTCGAGTTGGCGGAGGCGCTCGGCGCACCTGTCCTCGACCGCGGAGGCAGGTACAACTTTCCCACGGCGCACCCCCTGAACCTGACTGGGCTAGAGCAGGAGATGGCACGCCAGGCCGACGTGGTGCTGGCCCTGGACGTGACGGACCTGTTCGGCGCCCTGGGCAAGGTGGACAAGGCGACACGGGTTTTCGAGAGCGCCCTGCGGCCAGAGGCCAGGGTCATACACATCAGTCTCGGCGACCTCCTGGCCAGAAGCTGGTCTTCGGATTTCCAGAGGCTGCCGGCCGTCGACGTGCCCATCGCGGCGGACACGAGCGTGGCGATTCCGCAGCTTCTGGCGGCTTGCCGGCAGTTGGGTATCGACGGCGAGCGAGTCCACGGCCGTTTCGAAAGCATCAAGCGCAGGCACGAGGAGCTGCGCGGGAGGTGGAAGGCACAGGCGGGACGCCTGTCAAATGAGCAGCCGATGGCAGCGGCCAAGGTTGCGGCCGACCTGTGGGACGCCATCAAGGACGAGGAGTGGGTACTTGTCAACGGCACTCTCGATGGTTGGGCGCGCCGTCTGTGGGACTGGAAGGAGCCGCGCCAGTACCTGGGAGCCAGCGGTGGAGGGGGGCTGGGCTACGGCATTGGCGCGTCCCTGGGAGCGGCGTTGGCGTATCGCGACTCGGACAAGCTGTGTATCGATTTGGACACCGATGGCAGCTTCCTGTGCTGCCCGAGTGCGCTCTGGACGGCGGCCCACCATCGTATCCCGCTGCTCATCGTGATGAAGAACAACCGCTCTTACTATAACTCGGAGGAGCATCAGGCGGAAGTGGCCAGGGTCCGGGACCGCGACGCGACAAGGTGCGGGATAGGCACGAGACTCGCCGACCCTCCGCCGAATTTTGCCCGCCTGGCCGAGTCGTTTGGGCTGTATGGAGAGGGACCGATAGAGAGGGCGGAAGACCTTGGCCCCGCCCTGCGGCGGGCAATCCAGGTGGTCAAGGAACACCGGACAGCGGCGCTGGTGGATGTGGTGGTGGAGTAGCGACGCGGTTGACAGGGGCTTTGATCCTGTGTGACAATGCGCGTCGACTTGAATCAAAAGGAGTACACGCAAATGGGAAGCACTTCCGATCAGGAGATGATTGGCAAGGTTCTGTCGGTCCAGCGGGTGAAGGAGCTCAACGCCAAGGATTGGTTCTACAAGATTCTCAAGGAGAACCCCGACGTCACGGGCATCTATCCCGGGATCGAGAACGACATCATGCGTGGCGCCATCGATCATCACATCCACGCTTACCCTGATTTCGTCTATCGCGCCCAGGACATGATAGAGGTGTCCATCGACGCTGCCAAAGCGGGCATGCGAGCCGTCGCCTTCAAAGACCATTTCTTTCTGACCGCGGGCGTGGCGTACGCCGTGCAGCGGCACATCGACAGCCTGGTGGAGCGCGGCGACTTGCTGCACAGGGTCGAGGTGTATGGCGGCATCGGCATGAACTTCGGGATGAACGTCGAGGCCGTGAAGCAGGCAGTACGCTATCCCAATATGAAGGTCATCTGGTTCCCCACGTTCAATTCGGCGGGCTTCTACCGCACCTGCGGCAAGAGTGGCGGCGTGTTCCTCGTCGACGACGATGGTAAGGTGCTCCCGGAGGTCGAGGAGATAATGCGCCTGGCCGCGGAAGCCAAGGTGGGGATCGGGCTCGGGCACACCGACTTCTTCGAGCTGAAACCACTGGCCAAGAAAGCCAGGGAACTGGGCGCGCGCGCCGTGCTCGACCATCCTCTGCTGGAGCTGAACAAGCTGACCGTCGACGAGCTCCAAGAACTCGCCGAGCTAGGGGTGTACGTGGGCGCCTATTGCCAGCCGATGATCCCTAGCATCTACCAGCCGGTGGCCGACCCGTTCGAGACCGTGGAGGTCATCAAGAAGGTCGGCGCGAAGCACTGCATCGTGGGGAGCGACTTCGGCCAGGTGCTGCACGTGAACTCCATCGACGGCGTGCGGATCTTTGTCCGGGCGCTGCTTGGCTTCGGCATACCGAAGGAAGACATCGAGGTGATGCTGAAGGACAACCCGGCCAAGCTGCTGTATTTGGAGTAGGCCAACCTCACACCGGTGCGGGGCACGAGGGCGCGGAGACCGCGCCCCTACGCCCGTGTGATCGGCACGTTTTTTGGCTAGGTGCCCTGGCGGACCTGGAAGGCCACGCGGAGGTAGATCGGACTTCTGATGCCGGCGGCAAGGATGAGCTGGCGCAGGAGATAGCCGCCAATCAGCACCAGCACCCCGGCGATAAAGCTGCTCAGCATCTTGCCGTTCGCGTCGGCCATCGAGAACGTGAAATACTCGATGGCGAAAGGCACCAGCAGCCCGACGAGCACGAAGCCACCCCAGAAGTGGGCCGACAACTGACCGCGTGTCAGTAGATACACGGCGTGCGGCGCCCGATCGAGCACGATGGCCATATAGACGTACACGGCCACGGCCTCGAGCACGATCAGCACCATGTCCACCTGCTCGAGCAGGGTCATAAAGGGCACTATCGGCCTGGCATCGCTGATGCCGGCGATGGCAAGCCATATGGGCGTGATGAAGAAGAGACCGCCGATGCCCGTGGAGATGGCGGAGATCAGAAACAGCACCGGCAGCAAGGGGCTGTTCCAGAACGGCCGGCTGATCACAATACCAATCAGAATACCCGTGTAAATGCAGGTCGCGATGGCGAATACCAGCCCGATAACCTGCAGCACAGCACGGGCGCCCGCGTTAGCGTCAAGAACGTTGAGCGGCCAAACCCAGAGAGCGATCTCGATCGCCCCCACGAGGATGAGCGCTGAAAGTATGAAGAAGCCCCGCGAAATCCACGACGTGCCGGGGTGCAACCAGGCCGTGAAGAACTTCTCGGGCCTGCCGAGGTCCCAAATAAGGAAAAAGGTCGAGACCGCCACCACCGGAATGGCGAAGGTCATGGCTATCTTAGCTGGCAAGACGTGACCGGTGATATCCCCGACGACCCCGACGATGAAAGCGCCCGCACCCATCCCCGCCAGAAACAGGTATGCCGCGATCTTCCAGCGCCAAATCCCCTGTGGTACGATTCGCATCTTCTAACCTCCTCTGACTCCTAGCGGCTCCTGCGCGATGACCAGCCTACCTGCCGGCAGATAGTAGGTCTTGGGATCGGTTCCCATTTCCGGATTCAACTGGAAAGCTTGCCCCCGGGCCACCAGCCGCGCTACTTCGCTATCCGGATCGTCCAAGTCGCCGAAGTACCTCGCCTTGGCCATGCAGTTGATGACGCAGGCCGGCGTCGCCTCTCTGTCCACGCCAGGTACAAGGCCCTTGCTGAGGCCCCTGTCGATGCGATCTTTGCAGTAGTCGCACTTCATCGCCACGCCCTTGCGATGCTTCTTGTAGCCCACCTCTTCAAAGGGCGTGAGACCCTGGCTGCCGAAGTAGCCACGCTCGTTCTCGAAGAAGTATCGAGCACCGTAGGGACAGGCCATCATGCAGTACTTGCAGCCGATGCACTTGTCCTGGTCCACGAAGACGATGCCGTCTTCTCGCTTCTGGGTTGCCTTGGTCGGGCAGACCTTCTCGCACGCCGGCTCCTCACAGTGCATACACAGCAGAGGAAGGATGACCCTGGTGACGTTAGGATACTTGCCAATCTCTGAGACCTCGACCCGTGCGAAAGTCACGCCCGGCGGAGTGGCGTGCTCGGCCTTGCAGGCCATCTGGCAGCCGTAACACCCAATGCACTTCAACAAGTCGACGACCATTCCGTATCTCGGCATGCAGCCCTCCTATTTGTAAATCCTCACCTTGGCGCACAAATCCAGATTCGAGTTTGCGTGACTGATGTGATCGAGGTCTATCTCCAGCAGATCGTTGAAGAAAACTCCTTTGCCTCTGGCTATGGGCTGATACTTCGTCCAGTGCCCCGCGCAAGCGCCTATGCCCAATCCTTCCGGATGGATTCCCTCTGTGAGCCTTATCTTGCCGCGTACTCTGCGGCCCTTTACCGTTTCCACCCACACCTCATCGCCATCCCGCAGGCCCTTCCTCCTCCCGGTCGCCGCGTTGATCGATATCTGGTACGAGTAGGGACTCATCTGGGAAGCCTCGTCGAGCCACGGGTTCTCCATAGTGAGCGAGTTGGTGTGCAACACGTCACGGTAATAGAAGGCGTAGAGATCGTAGTCCGGATTCTTTTCCTCGTGGGAAGCGCACGGGTACCACTCCGGCATAGCGTCGTAGAGGCGGTAGTCCAGGTCGATGCCGAAGCCCTCAGCCAGATCCCTTACCTGGCGGCCTAGCTTCTTCATGTACTCCCAGTAGATCGGCACCCTGACGTCTAGGAACGGCCGCCAATAAACCTCCTCGACCTTCTTGGGCCAGGTCGCCACGCCATTTTGTTTGAACCAGTCCAGCCCCCGCTCACCACCGAAATTGCTCTTCAACGACCGATCACATATCTCGTCAAAACTGTACTTCTTGTCCAGGTCCAGGCGATAGGGACCCTGGAGGTCGAACATGAGGTTGATGATCCCGTTGGTGTCGTCGAGGACGCCGACGCGCTCGGCGATGTCTAGGATCACGTCGGCAAAGTTGCGCACGCTGGCCGGCGGCTCTAGCACCGGCTGGCCGATAGCGTAGCCCCAGTCTCCAGGCCCAGCCGGCTGGCCAAAGATGCCGGGATTGGGGTAGGGATCGTAGCGCTCCAGGTAGTTGGTGTCCGGCAGGACGATGTCGGCAAAGTCCGTGAACTCGTTCAGGAAGATGTCGAAAGATAAGATGAACGAGTATCTCTTCAGGCTCTCGGCGACCGTGGCGGCATTGCCAACGCTCATTACGGAGTTGGCGCCCCAGTTGACGAGTATCTCGGGACGGTACGGCAGGTCCACCTTCTGCCATAGCTCCTCCTGGTCGGCCGAGGCGATGAGGGGTGGACTCTGCGTCAAAGCGAGCAACTCCTGGAGCCCGATCGATTGAGGTCGCTTGGGCTCGCGGGGCGGATACGGCTTGTGGGGCACGAGCCACGTGCCTGTGAGCATCAGGCCATCGGCATCCTTCGTCGGTACGTACCGGGGCCGCCCCGTATCCGGATGCCCGTGGCTCACCGGATTGAACCCAAGTGTCCCGCCCGGCACGTCCGCCGCTCCCACCACCTGCGTCAACAGCTCTATCGCCAGACAGTTGTATACCGAGTTCCGATGCCCCTGCGCTCCCCGGAAATAGATCGCCGCCACTGGCCGGTAGGGCAGCTCCTTCCCCTCGATCAGGATCGTGCTCCCTATCCGCGCCGCCTCACCGTACTCCCGCGCCAGGCGCCGTATCGTCCGAGCCGGCACGCTCGTTATCTCCGACGCCATCTCCGGCGTGTATTTCTTCACGTGCTCCCTCAAGAGTCCAAAGCCGGGTCTCGCCTTTACCCCGCCAACCTCGTACTCCCCCTCCAGCGACATGTCCCCGACGCTCGGGTCGTCGAATGCCTTCGCCTCCCCCGCCAGCGCATCCCACACCATCGGGCGACCACTCGTCTCATCCCTTATGTAAAGCCCATCCGGCCCCACCAGGTACGGCCCGTTGGTACCCCTCTTCAGGTAATCCGCATCCCACATCCCTAGCTCGTTCAGCAGCACGTTCACCATGGCCAGGGCCAGAGCCGCATCGGTCCCAACTCTGATCGGCACCCATTCGGTGGCTTTGGCCGCCGCCGAGCCGCACATGGGGTCGACGACCACCAGCTTCATTCCTCTGGCTCGCGCGTCGGCGGCCTTCTGTGCGTTAGTGTTGGCAACGTGGCCCGCCGAGTGTCCCTTGCTGGCGCCGAAGTAAATTGCGTAGCTGCAATAATCGTAGTCCGGCACGATGGACCAGGAAGCGTGCGTGACGCCGCCGATGACGTGGGCGCCGTTGCCGCAGTGCACGCCACCGCCTGCCGGCCAGGCATTGGAGGATCCGTAGGCGGACTGAAAGGCGCGGCCTACGCGCCGCACAGTGGACGAAATGGTCGTCGTGAACTGAAAGACCATCTTGCGGGGGTCTTCTGAGCGCACCTTGATGAGATGTTTCGCAGCCGTGTCCAGGGCCTCGTCCCACGATATCTCCACCCAGCCCGGGTCGATGCCGAGCCCCTTTTGCGGATTCGTTCTTTTCAAGGGAGATTTGATGCGGTTCGGATCGTAGGCGGTCATGATGCCCGCCACGCCCTTGGCGCACATACGACCATTGCCGACGGGACTGGCCGGGTTGCCTTCGATCTTGACGACGACCCCGTCCACCTTGCGTACCAGGACGGAACAGCGGGCGTAGCACATGCTACACGCGGAAGGGATCAGTTCATCCTTTTGGAGAGATACGACCATCGTTAACCCCCTTCAGCCAGGAGCAAGACGTAAAAGAGCACCTCGGCCGCCGCACCGTTCGCCGACAGTCTGACGTCGAGATTCTCTCTGTCGACAGGAGATCCGTCGACAAACAGTTGGGCGTATGTCTGCGGCCTGCCATCCGAGGTGAGCACGCGTTCGACGAACGGGTCCCCATACATTTCGACCAGACGCGTCAACAAGTCTCTTGCGGTTGCGTCGTCAGGCATGGTCAACTCGACCTGCGTCGTGCGCATAATGTCGTGCAAGGGGCCAAAGAACCTGACGCGGACTTGCAGCGGAGTGTCCTCCCAGCCGTGGTGTGAGATGCTTGCTTACGGGGCACAGGATAGCAGAGGTTGGGGTTGTAGTCAAGATATCAGTATTGCAAAACAGGCAACATCGTTGTACACTTACGTGCGCCAGGTTCACCAGTCGCTTTGAGCCTTTCCAAACACAACCGAAGATTCGTACTCGATGGAAGCCTTGATCCGACGGCGATGGGTGTCCTCCGCAGGCCTGAAGATAGCAGGTTAGCGGTCACCCAATAATTGGTCGCTTGTGCCTCGGGGAGCCAGTAGCGAAACCGGCCATCAATTCTGATGGCCGGTTTTTTGTTTGGGTGAAGGGGGCCAAACGTGGCGGTAGCGGGTGCCAAGTGGCAATTCGAAGCGACCTTGGAAAGAAGTTCTGGCGGCAGTTCGTGGAAATCAACGGAGGAGGAATTCCATGGTTTCATCGCACACGCATCGTCTCCTGGTTCTAGCGCTGGCTGGCGTACTCGCGGCAGTCGGCATCTTTGTCCTTGGCGCGACCGGGGAATGGTTACCGCCGGCGAAGGTGGCCCTCGCCCAGACCGACGTGACTCTATCCGGGCTCGTCAGGGATAACCAGAATGCGCCCTTTGTCGGCGCCGAAGTGCAGGTGCTCGATCCGGGCACAGGCCAGGTCGTGCGTTCCACGCTCACGGATGCAACCGGCAGATACAGCCTCTTGATCCCGCCGGGTACCTACAACATCCGCGTGGTGCCGCCATCCGGTAGCGGCTTCCAGGCGACGCTGGTGTTGGGCCAGTCCATCACCTCCGACACCACGATGGATTTCATCCTGGTTCCAGCAGGAGCCGTAAGGCTTAGCGGCAGGGTGCTGGATCGTCTGGGTGTCGGCGTTCCTGGAGTGAACCTTAGTCTCTGGCCTGCCGGCGGAGGCAGCAGCGCCTCTACGAATACCGATCAAGCGGGCAACTACTCCCTCCAGGTATCCTCAGGACAGTACACCCTTTCGCTATGGGGTAGCTATTCGACCGGCCTGGCCGTGCCCAGATCCTATAGCCTCGGAACCAGCAGCCTGTCGCTCACGCAGAACACGGTAATGGACATCACTATCCCAGCTAAAAGGGTGAGCGTGCACGTGCAGGATATGGCCGGCAATCCTGTTGCCAACGTGAGCATCGGCACGAACTGGGCCAATAACAATCAACTGACTATTGGCATCCTTCCTGCCTGGGGTGGATCCAGCAGCGGCGGCACCACCGACGCCTCGGGAGATACCATCCTCTGGCTCTTTCCTACCGTCCCTGGCTCTTCCAATCCTATGGAAACTTACGTCTTCACCGCTACCCCTCCGCCAGGGAGTCCGTTCGCCGCTTTCAGCGTCACCAACGTGACGGTCCTGGCGGACAAGACCGAGGTCATCGTGCTGCAATTCGTGCACGAGCCGCCGGTCACCAGCGCCAGCGTGTCACCGCCTGCCAACGCCGACGGCTCGCACAGCGGCCCGGTCACCGTCACCCTCTCGGCCACCGCCTTCCAGGGCTACTCTGTGGCATCGACCTATTATTCCGTCGATGGCCCCCCGGTTCGCACGTACAGCGGGCCCTTTGTCGTTTCGGGCGATGGCACTCACACTATCAATTACCGGTCCGTGGACAACATCGGCGTGTATGAGATGACCAGGACCTTGACCATCAGGATCGTGTCCAATCGGCCGCCGACGGCGCAGGCTGGCGGTCCCTACAGTGTCGCCGAAGGCAGTGCCGTGACGCTGAACGGGTCGGGCGCCGACCCGGATGGCGACCCCATAACGTTCGCCTGGGACCTCGACGGCAACGGGAGCTTCGAGACGACGGGTCAGAATCCCTCGGCGTCAACGCTTGCAAAGGATGGCCCGCGCAGCCAGGCTGTGACGCTTCAGGTTTGCGACAACAAAGCCGCGTGCGCTATCTCCGGGACGACGGTCAGCGTTACCAACGTCGTTCCTACGGTGACGGCGCCGGCAGGGCAGGTCGCCACCGAAGGGTCCGCAGGCGTATTCAACATAGGCTCCTTCATCGATCCGGGTCCGGATGCGCCGTGGAGGGTCGAGGTGGACTGGGCGGACCTGTCGGCTCGCACGGTCTACGGCATGACGACGGCAGGGTCCCTCGGCGTGCAGCCTCATACGTTCCGCGACAATGGGGTGTACAGCGTGACCGTCAAGGTTACCGACAAAGACGGTGGAGTGGGCACGGCCAGCTTCCCGGTGGCGGTGGCCAACGTCGCGCCGACCGTGGGACCGATCGCGGTATCGTCGGATGTGGTCTCCGTCCGCACCGTCATCACCTTCACCGTCCGCTTCACCGACCCGGGCGTCCTGGATACGCATATGGCCGTGTGGGATTGGGGCGACGGCACCACGTCGCCAGGAACCGTCGGCGAGGTGAACGGCTCAGGGTCGGTGACAGGCACCCACGCCCACGCGAGCGCTGGCCTCTACACCGTCAAGGTCACCGTGACCGACAAGGACGGTGGTGCGGGGCAATCGTTCTACAGATACGTGGTCGTGTTCGACCCAGCCGCCGGGTTCGTGACGGGCGGCGGCTGGATCGAGTCGCCCGCCGGATCGCTGGTAAGCGCCCGCTCGTCATCCGGCAGGTCGAGCTTCGGCTTCAACGCCAGGTACCAGGGGAACCCGCCCGCGCCGAACGGGGAGGTAGAGTTCCAGTTCCAGGCCGGCGGATTGAACTTCCACAGCACGAATCTGGACTGGGTGGTGGTCGCCGGCGCCAAGGCGTACGTGAAAGGCTCGGGCAGGATCAACGGTGCCGGCAGCTACGCGTTCATGCTGACGGTCGTCGATGGGCAGATCGCGGGCGGAGGAAGAACGGATGCCTTCAGGATGCGCATCTGGGACCAGGCCACCGGCGCCGTCGTCTACGATAACCAGATGGGGGCTGATGCTGCTGCCGATCCGACGACCGTTCTTGCGGGAGGGAGCATAGTCATACACGGGAGATAGTCATCGGAGGGGGGGACCGTCAGCGGGCGGTTCCCCCAAGGGGTTTCCGCGCAATGGTTAGGATGCGGAACACGTTTCCAAGACAACGAAACGCATGGAATAACGAAAGGGAGGAAGTATCATGCAGCGTTTAGGGTGGGCAAATAGGCTCGGCGTCATCCTAGCGGTAATTCTCAGCCTATCCCTCTGGGCACCCCTGGCTTTCACGGCGCCGGCCGGCGCCAATGGCAGTCCCGGGGAGGTGTGGGCGTGGGGCAACAACGATTGGGGCCAACTGGGCGACGGGACCACCACCCACCACTACATCCCCGCGTCGGTGAGCGGCCTCACCGGCGTTATCGCCGTAGCGGGAGGCCAGTTTCACTCCCTGGCGCTGAAGGCCGACGGCACCGTCTGGGCCTGGGGCGGTAACTGGGCCGGCGTTCTGGGCGACGGGACCACGATCGACCGATATACCCCCGGGCAGGTGAGCGGCCTCAGCGGCGTTACCGCTATTGCAAATGGCCAGGGGTATCACTCACTGGCATTGAAGGCCGATGGCACCGTCTGGGCTTGGGGCTTCAACGGGTTCGGCCAACTAGGCGACGGGACCACCACCCACCAATTGACTCCCGTGCGAGTGAGCGGCCTCACCGACGTCGTCGCCATCGCGAGTGGCAGTTATCACTCCCTGGCGCTGAAGTCCGACGGCACGGTCTGGGCTTGGGGCGGTAACGACTTTGGCCAACTAGGCGACGGGACCACCACCCGCAGCCACACCCCCGTGCAGGTGAGGGACTTGACCGGCGTTATCGCCGTAGCGGGGGGCAACCTTCACTCCCTGGCGCTGAAGTCCGACGGCACCGTCTGGGCCTGGGGCTACAACGGGTTCGGCCAACTGGGCGACGGTACGACCACCAACCGGCTGACGCCGGTACCGGTGAGCGGCCTGAGCGGGGTGAGCGCCATCGCCGGTGGC
>JACQUC010000157.1 GCA_016210495.1 Chloroflexota bacterium
CGTCGGGCGTGTCGTGCATGAGCGGGGTGGTCACCAGGTCTCTGACCGGCTCTGGGAAGACGAGCGGAGCGAGCTCGGAGACCTTTCTGGCGAAGGACTTGAAGATGTCCCAATCGCTCCTGCTCTCCCAGACAGGCGGCACCGCGGCACTCAGTGGATGGACGAAGGAGTGCAGATCGGTGGTGTTCAGGTCGTTCTTCTCGTACCAAGTTGCGGCGGGCAGCACGATATCCGAGTAGAGGGCGCTCGTATCCATCCGGAAGTTCAGGTCCACCACCAGGTCGAACTTCCCGCGGGGCGCCTCCCGCCAGACCACCTCCTCCACGCTGCCCTCCGCGGCCTCTCTCGCAACCGCGTTGGTGTGGGTGCCGAGGTAGTGCTTCAACTGGAACTCGTGTCCCTTGGCGCTCGCCATAAGCACGTTCCCCCGCCAGATGAACCACAGCCTCGGCCAGTTCTCCGGCGCATCCGGGTCCTCGATGGCAAACCGTAGGGGTTGGGGGTTAGGGGTTAGGAGTTGGGAGCCGGAATCCCGCTCTCCCCTTAGGAGAGGGTCGGGCTGAGGGTCGTCCCCTGTTCCCTGTTCCCTGTTCCCTGTTCCCTTCACCCCCTCCTTCAGACGCTCCACCACCCACGCCACGATCTCCTCGTCGGACCGCGTCCCCGCCGCCATCGCGTCTCGCACGATCTCGATCGGGTTGCGGTTGAACTGCGGGTAGAACGGCAGCCAGCCCATCCGCACCGCGTTCACGTTCACGTCTACGGCGTGCCCACGCGCGTAGCGTCCCCCCGGAGGGACCGGGTGGTAGCGCGTGAACTCCTCGTCGTAGCGCCACTGATCCGAGTGGACGTAGTTGAAGGAGGGGGCGTTCTGCAAGCGGGGTGGCTTGAGCCAGTCGAGGGCGAAGGCGATGTTGGACCAGGGCGCGACGGGCGCGAGCTTCTCCTGGCCGACGTAGTGGTTCATCCCGCCGCCGTTGCGACCGCAGCAGCCGCACAGAATCAGGGAGGTGATCGGCGCGCGATAAGACAGGTTATTGTTGTACCAGTGATTGATGCTGGCGCCGATAATGATCATCGAACGACCCTGCGTGGCCTCGGCGTTGCCCGCGAACTCGCGCGCCAGCCGGATGACGCTGTCGCGCCCTATGCCCGTATACCGCTCCTGCCAGGCCGGGGTATAAGGGATGTCGTCGTCGTATGACGCGGGGTAATCGCCGGGCAAGCCGCGACTCACGCCGAACTGGGCCATCAGCAAGTCGTAGGCAGTCGCCACGGGAACGCGTCCTTCGGCGGTGTCGACGTACTTCACGGGCACGCCCCGACGGGCGGTGACGCTCTGCGCAAACTCGTAGAAAGATACCTGCAACACGTCGTCCTGCCCGCCCAGGAAGCTCAGCTCAGGATCGATGGGGCTGTCGTCGAGGCCATCTGCCATTTGCAGGTTCCACTTGCCTTTCTCCTCACCCCAGCGGAAGCCGACGGTACCCTTCGGCATACGCGGTTGGCCGCTCGCACTGTCGTAGACCAGTGTCTTCCAGTCTCCGTTTTCGACACACTGGTAGCGAGCCAGACGGTTGGCACGCAGCAGCCGGCCAGGCTTGTAGCCCGTGCCCACCTGGTCTAGCTGGACGAGGAAAGGACCATCTGTGTAGCGTTTGAGGTAGTCGACAAAGTAAGGCACCTGGCGATCGGCGTGAAACTCCTTGAGAATCACGTGATTGACGGCCATCCAGAGCGCAGTGTCCTGGCCGGCCGTGACGGGTATCCACCAGTCGGAGTACTTGGCGACCTGGGAGAAGTCTGGCGCGATCACGACGAACTTGGTCCCCTCGTAGCGGGCTTCAGAGATGAAGTGTACGTCGGGCGTGCGGGTCATACTCGGATTTGAGCCCATAGCGACGATGTATTTGGCGTTGTACCAGTCGGCGCTCTCGCAGACGTCTGTCTGGTCACCCCAGATCTCCGGGAAGGCGTTGGGCAGATCGGCATACCAGTCGTAGAAGCTCATGTTTACCCCGCCGAAGAGCTGAAGGAAGCGCGAACCGGCACCGTAGGACAGGTAGGACATAGCAGGGATGGGAGAGAAGCCGAACACGCGATCCGGCCCCCATTTCTTCGCGGTGTAGAGGGTGGCGGCGGCGATAAGCTCGAGCATCTCGTCCCAGGTGGTGCGGCGGAAGCCCCCCTTGCCGCGGACTCGCTGGTAGCGTGTGCGCTTTTGATCGTCCTCGACAATCGAGCCCCAGGCATCGATCGGATTGTCGTGCTGGGACTTCGCCTTTCGCCACAGATCCAAGAGGGCGCCACGAGCGTATGGATACTTGACCCGGATCGGGCTGTACACATACCAGGAGGCCGAGATGCCGCGCTGGCAACCGCGCGGCTCGTACGGCGGCACCCCTGGCTCGAGAAGAGGATAGTCGGTGGCCTGCATCTCCCATGTGACGATGCCGTCCTTCACAAACACCATCCAGGAGCAACCGCCTGTGCAGTTCACGCCGTGAGTACTGCGGACGATATTGTCGTGCTGCCAGCGATTGCGGTAGAACTCCTCCCACTGGCGAGCATTTGGGTTAAGGAGATCTTGGATCCATCCCATGACGTTACCTCCCTCTTACCAATGGCTGTCGAACGGCGGCGAGACGACCCCGCCACAAGAAGTGGATTAGCACGAAGAACGCGCCAGCCCCGACTACGGCGATGATGGCCAACAATCCGAGCGCCTCAGCAGGACGTTCCGCGGCAGTGGCCTGCTGGAAAAACGCTTTCAGGTTGGCCTGCTCTACTGGGGTGAGGGGCCGGCTGCCGAAGATCGGTTGCATGGTGGGGAAAGGCAGGCTGGCCAGGACAGTGGACATACCCGCGTCACCGTACTTGGAATAGGAGCCCGTAAGGTCTGGCCCCAACACTCCCCCGCCTAGAGCGCCGATACCGGCGACGCTGTGGCACGCGATGCAGGGCGAGCCACCGTTCTGGAGAACTACGCCGCCCGAGAAGAGCTGCTTGCCGATCCCGGGATCGCCCACGGCCGAGGTCTGAACGGGGGCCTGAGCGGGAGCCTTGGCGGGGGCCTGGGCAGGTTGCGGCGCAGCAGCAGCAGCACCCCCAGATTGGGCCTCAAGGTAGGCCACGACCGAGCTCACCTCCGCATCGCTAAGGCCCATATTCGGCATGGGCACGCTGTACTTCTTGAGCATCTCGGCGGCAATGGGATCCCCCTGCGCAATTAGCCTATCAGGTGTGGCAATCCAGCGCGTGAGCCAGGCACGGTCGCGACGAGCCGTGACGCCCTTCAGGTCCGGCCCGGATCGATCGCCCTGGCCGATCGTGTGACAAGCGGCGCACTTCTGCTGGAAAACGACCTGGCCCTCGCCGGCGGATTGGCCTGGAGGAGCCGCCTCGACCACGTAAGCCAGCCCGGCCACAACCAAGCCCAATGTCAGTGCCGAAACCTTAGCCCATCTGTTCATGCTGCCATCACACCTCCACAGTCTTCGGGCAGATTATGGTTCCATTGCGGGCAAATATTACTAATATTATCTACATTATCCTCAATGTCGCCACAGTAAAAGCTGCTAAATGATGGTCTTTCTTGCGACGTTTTACGGATTTGCCGAGTATTGGCCTGGATGACTAGTTCTGCCCTTACCAAGAAGTATGGGCGGTGCCAGCCGCAGACACACTATCCAAAGGGATAAGAAAACGGTAGTTTCCATTCGACCCCACCCTATCCTAACGGATAGGACACGCAAGACTGTCACTGGCGACGCGGCGCCGATGTCCTTCCGCCGATGGACTTCACGCCACAAACCGGCAACAGTTCCTGCCAGGCGGCCTGTCCGAAGGACTCCGGACTCCTTCGGAGAAG
>JACQUC010000163.1 GCA_016210495.1 Chloroflexota bacterium
ACCTCGTAGCCCCATCGGCGGCGCGGCACGCCGCTCACCCATTACCCGCCGCGCACATCATCCCGGCGCCAAGCACTTCTGCTCATCCTGCAAATCCTGTCAGGAACCGACCTGAGTTACAGATTCATTTCAACTCTTTGGCTGGTCGCTATCACTACGTTCATGTGTGCCAAACACACGCCCCCTGGGGCAATATGCCTACTCAGCCTTTCGGGCGTGTTTTTAGGGCCTACAGAAAACAAAAAAAGGCTGGCCTTCTTGGGCATTGCGGCTGTTGAGGCCGGGCCTGTGTCATAGGCCCGGCCTCAACCAACCTTGATCGTCAGTCAGTCCACGTGCAGGAGGCGTAATTCTCCGACCGTTCTGGTGGCCCTCAAATCGATGACCCGCTGGTTCGAAGAACCACGATAGGCAATGCCTTTTCCACTCAACGCCGCTACGTATGGCCCATCGACGAGCATGTCGGCTAGGCCCAGAACGCGCTTCACACTGGAGTCCATGGAATGAGCAAGGTGCTCGCACGTGTAGCCAGTGTAAACCACCACATGACTTCCTGCGGCCTTCAGGCGAGATAATACTTCGGCGCAAGCCTCGGCTTGGGCCAGCGGCTCGCCTCCGGAGATGGTCACGCCGTCCCGTGGGAGATCAGGACGCAGAAGTTCCACAAGCACCGCTTCCACAGTCATGAGTGCCCCTTTGAGAAAGTCGTGGGCATAGCTATTCCGGCAGTCGGTACTACACTGCAGATGACACCCTTGCATGAAGACCACGCTTCTCAAGCCAGGCCCATCCACCATCGACTGGTGAACAAAGCCAGCGACATGCACGAGCCCCGGCGTTTCAGATGCCGCGATCTCGCCTTGGTGTGTCACCGGCGGCGGGCACTCTCCGCAGTCCAGGTCCACGCCTCCGCCAAGGTGAGCGGCCAGGGTAGTGAGGAGGGCTGGATTGGCCCCCCTGACTACCAATTGCCCCGAGAGGGGGTTGATCGAGATCTCTGTTTCACTCACCGCTTGACCCTGTGTAACTTTACCCATACCTTTGCCGCATTGGAACCATAGTTTTGCCGCTGCGGGCCCGAAAAGGGCCGTTTCTCGGCTTCGATGAGGGCCTTCGGTTCAGGCAGTGGAACCATTGCCTTGCCGAAAGTTGCGATTGGAACCATAGTCTTGCCATAAGTTCTCGCCTCCACAGATGCTTGTGTTACCATGAAAGTATTGAGTTAGCCTATTCCTTGTTTGGAGGAATGCGATGCTCAGTAGACAGGAACTCACCAACCTTTGTCAGCGCCTGGGTCTGTCGGAACAGGCCAGGTCGACTATCGAATCTATCCGTTCATCACCTCCTGCCCGTCGGGTGCGCGGCGCAGCCGGCAATGTCAGCGTTCGCTACCCCAGTCGGAAGATGGGCGTAACGATCCAGGCCGAGAGCCACCGCAACGAACTGGCAGGCGTCTACGAGAAGGAGCACGATCCGGAGACTCTGGAGTACTTCGACCAGCCACCCCCGATCAAGCTGGTCTACCAGGCAAAGAACGGCCAGCAAGTCGGTGTCCTGCACACCCCGGACTACTTCGTGATCCGCACCGACTCAATCGGCTGGGAAGAATGGAAGACCGAGGAGGAGTTACACCGGCTGCTGGTGAAGATGCCGAACCGCTACGTCCGAGGCGAGGATGGCCGCTGGTGTTGTCCGCCAGGCGAACGGTACGCGGAGCAGTTCGGCTTTTTCTATCGGGTGCGCTCCTCGGACGAGATTGACTGGGTCCTCCAGCGCAACCTGCTCTTCCTCGAGTTATGTTGCGTGATTGGTTATGTGGAGTAGGTGGTCCGCGACACGACTGCCTGGCTTGGAACGATGCTGGGTGACTCCACATAACTGGATTACAGCCTACGCAACCAGTCTTCGATGTCTACGCCGTCCGGTGAAATATCCTGGGTACGCGGTGGCGCCAGCGTATCCGGGAAGACTTGTGTGAGTGCCTGACGCTTGAGATCGATGTCGGCCCGGGCATAGCGCATTGTGGTGTTCAGAGTCGCATGGCCGAGCCACTGACTGATGGTCGCGAAGTCCACTCCAGCCTTCAGCAGATGAATGGCGGTCGTGTGGCGCAGGGAGTGGGGGTGCAAACGCTTGCCTTGGATGGTTGATACGGTGACGCAGCTTGACGCCAAGTACTTGCGTAGGAGATAGCGCACGCCGAACCGGGTCAGAGGTGTGCCTTGGCGATTGGTGAACAAGGGCGTATCTGCCTGTTCAGGACCGGTGATGCGCTGCCCCTCGATCAGTTGCTGTAGCAACTGGGCCGTTCCGGGCCAGATTGGACAGAACCTCACCTTTCGTCCTTTGCCACACAGCCGGACTTGGCACGGTGGATCGAGGCGCAGGTCTCGAACGCGCAGGTTGAGGATCTCCTGGACGCGGGCGCCGGTGTTGAACATGAGGGCGACCAGCGTGTAATCGCGCCGGCCCAAGGGAGAGGAGCGATCAATGCTGTTCAAGAGCGCCTGCACCTCGCTGCTCTCAAGGTACTCAATGGGAGCCTCCTTGGCCCCGCGTTTGAACGGGATGCCGAGGATGCGCTGTAGCATTCCCAAGTGCTCAGGCCGCTCGGCAGCAAGGAAGCGTGCGAAAGTATGGATCGCAGCCAAGCGCGCGTTGCGAGTGGCGATCCCGTTGTGACGCTCGGTCTCCAGGAACTGCAAAAAGCGGATAACCCGCTCGGTACTGAGGTCTGGAACATCCAGCACCTCAATAGGGCGGTGGGCATTCTGGGCAACGAACCGCAGCAACAGAACCAGGGCATCCCGATAGCTACGGAGCGTATGCGGACTCATACCGCGCAGCGAGGGGAGGTACTCCTGGAAGAAGCGGACCACACCCTGACCAAGTTGGGTTGGCTGGTGCGTCTTCATGGCCGACCTCCCTGGAGCAGATATCCGAAGCGGCGCTCGAAGCGCTCGCTGGCCAGGGCGGCCAACGATGGGACCCAACGCAGATAGTAGGCCGTTGACACGATGGAAGCGTGGCCCATGTACAGAGCCAGATGGGGCAGGCGTGACTGGACATCCACCCCCTCGCGGTACCAGCGGATCAGCGCTTGGAGGGCGAAGCTATGACGATTATGTTGATATCGGCATAATCGTCATTATGCCGACTCCCCGATTATGCCGAATCGTGGGTTATCCCCGTTCCATTGCAGCGGTTAGTATCGGCATAATCAGAGGCTTTCCAAGAAGACCAACAGCTTGTCGTCTGCCCGGTATCGCTGTGGCTTGATCCCAAGCGGCGAAGTGTGGGCAAGGGCCTGCTCTTTGAGTCGCATGTCAGCGTGGAGATACACCTGGGTGGTCTCCACCGATTCATGTCCCAGCCAGAGTGCTATCACAGACCGGTCGACGCCGTTTTGCAGAAGCTCCATCGCCGTTGTGTGACGCAGGACATGCGGAGTGACTTTCTTGCGCTTCAGTGATGGGCAGCGCTTCTGCGCCATTGATGCGTACTTGGCCACGAGCTGGCCAACGGCGTCCTGGCTGAGAGAATCCCCACGAATACTGGGGAATAGCGGGTCGCCGGGGCTCCCATGACGTTCGCGAAGCCACGGCTCCAACAAGGCCGCGGCATCCTTACGCAGCGGTGTACAGCGCTCCTTTCGGCCCTTTCCCCTTGAGCGCAAGTGGGCTCCGGTTCCTAGCATCGCATCCTGGCACCGCAGCCCCACCAATTCAGAGACCCTGAGACCAGTTTGGACTGCTACCGTCAACAGCAGACGGTCTCTACGCCCAATCCACGTGGCTGGGTCTGGGGCGGAGAGCAGGGCTTCGACCTCGGCCAGGTCAAGAAAGTCGATGCCGTTTCGCTCGTTGCGCTTGGTGGGGATTGCCAAGATGCGCTGGCAGTGTAAAGCATGAGCCGGTTCGGCCAAAGCGACGTACTGGAAGAAAGAGTGAATCGCAGCTAAACGGGCGTTGCGAGTCCGAGGGCTATTGCCCCGTTTCTTCTCCAGATGCTCCAGGAACTCCCCGATGAGGGGCGCGTCAAGGTCCTCGATCCTAAGGTCCGAGGGTCGTTTCCTGAGCCGTTGCGTGGCGAACTGCAGCATAAGGCGAAACGAGTCACGATATCCCGCGATGGTATGGGGGCTCACAGACCGTTGCCGAAGCAGACGGTCCCTGAAGAACGACTGCAGTAGGGCTGGAAAGGTGGCTGAAATCACGACGTGACCTCCTTTTCCTTATCGCATCGCCCTTGCTCCAGCCGCTCAGTAGCCAGCTGGAGCAGTTCGGGCACGGCTTCCAAGTACCAGTACGTGTCGTTGAGATGTACATGTCCGAGGTATGTGGCCAGCTTGGGAATCTCGCGCTCCACGTCGAGCCCACTTCGGTACCACCGGATCAGCGTCCCAGCCGCGAATCGGTGCCGCAAGTCGTGGATCCGAGGTCCCGGTCCACGCCCTCTACCCTTGACGGGGGTACGCAGGCCCACTTGTTGCGAGAGCTTTGCGAAGGTGTACTGGGCGGCCCATTCCGTGATGGGTGTGGCTCGTTCGGAGATGAAGAAAGCGCGGCTGCTACGCCTCGGGAAAATCCGGTCTCTTACTTTTGTATAGGCAGCCAAGGCAGCACAGGTGGACTGGTGTACGGGCACGATGCGCGACTTGGCGAACTTGGTGACTCGGATGCGGAGAACACCATCCTGGATGTTGACATCCTCCTCCTGTAGCCTCAAGGCCTCATTGACCCGCATTCCTGTCACCACGAGCAGCGCGAACAGAGTGGAGTAGGTCACTGCCCGCAGCCCTTTGGGAGAGGGAATCTGTCCGGCCGCTCGTAGCAGCATTTCGATCTCCTTGTCGCTATAGATGTACGGTGGCCTGCGTCGATAGCGGTGGCCAAGGAGCCCCGGAGGGGGAATCTCAGTTCGAGGATCCGTAGCGCTGCACCAAGAAGCGAAGCGGCGTACCACGCCAAGCCGTAGGCCCCAGGTCGCAGGTTGGGCCCGAACGGGTTGTGTGGCCCAGCGAAGAGCGAGTTCGGTGGCGATGTGAGTTGCCCTCTCACGTTCCATGAAAGTGACGAAGTCGTGCAGATAGTTGCCCGTCAGGCGAAGCTTGAAGCCCAGACTCCGGCGAAGGGCGAGGTACTGCTGGACTGCTTGGCGGAGATCACTCATTGAGCACCCCCGATGTTGGGCCAGGGCAGGGCCAGAGCGCCCAGCCCTCCGATATCCACCTTCGCGTAGATCTCGGTCGTACTGGGGAGGCGATGTCGAAGAACCTCCCCGATCTCCTTCATGGATGCCCCGTTGCGAAGCATTCCTGTCGCCAGGCTATGCCGCAAAAGATGAGCCCCCTTCAGCAGGGGAGCCAGCCCGACTCGCTCCAAGGCGCGCCGGACGATGGTGCTGACCGCGACCGGACTGGCGAACCCGTGGTGTGGCGCCTTCATACGAACGAAGACCCGACGTGTCACGCAGTGGGGCCGGTCGTGTTTCAGGTAGTCAGCCAGAGCTTGTCCCACATCGTGTAGCAAGGGAAGTCGATGATGAAGAGACCCTTTGCCCCGCACGGATATCTCAGCCGCCCTCCAGTTGATGTCTGCGAGCTCCAGGGCCACGACCTCCCCACCGCGAAGCCCGAGGCGGGCCAACAATAGCAGAATCGCGTAGTTCCGCCGCCCATGTGAGGTACTTCGATCACAGCCTTCGAGCACTCGTTCCACCTCCTCATATTTGAGATACTTCGGCAGGGTGCTCAGTCGCCAACGCGGCACCGTAGGTACGGCGGCAGCGAGGTCCATCTTGATCTCTCCTCGATAAAGCAGGAAACGCAAGAAGGACCGCATCGCAGTTATCATCAAGGCCGCGCTTCCGGCGCTCATCGAAGGCGCATGACGAAGAACAAACCCGGAGACATCTGCCGGCCCCAGCTGTTGTAAGTGCAGAGACCCGTGGCCAAACCGATCGAGGAGAAAGCGACGAAGGAACGGCATGTAATTCTGCACCGTCGCTGTTGTAAGTCCTCGCTCCAGTCTCAGGTAGCGCTCGTAGGTGCGCTCCAGGACAGCGAGCTCCGATTGTTCAGATGCCTCCCGGGCTGGGGGAATCACGTTCTGCTCCCGCAGCAATTGCAGCAATCGGCAGAAGGTCGCTACTTGGCCTTTGTGGAGAACGCCCTCACGTCTTCGTTCCTCCGCAAAGGAGCGGACGAAACTCTCATTGAGATCACCGACCTCTACCGCGTTTCGGGCCATCCACCGGTCAATAACGCTCAAATGCCAAAGCTGCGTGCGCCGTGTTGCCTCCGTATATCCGAGCTCGAGCATGGATGCAGTGAATGCGTCGATGTATGACCCCAGGGAACCCAGCCCCATGCGTTTGCTGGCTACGGTCTCCTCAGACAGTTGGTGCATAATCTCCTCCTTCCTGACGCATATTATCAGGCAAGGAGGCAGCGGATTATGCCGATACTAACCGCTGCAATGGAACGGGGATAACCAACGGATTCGGCATAATCGGGGAGTCGGCATAATGGCGTAGGTCATGGATCCGGGGCCGTCGGTCGTCGATGCCACGCACACCCACAGCGTCGAATAGGCTGTGGATTGCCTGGCTGAGGCCGGTCCCGGTGTAGGGGCGCAGCCTTCCTCTCCTATAGTTGCACAGCAGCGGCGATGGTGGTCGGGCATCGAAGGGTGGCGTCAGACGCTGGTCCAGGTAGAGGTGAAGCTCTGCCTGCGCATCGGGCGACAGCGGTACCAGTCGTGACTTATGGAACTTCGACTCGCGGATGCGGAGCACGCCTGTTCGCGGCTCGACATCGTCCAAGATGAGGCGCAGCAACTCCCCGCGGCGCAGCCCCGCGGTGTACAGCAAGACGACAGCCAGCCGCAGCACCGCCGGGCGAAGGGGAGAACCCGGTGTCGGGGTCAGGTTAGTCGCAAGCGCGAGCATTCGTCCGATCTGATCGGGCTCGACGAGCACCGGGGCACGATAGGGTTGGGGCCGGGGGAAGAAACTCAGCTCGGGGACAAAGCAATCGGGTTCGCTGCGCCGGCGGTAGAGACAGAAGTTGCGGACGATGCGCTGGCGCGAGCGGCGGACATTGGCCGTGAGCCGGCGATGAAGATCGCACCACCCTTCAAACCGGGACTGGTCGAGATCAACAGCATGGGCTTGGGCAAGAAAGTCACGCAGGCTGTATAGGACGCGCTCCTCGGTGCTATATCCCCGACCCATGGCCCGCTGATGCGCCAGATACGCTTCGATGGCGGCATCCATGGCGGTGATAAAGGTGGAGGTGCTCATCACAGCCTCCCCGTTCGCTCTACGGTGGGAACCGGAAGCGCCACCTCACGCAGCATGTCCACGTCGAGCCGCAGATATTGGCAGGTGCTCTCGAGGCTGCGGTGGCCCAGGAGGTCACCGATCGCCTTGACCCCGACACCGCGTCGGAGTAGTCGCATCGCAAAGGCGTGCCGGAGGCAATAGGCCGAGTATCCGTGCAGCGGCAAACCACTTAGCCGTGCCCGCTTCTCGAAGATGTTTGTGACCGCCGCGGGCTTGAGAGCCCCCGCCGGGCTCCGAGCCCGGAGGAACAACTCCTGGTGGCAGGTATTGGGCCGCCCATAACAGAGGTAGAGGCGCAGCACACTCAGCGTCGCTGCCGCAAGCGGCAGCACCAACGGCGAGCGGGTCTTCCGCTGCTCAACATGGAGGACGCCGGCGCTCGAGTCGATGGAGTCCAACCTCAGCGTTACCACCTCCGATGGCCGAAGGCCGTAGTGCGCCATGAGATGCAAGATCGCGTAGTCGCGCCAACCCGCCCTGCTGGAGCGATCAACTGAGCCCAACAGCTCTTGGACAAGTCGCCAGTCTGGCGCCCGGGGAGGTAGCTCGCCACGGTAGGTCCGGGGCGTGTCGATCATCGTATACAGGCAACTCCTGATCTCGTTCCGGTCATAGCCGTAGCGTAGAAATGAGCGCAGGCGTGCCACGGTGTGCTGCAGGGTCTGGCGTGTGACATCGTGGCTCTTGAGCTGGAGATAGCGCTCGACGTCGGCACTCCTAAGGTCAGCCAGAGACTGATGGGGACCCAAAACCCGCGCCAGGAAGTCCCGCACCGTCGCGTCGTGCTGCTGGACCGTCGTTGC
>JACQUC010000154.1 GCA_016210495.1 Chloroflexota bacterium
CAAGGAGAGAGTGAGGGCTGGCATGAACTTCGCGGCGCCCGTATTGGTCCTCAACGCCAACTACGAACCCATCAACATCTGCGACGTGCGTCGGGCCGTCATCCTTGTGGACAAGGGAAAGGCCGAGATCCTGGAGAACGGTCGCGGCCACATCCGGACGGTCCGCGCGTTCATCGTCGCCCCATCCGTGATCCGGCTCGCCTACCTGGTGAAGCGGCCTGTCGCCCAGCGCCGCATCTCCCGCCGCGAGATCTTCGTCCGGGACCACCACACCTGCCAGTACTGCGGCATCCAGACTCGCGAACTGACGCTGGACCACGTGGTGCCGCGCCGCGCCAACGGGCCGCACCGGTGGGAGAACGTGGTGGCCGCGTGCGTGCCGTGCAACCGCCGCAAGGCCGGCCGGACGCCGGAGGAGGCGAGGATGCGCCTCCTGAGCGAGCCTCGCGCGCCACGCCCAAACCCCTACCACATTCTCCTCACCCGCACCATCCAGGAGGAGTGGCGCAAGTTCATCCCGTGGAACATGGCCTGACCAGCCTGACGCCAGCCGTGCGACCTTCCCTGTACAGCGGCGCTGGCTGCGAAGGGTGACGGCCTGCCCACGTCCCACATCTGCCAGGTTCCTCAAGAATCACAACAAGATCACGCCTTCTCGGCCCGTCTTGTGGCGTGCCTTGCGGAAGCGTATGCTCGCCTCGTCGTTCCCTAAATACGCGACGGAGGCAGCCAATGAAGCCGAGCACCTCCCGCACCCTCCGTGCAGCCTGCACCCTCGCAGGTGGCCTCCTTCCCTCGCCTCACCCTTCTGAGATGACGGGCTTCACCCTCTTGATATCACCTGATAGGAGGAGTAGACCTTTGCCTGCCTGGAGCCGCAGAAGAGCACGCCGATACCGCTCGGAGGTTCTGCCATGACGAAGTACCGACTGGCTGCCATAGTATTGATGTGCGCCATGATCCTGGCGTCTATCGCGTGTGGACCAGCCCCAACTCCCACGCCAATTCCCACTCCCACACCGACGCCGATCCCGACTTACAGCTTAACGACATCCGTCGTCGGGGGTGGGTCCCTCAATCCGCCGCCGGGCGCGAACCAGTACCGGGCGGGAACAAGCGTTAACTTGTCTGCGGTCCCGCAGCAGGGCTGGAAATTCGACGGCTGGACGGGGGACGTGACGGGGAACACTCCCGCTATCACCGTTGCCATGGATCGGCAGAAGGCCATCACCGCAAACTTCTCCAAGGTGACCTACATTCTCAGCACCGCCGTCAAAGGCAACGGGAGCATCAGCCCAGCGCCGGGAGCGGCAAACTACGACGCTGGCGCTTCCGTACCGTTGTCCGCGTCACCGGCAACCGGGTGGGCCTTCAACGGTTGGACCGGGGACGTGACTGGCTCGTCTTCCAGCATGACGACTACTATGGATCGCAACAAGACGATCACGGCGGTTTTCGTTCGTCCGCCCAAGGCGGTTGGACCGACGAGCATGAACATTGGCACCGGCTATGGGTCTGTACCAATCTGGGGCCTAAGCAGAGGAGACCAAGTCGAGTTCAGCTTCACGGTGGCGGGGGCAGACGTTTACTATACTGTCTCGGATCCCAATGGATCGACAATCCTTCAAGGCAGTGGCGGCACCAAGGTCTCGCGAGGGCAAGGGGCGTTCATTGCAGCACTGGATGGCAGGTACAGCATTGACTTCGCGTCGTCTGGCATTCTCACGTCCTCGGTTCTCACCGTGAACTACACCGTTACGTACCCGGCACCCTGATCGAAGCGAAAGGTTGGGAGATCGTGGAGGCAGTGGCACATCTCCGCGCCTTGGGCCGCCGGTGCAGGTGCAGGTGCGAATGCGGTTGGCTCCCGAAGGAACGCACGGGGGGCAGGCAAAGCGACCACTTTGGCCTGCCTCGTCTGGCGTACATACCGACGTGGTAGGTGTCACACCGCTCCACTTCCTGTCACCCCGGCGGGGGCCTGGTAGCGGAAGACACGCACCCTTGCACCTCCCTGGTGACAGGAGTATGAGGGCGGCGTCCGACAGCCCTGCCTATCCTTGGTTGCGATACAGAATGGAGGTGCCGCCATGCAGCCGGTCTTGGTATGCAACGTGGGGTGGATGAAGGAATACAGAGGGCCGACGCAGGCCGATCCCGTGCCAGAAGGCGGCGGAGCCAGATGGGTGGAGAAACACGAATGCTTCAACTTCAAGCCCTACAAGGGACGCCTGTATGGCTATGTGGAAGCGCTGGGCAGCATTGCGATACAGAAACTTGGCGCACCGCGCAACGCGGATTGCGCAGACAATGTGACCGTGTTCTGGGTAGCCCGTGATCCCCGGCAGAAGAAAACGGTTGTTGTAGGATGGTACACCAATGCGACAGTTTACAGGAAGGTTAAACACGTAGACCCAGCCTCTGATGTCGCCAAGGAAAGGACAGCAACCAGGAAAGATAGGGCAGGCAAGGATGAGACATGGGCTTGCAACGACTATTATATCGTCACCGTCGAGGAAAACGGCCTACTCCTGCCGGAGCCTGAGCGAAAGTATGAGGTTCTCAGAGGCAAGGGCCATCTTGGGCAGAGGAATATCCACTATCCAAAAGGGCCGGAGGCACTCGACTTGCTCAAGCTGATCGAGCAGCCGCCCACTCATCCAACGCCCGGCGCTGGTGCGCCCAAGCAATTTGACGCGGGCAAGCGCCGTGAAGTGGAAGACGCGGCCATGCGGACAGCGGAGGCTTGGTGGACAAGCCGTGGCTTCCAATGTCACGATGTATCCGACAAGAACCGAGGCTGGGACTTGGAGGCCTGCCGGGACGGGCCGACCCCTTTGCACATTGAAGTGAAGGGCTTGTCCGGCAGCAACATCGCCGTTGAGCTCACACCGCACGAGTACGAACCCGTCAAGCGTCAGGACACAGACTACCGGCTGTGCGTCGTGACGAACGCCAAGGACAAGGATACGGCTGCTGTCCACACGTTTCACATTGAAGAAGGGGACGTGCTTGTGGACCAACACGGCCACAAACTGGCTATCAAGGAGAGGATTGGAGCTGGGCTCGCAACCCTATGACGTGTCGCGAGGATGGGATGTCACGGCTATGGCACTGACCAGCGGCACGCACAACGTAGGTCACGCGCAGCACGCTTCCGGTCGCCACGGACGCCCAGAACAACACAACCGCGTACACGTACTGGGACTCGTACCAGCAGTATCCCGGTACCTACGGCAACTACGGGCGCCTCAGGACCACGGCGTACCAGGGAGCCAGCGGTGGGACCTGGACGCTGTACTTCGACTACAACGGCAGCGGGCAGATCGCCTCGGTCTGTGGCCCCATCAACTGGACCCCACCGTGCTCGAGTTGGGACGCCCCCACCACGGCCTTCACCTACACCAATGGCAACCTGACCTCCGTCTCCGGGCCGGAAGGGACCGTGAGCATGACCTACGACGCCTGGGGCCGGATGCTCACCCAGACGGACCAGAAGAGCCAGACCACCACCTACCAGTATGACAAGCTGGACCGGGTCACGAAGGTCACGTTCCACAACAGCGACTACATCCAGTACACCTACAACAAGGCAGGGGAGCTGACCCAGGAGAACGAGTACATCAGCCCCACGACGTACACGACGACGTACACTTATGACTTCCGCCACCGCCTGACGCAGCGGAGCTTGCCGGGCAGCGCCAGCCTCCAGTACGGTTACAATGCCAACGGAGCGGTCACGTCCAAGACGCCCTCCACCGGCGACGCGACCAGCTACACCTACGACACAGCCGGGCGGCTGTCCACGGTGCAGACGGGCGGAGCACAGACGGTGACCCTGCGCTACGATGTGGACGGGAACGTGTCCCAGGTGGCCTTCCCGAACGGCGCGACGACGTACTACTCCTACGACAAGGGCCAGGCGCAGCGTGTGGACCAGATCGAGACCGTGGTGAGCTCGACCACCGTCCAGAAGCTGACGTACAACTACTACAGCGGTGGGTACGGCACGGACCTGCGGCGGTCGGTCACGGACAAGGACGGCAACAAGACCACGTACAGCTATGACGCGCTCAACGAACTGACCCTGGCTGATCAGCGCGACAGCGGGAACAACGTCCTCAACAAGTGGTATTACAACCCCAGAAAGTACCAGTATGACGGCTCCACGGTGACAGGTGGCCACGCGGCCGCGGTCCGCTCGTCGGACCAGTGGGTCGAGGGGGGCAC
>JACQUC010000155.1 GCA_016210495.1 Chloroflexota bacterium
GCCCAGCAGCGCGGACACCTCCGAGCCTGCCAGAGTGAAGCGAAAGATATTATCGATGAACAGCAGGAGGTCACGCCCTTCTTCCTCACGGAAGTACTCCGCCATGGTCAGTCCCGTTAAGCCTATTCGCAGCCGCACGCCAGGGGGCTCGTTCATCTGGCCGAAAACGAGCACGGTCTTGTCGATAACCCCCGATTCCTTCATCTCGCGCCACAGGTCATTACCCTCGCGCGACCTTTCCCCTACCCCGGCGAACACGCTGAAGCCACCGTGCTCCGCGGCGATGTTCCGAATAAGCTCCTGGATGATAACGGTCTTCCCCACACCAGCGCCACCGTACATCCCTACCTTACCACCTTTGGTTACCGTGGCAACCAGGTCGATGACTTTGAGGCCGGTCTCGAAGATATGTGCTTCCGTCTGCTGCTCGTCAAACGCCGGAGCAGGACGAATGATGGGATACTTCTTCTCGGTCGCTACAGCGCCAAGACTGTCGAGCGGCTCGCCCAGCACGTTGAACAGGCGCCCCAGCGTGGCGCGTCCAACCGGCACGGCAATCGGCTGCCCCGTGTCCGTCGCGTCCGTTCCGCGCACCAGACCATCCGTCGTGGACATCGCCAGGCACCGCACCCAGTTGTTGCCAAGGTGCTGCTCCACCTCCAGCACCAGCTTGCTGCCGTTCTGCTTTATTTCCAGCGCGTTGTATAGCGCAGGCAACTGCTCGGGCGGGAACTCCACGTCCACCACCGGCCCGATCACTTGCACCACTTTGCCTACTGCCATCGATACCTCCCGTACTTCTAGCCTGCCAGTGCTTCGGCACCCGCAGAGATCTCTGTGATTTCCGTGGTGATCGACGCCTGCCGGGCCCGGTTGTAGCTCAGCGTCAACCCGTCGATCAGGTCTTTGGCGTTTTCCGTCGCGTTGCGCATCGCCACCATACGCGCGCTCTGCTCGCTAGCTATGGCGTCCAGAATCGTTTGGTACACCTGGACTTCTATGAATCGCGGCAAGAGGTGAGTCATCACCGCCGACGGATTCGGCTCATAGATGTACTCCAGATACGCATCGGTCAACTCAGGTGCCGGCTCAATGGGAAGGAGCTTGGTGACCACCGGCTTCTGCACCAGCGTCGAAATGAAGCGCGTGTAGATCGCGTAAACTTCGTCCATTTCTCCCGCCTGGTACTCGTCGATGATGATGTGCGAAACGGGGGTGGTCTCGACCAGTTTGGGGCGATCCGGTATCTGGGTGAAATCCGCGATGATGTTTTGCCTGCGCCTGGCCATCCAATCCCGTCCCTTGCGACCGACGGTGATCAGCTTGACGGGACACTTCTGATCGAGGATGAAGGAAGCGCCCTGGCGAATGACGTTGCTGTTCAAGCCGCCGCAGAGACCTCGGTCTGACGTTATGAGCACAACACCAACATTCTTAGCTTCTCGGCGCGCGAGCAACGCGTGCGGCACCTCTACTATCCCTATCGCCGCGGCGAGATGGCTGAGCAGCGTGGACATCTTCTCGGAGTACGGCCTCGACGCGAGCACCATCTGCTGGGCACGCCTCATCTTGGAGGCAGCCACCATCTCCATAGCCTTCGTAATCTGAGACGTATTCTTGACGCTGCGAATGCGACGGCGTATTTGGCGAGTGTTTACAGGCATTCGACCTCCCTCGGCAGCCTAGTAAGGAACGCTTTGCTTGAATTCTCTGATAGCTGCCACAAGCCGCTCGGCGTTTTCATCGGAGATTCTCTTCTCCTCGGCAATGGATTTACCGATTTCCGGGTGCGCGGTTTCGACAAAGCGCAAGAAGGCTGTCTCGAAGTCCTTAACCTTCTCCACCGACACGTCATCCACATAGCCGTTGGCCACGGTGTAGATGATCATCACTTGCTGCTCCATCGGCATCGGAGTGTACTGGGGCTGCTTCAACACTTCGGTTATGCGGGCGCCTCGATCCAATTGGGCCCTCGTGGCCTTGTCCAAGTCGCTGCCGAACTGCGCGAAGGCCGCTAGTTCCCGGTACTGCGCCAGGTCCAGACGCAGCTTCCCAGCCACCTGCTTCATAGCCTTCGTCTGCGCCGCGCCTCCCACGCGCGAAACCGAGAGGCCCACGTTCAACGCAGGCCGGATACCTGCGTAAAAGAGGTCGCTTTCCAGGTAGATCTGTCCATCCGTGATCGAGATGACGTTGGTGGGGATGTACGCCGAGATATCGTTGGCCAACGTTTCGACCACCGGGAGCGCTGTCAGGCTGCCACCACCACGCTCATCGCTCAGCTTCGCCGCCCTTTCTAGCAGGCGCGAGTGTAGATAGAACACGTCGCCGGGGTAAGCCTCACGTCCCGGCGGGCGCCGCAACAGCAGGGATATCTGCCGATAAGCCCAGGCGTGCTTGGAGAGATCGTCGTAGATGATCAGGGCATCGCCACCCGACTCCATCACTTCCTCGGCGATGGCGCAGCCCGAATAGGGCGCGAGATATTGAAGCGCTGCCGGCTGATCGGCCGACGCTAAGACGACGATGGTGTGGCCCATCGCGCCGAACTCCTCCAGCTTGGCCACCACCTGCGCCGCCTTCGAGGACTTCTGACCGATGGCCACGTAGACGCAAACGACGTTCTTGCCCTTTTGGTTAATGATCGTGTCGATGGCGATGGCGCTCTTGCCGGTCTGCCGATCGCCGATGATCAGCTCGCGCTGGCCCCGTCCGATGGGGATAACGGCATCGATCGCCTTGATGCCGGTCTGGACAGGGGTGTTGACGGGTTGTCGCTCGGTCACGTTAGGGGCCACTCGCTCGATAGGTCTGTAGCTCGCCGCCTCAATCGGCCCCTTACCGTCGATGGCATTGCCCAGCGGGTCGACAACTCGGCCGAGCATGGCATTGCCCACAGGCACCTGGGCGATGCGACCGGTCGTCCGCACCTGGTCGCCCTCTTTGATCTGGGCGTCGGGCCCCAGCAGCACCACGCCGACCGTGTCCTCCTCCAGGTTGAGGGCGAGGCCCATGACGTCGTGTCCAAACTCGACCAATTCGCCGGCCATAACGCCCGAGAGGCCGTAGACGCGGGCGATACCGTCGTGCACCTCGACAACCGTGCCAACGTCCACCGTGCTCAACGGCGCGGCAAAACGCTCGATGTGTTCGCGAATTATCTGGCTGATTTCTTCTGCTCGAACAGCCATTGTCACCTCCGTTTATGGCAACTTTTGTACTCAAACAATCAGGCTTGAGCCAGCCGTGTCCGCAATGACGCGAGCCTCTCTGCCACGCTCGCGTTGATCAGCTTATCGCCTACTCTGGCAACCAGGCCTCCGATGATCGCCGGATCAACGGACAGCCGCAGCACTATCTTCTTGCCACTCAGCGCCGCCAGGCGCTCGGCAACCGTGCGAGCCATGTCTTCGTCGAGAGGAACCGCCGTGGTAACTTCCGCGATGGCGACGCCGCGCTGCTCGTTTGTCAGCCGTTCGAACTCATCGACGATGCTGTCGATGAGCTCCGTTCGCCTTTTGCTCACCAAGACGTAGACGAAGTTCTTGGGCAGTGTGCCAAGGGCCGGCAAGCCCGCGTCGATAACCTTCCTTTTCTGCTCAAATGGCACTTCGGGATTCTGCACGATCTGCGCCACCTCCGGTTGCCGCATGAAATCCCTGATGTCTTTGAGATCAGCGAGCCACGTATCGTAATCGTCTTTCGAGATGGCAAGATCGAAAATAGCCCGGGCATACCGCCGCCCGGCGGCGCCTTTAATCATATGACTCCTCCACCACAGGTCCCCAGGCTCAGAAATAAACACAGCATACGGGCACGCGATCACTCACGCGTACCCGTCCTGGTCTTTGTGTTGTCGTGATCGTCAGTTATTGCTGGGCCGATCGCTCTCGGCCAGGACATCTTTGATCAGGCGGTAGTGAGCGGGGTCATCCAGCGAACGACCGACGACTTTGCTGGCAGCCAGAATCGCCAGATCGGCCACTTCCTTGCGGAGCTCGGCGACGGCCTGTCGCTTGTCGCGCTCGATCTGCGCGTGGGCCTTTTCCAGAAACTCCTCCGCTTCCCGGCGCGACTCCACCTGAGCCTCCTGCCGGATCCGCTCGGCCATCTGGCTGGCCTGCGCCACTATTGCCTGCCCTTCCTTGCGCGCCTGGTCGAGTCGCTCGGAATACTCCACCTCGGCCCGGGCCAATTGCTCTTTAATCCTCCTTGCATCCTCCAGACTCTCCGTGATCCGCGCCGCACGCTTGTCCAGCATATTCAGAATCGGTTTGTAGGCCACAGCTCGGAGGATGATCAGGAGCAACACAAAGTTGATTATCTGGGCCAGCAGGCCCTGTGCGTTGATGCCAAGTGCCTCCAAGGACTAACTCCTTCTGCGAATATCCAAACAACGGGGTCTGAGCGTTGATCGGACTACAATCAACACCCAGCACACTGCCCGAAGACCATCACCGCTAGACAAATTTGATGATTAGAGCCACCACCAGCGCGTAGATCGCGATGGCCTCCGCAAAAGCGATACCCAAGATCATGTTGAGTCGGATCGCCGGTTCAGCCTCGGGGTTCCGCCCCAGGGCCTCCATGGCCTTGCTGACCAGCATTCCGATTCCGATGGCAGGTCCGATGGCGCCAATGGCGATGGCTATGCCAGCCGCCAGCAGCCTGACGCCTTGATCAGTCATTGACTCCTCCTTTCGCCGCGTTGCAGCATAATGAACTCGCGATTTTGGGTTGACGCGCGATAGTCAACGGTAGGTCTCAGTGCGATTCGCCGTGCTCAGCCCCGTGTTCAGCCGTAGCAACCGTCAGGAATACCAGGGTCAGCATCATAAAGATGAACGCCTGTATAACCCCAACAAACAACTCCAGTCCCATAAAGGGAATCAGTATAACCCAGGGAATCAAGAAAGACATCACTCCCAGCAGCACCTCGCCCGCGAAGATGTTGCCGAAAAGTCGGAAGCTGAAGGAGATCATCTTGGCAACCTCGCTCACCAGCTCCAGAACGCCCACAAAGAAGTCGATGGGGCCCTTCAGGTTGATAAACCGTCCGGCATAGCCCTTGAAACCCACAGCCCTGATACCATAGATTTGCGTGGCCACGACCGAGATGATGGCCAGCCCCAGGGTGGTGTTCAGGTCGGTGTTCGCCGACCTGAAGAAGGCCATCAACACGTTCTCCTTATGCCCCTCGACCTCGACGGTCTCCCAGATGCCGATCGTGCCGTAACCCGGCAGCAGGCCCATCCAGTTGGACACCAGGATGAACAGGAAGAACGTGGTCACCAGCGGAAAAAAGCGCCGGCCCCTGTCGTGGCCGGCCGCCGCTTCGCACAGACCAGAGAGCGCCTCGATGACGACCTCGGCGAAGTTCTGGAGGCCTCCGGGCACGTCTCCCATCTTGCGCGTGGCAAAGTAGAACAGAAGCGAAAGCACGATGATCGTGCCCCAGGCAGCCGTCATCGTGTTAGTAACCGTGAAACCGCCGATGTGAGCTACCGGCTCAGCGGGAAGCTGCACGTGAGGCATCTTGACCGGGAAGAAAAAACCCCCGGCGAACAGGGCCAGGATAGCGACAAGTATGCCGATCTTCTTGACGCGGGGTGGAACCTGGGACACTACTCGTCCTCCTCCTTCTTCGAGTTGCTCCTATGGCGATCTGCGTCGATCCCGTCCGCCTTTGGCGGACGCTCCGCGGCCGCGATGGCCTTCACGACCTGTCGGTACACGGCAACAGAGCCCAGCATTATACCCAACAACGAGAACAACAGTATTCCAGCCGGCGTCGTGCCCAAGGTGCGGTCAATCCATATACCCAGCAGCAAGCTGCCGACAATGGATATGCTTATCGTCCAGCCCAGTTGGAGCAGCAGGCCCCAGGGGCGCATGTCTTGGTTCATCGTCTGCCTTCGGCCAAACGCCAGGCGGAAGTATATCACACCTTGTTGGGGACGGTCAACACTTCGACCCCTGCCTCGGCAAAGGCGCTCACCGCCATCTCATCGGGGTAACCGTTGGCATAGATCACGCGCAAGATCCCTGCGTTGATGATCATCTTGGCGCAGATGAAGCACGGCTGGTGCGTAGAGTAGATCGTGCCGCCCTTGATGGACACACCGTGGTACGCGGCCTGGATGATCGCGTTCTGCTCGGCGTGAAGGCCACGACACAGCTCGTGCCGCTGGCCAGACGGCACCCCGAGCTGCTCGCGCAAACATCCCAGCGTGAGGCAATGCGTCATGCCGCGCGGCGCGCCGTTGTAACCGGTACAAAGGATCTGCCTCTCCTTCACCACGATGGCGCCGACCTGTCGGCGCAGGCAGGTCGACCGCTTCGCCACGACCTCGGTAATTTGCATAAAGTAATCGTCCCAATCCGGACGCGCTTCCCGTGTGCTCTCCACCCCAGTCTACCCCCCGACAGGCCCGTGGCGCCGGCGAAGCTCGGCGGAGTGGCGCTGGTTGTCTTCGTGGACTTGGTTGACGGCCCGAATGACGCCTCCAAGGGCCTCGTGGCCCTGTCCGATGAAGTCGGCGCAGCCACATCGTCGGCACATACTTTCCACCTTCCCTGAAGCAATGGGTTCTGCCTTAACCA
>JACQUC010000152.1 GCA_016210495.1 Chloroflexota bacterium
CAAGGTCGAAGATCTGGTCAAGCTTGCCACCATCGAGGGCTTCGCCACCGCCAAGAGCCCGAAAGAGTACGGCATCACGGCCAGACTATCCGCCGTCGGGGACAACCCTGCCGACGTGAAGATCGAGCTGCGAGGCGGCGGTGTAATCTTAAAAGGATCGCCATCCCAGCGCCTCTCTCGGGCGGGCGAGCTTGGCTGGGAAGCCTCGCTGACGGATGAGAAAGCCAAGGCGACCATCCGGCTGCGGCGGCTGGACACCGATGCCTTCTGCGACATCTCGATCGCAGCCGTCGATCTGAATGGGGAATGGAAGGGCACGCTGACGGTTACGGATGCCTTCGTCGCCTCCGACATCGAAATCCCCGATCCCTTCGACCCCACGAAGCCCCCAGACGTCATCAAGAAAGAGGA
The DNA here is from genome assembly GCA_016210495.1 of Chloroflexota bacterium. The sequence continues at coordinate 412 of JACQUC010000152.1, forward strand.
GTGCGAGCAGGCCCTGAAAGAGAACATGAACAAAGCCAATGCGGTGAAACTGGACTTCAAGTCCCAGTCACTGGAGGCCGGCACGGTCGTCCTGATTACTCAGGATGCCAAGGGAAAGGAAAACCCAAGCCAACCAATGCCGTACCGCTTTGATGGCAACAAAGTGACCTTTGAAGGCGATCAGTCGGGCATGAAGGTGCATTTCGAGGGCACCGTTAGCGCCGCCGGCCCTGACGACAAGATAAGCGAAACTAGTACCGAAGTCGTTAATGGAAATGTTATCACCAGCATTAGCAGCGTCCTCGCTGACTACAAGATGAGCGGGCCGTTCACGATGACCATGGAGGAAAAGGGGCAGGTGGCCCTGCGCCTTGGCGGCACCTTCACGGCCGCCAAGCCGCCTCCGGCGGCACCCGCCCAACCCGGACCGTGAGAACCTGGTGTTAACATGCAGCCGGTACTGACGATCATACTGGGCGACCGCCTGTTCGCCGTCGCCTCCTATGCTCCTGAATCCTTATGGCCGGCGCCTCCTCCTGCACCTCCCCTTCAAACGCTCCTTCAACCCCCTCCATCTTCCCTCCTCCGTTATCGGCCAATAACCGCCGCTTTTGAAACGCCTGCTGCGCGTCTCAGGCTGACCCGCTGCGCGGTTTTGGCCCTTGCAGCAAACACACGAGCGTCAAGAAACTCGGCCCAACCCAATACTACCCCCTCGCAGGCCGTATGCCTCATTTTCCTTTGTCACCTCTCAGCCTTCATCCGCTGGGCAAGTCCCGCGCGCGCAAAAGTTGACAATAGGACGTCCTGTGTATAGTATGAAGGGGTGCATTCTCCACGTGACAGGGTGGATGGGTATAGGGAAGGGGAGATACATCGATGAAGTGCACCACATATCTTCACTATCGGGCGCTCGTACTGGTGGCGGCCATTGCCGGGGCCAGCTTCCTGGGCTGTACCTCGGGCACAACACCTACCGGCGAGCCGGCGGCGAGCCAACCGCCTCAACCGTCGCAGTCCCAAACGTCAGCCAAACCGCCTGCCGCCGAGACCAAGCCCGCGGCGGGCCAACCCCCTGCCGGTGAATCGAAGCCGGCGGCCGCCAAGCCGGCGCCAAGTCCAACCGTCCCGGCCAAGCCCACTTTCGGCAAGGCGCAGATCAAGGCCCCCGATCCCAACAACCTGGTCATTAGCAGCGAGTGGGGTGAAGTGCCACCTAACCAGGTGGCGGTGGTGATGAAGGAGGGCCAGTCCCGCCAGGAGGCTGAGAAGGTGGCCGCGGCCATCGGCGGCGCCATTGTCGGCGAGATCGAGTTCATGGACCTGTACCAGATCGAGACCAAAGGCACCACGGAAGCTGACCTCAAGGCGGCCTTGGACAAAGCCCGCCAGCAGCCCGGAGTCGAGGCGGTGGCACCGAACGGTCGGGTCTATCTGCAGGAGCTAGCCTGCGAATCCGGCAGCCCCTTGAAGAACCCGACCTACGATGGCAATAACGGCCGTCACTACGACATCATCGGCACCCAGACCGCCTGGGACATCATCAAAGCCAGCGGCATCAAACTGAACGATGTGCATGTCGGTGTAATGGACGATGCGGTTTACGATAAATCCCCTGACCTCAAGGGCCGGTCACCGATCACCCCGCTGGAACCTCAGGACGCGACTGGGCAACCTGAAACAGACACTGCGGGCAACGTCGTGGACGGGGGGCAATCCCACGGGACAATGGTTAGCCAGGTAATCGCCGCCGATGCCGACAACGGTGGGATGGTGGGTGTGGCCAGCGTGCTGGGAGACAAACTCAAGCTGACATTAAGGAACATCTACACTGCCGAAGCCGGATTCAAAGAGGATGCGCCGGACCCGGCTGATCCTACGAGGGTTGTCAGAAGAGATGGCAAATCCTACGTCTACACGACATTTGTTCACATAATCAAGCAAATTGAGGGCGGGGCCACGGTAATCAACATGTCCTACGGGCCTGACAAGCCAAATGATGGCAACAGGGAGTTGAACTATCTCTATAGAAAATTCTTGTCCAAGGTGGCCCAGAAGTATCCGAAGGTGGTTTTCGTCGCCGCCGCGGGGAACGAAGGAAAGAAGAATGTCGACCTGGACGGCAGGAACTACTGGCCGGGCGGCATCAAGTTGCCGAACGTGATCACCGTCGGAGCATTGGACGATGAAGGGAATCGAGCCGCTTTCTCAAATCGCGCCACCGGAGATGGCGAAGTCACTATCTCCGCGCCGGGAGTAAAGATGGTTCTGGGCGTGGGGCCGGACGGCAAGCCCGTGAAAGCCAGCGGCACTTCTTTCTCGTCACCCCAGGTTGCAGCCGCAGCCGCTATGCTCCGCTCCATCAACCCGGACCTCACCGCCGAGCAGATAAAGAGCTACCTGGCCAAAACGGCTGGCCCGGGCGTCACGAACAAGAACTCCTCCACGCCTATTCCCCAGGGAATGGGCAAAGGCGTGCTGCGGGTCGATCGGGCCGTGCTCGAGGTGATCAACGATATGCGCAAGCCTCAGCCGCCGCTCAAGGTCGAAGAGCTGGTCAAGCTTGCCACCATCGAGGGCTCCGCCGCCGCCAAGGGCCCGAAGGACTACGGCATCACGGCCAGGCTGACCGCCGTCGGGGATAACCCTGCCGACGTGAAGATCGAGCTGCGTGGCAGCGGCCTAGTCCTAAAAGGATCGCCCTCCCAGCGCCTCTCCCGAGCGGGCGAGCTGGGCTGGGAAGCCACGCTGACGGATGTGAAGGCCAATCCGACCATCCGGCTGCGGCGGCTGGACACCGATGCCTTCTGTGACATCTCGATCGAGGCCGTCGACCTGAATGGGGAATGGCAGGGAACGCTGACAGCTACGGACGCCTTCGTCGCCTCCGACATCAGTATCCCCGATCCCTTCGACGACAAGAAGGAACCCACCGTTATCAAAAAAGAGGAGTGCGAGCAGGCCCTTAAAGAGGGCATGAACAAAGCCAGTGAGCTTAAGCTTGACTTCAAGTCCCAGTCACCGGAGGCCGGCACGGTCGTCCTGATTACTCAGGATACCAAGGGAAAGGAAACTCCAACCGAACCGTGGCCCTATCGCTTTGACGGCAGCAGGGTCACCTTTGATGGCACTCAATCGGGCGCGAAAATACATTTCGAGGGCACCGTTAGCGTCGCCGGCGCCGAATACAACATGAGCGGGCCGTTCACGATGACTTTTGAGGAAAAGGGGCAAGTGGCCATGCGCCTTAGCGGCACCTTCACGGTTGCCAAGCCCAAGCCGGCTCCGGCGGCACCCGCCAAGCCCGGACCGTAGCATGCAGCCAGTACTGACCATCATACTGGGCGACCGCTTGTTCGCGTTCGCCTCCTATAGCACCTTGATGTACCTGGCGGCGGCTGTTGGCCTGAGCCTGGGCTTGCTGATGGCCGCCCGTCGAGGTCTCCCTTTGTGGAGAGTGGCTATCTGCGCGTTGCTGATGGTGCTGGCCACTCCCATCGGCGCGCGCCTCCTGGACGCGACCACTAAGACCGAGTTCTACGCCAAGGATCCGGGGCAGCTACTCGCCCTACACGTGTACGGCTTCTCCTTCTTCGGCGGGATGCTGCTGGCCCTTCTCGTCGGCTGGGCCTCTTGCCGGGTGCTGCGACTGGATGTGCGGCGCATGGCGGACACCCTGACGCCGGCCCTGGGGGTGAGCATCGCCCTGATGCGCGTTGGTTGCTTCCTGGCCGGCTGCTCTTTTGGTGAGCAGACTGACCTGCCCTGGGGCGTGGTCTTCCCCCGGGGGAGCGATGCCCACATCTACCAGTTGACCAGAGGCGTGGGCCTCTTCTTCCTACAGGTGCAGCCAGTGCATCCCACACAGCTATACGAAGCGGCAGCCGGGATATTGGCCGCGGCTCTTGCGATGTGGCTGCTCCGCCGAAACGCGCCGGACGGGACGGCATTCCTCGCCGCGTGCGCCTGGTTTGCTGCCTTCCGCGAGCTCAACCACTTTCTGCGGGTGCCTGGCTCAGCACTCACCACGCCGGACTGGTTTTACCCTGGTCTATACGCGGCGATTTTCGCGTTCTCTCTCGGCATTCTGCTCCTGCGGCACACGCCAGCGGCCCTCACAAGCCGGTCACAAACCTTGCCATTATGACGTTTATCGCTACCTGCAGCATCCCCTGCACCGCCACCACGCGCACGTAGGTTTGCATCCAGCCCTGAATCTTGGCCCCGTCGGGCCGATCCTTCCGCATCTCGAAGTACACGCGCAAATTCGTCGGCAGCAGAATCCCCAGCCCCAGCACCGTCATAACCGCCGTGATCGCCAGCGCCCCGTAGACCCACAACATCGTCGGAAATGGCAGCCCGAGGTACCCGAGCTGGTCCACGAGGTACCATCCGGCCGTGCCCGTCGTGATCGCCACCGTGGGCATGTAGAACAGCATCCGAGGCATCAGCCGAATGATCAGCGCGCGCCGCGACGCGATGTCGAGACGGCGCATTATCGGTCCCAGCACGAACCCCATAAAGATGTCCGTTCCAGTCCACAGTATTGCCGCGAACACATGCACGAAGTTCAGAAACCATCGTTGGTGGCTCTGAATCGCCACCACGAGCAAGAGCAGCACTATCACCACCCACCACTGGTCCTGAATCCTTATTGCCGGCGCCTCCTCCTGCGCCGCCCCTTCAAACGCCCTTTCAACCCCCTCCATTTGCTTCTCCTCCAAATTCAGCCTGTGATCGCCGCTTTCACCACCCGCCTCCCCTTCCACGTGCTGCCATCATTGTACCTCGTCCTGCCAGCTTAGTCACCCATCCGTCCCCCGTCCCTTGCCCCTTGCCCCTCCGTCCCCCTACACCTCGCGCACCATCTCCGCCACCGCCCGCCGCGTCGCCGGCTCGGGCACCTCGTCCGGATAGCCCACCGGCAGGATCGCGACCGGCACTTCGTCCATGCCGGCGCCCACAGCCCGCCGCACCGCGCCCTCGTCGAAAGCGCCCACCCAGGTGCTGCCCAACCCCAGCGCCGACGCCGCCAGTTGCGCGTAGGCGCACGCGATCGTCGCGTCCTGCACCGCGTACAGCTCCTCGCCCCTCATCCCGTACTTGTCGCCCGACCTCATCGGCAAGGCACAGAACACCAGCACCACCGGCGCGTCCGAGATGAAGAACTGCTCCAGCGCCGCGCGCGCCAGCGCCAGCCGCCGCTTCCTGCTGCGCACAACGTACACCTGATACGCCTGCAAGTCCCCCGCCGACGGCGCCCGATTCATCGCCTCCAGAATCCGCCCCACCTTCTCCTGCTCGATCTCCCGGTCCTTGAACGCCCTTATCGAGTGCCTGTTGGCCACCGTATCAAAGAAATCCATCGCTCGTTACCCTCCAGGTGACAGGCTTGCCGATGGGCAGCACGCCTGGCCTATTCCCTTCAGCGAGTTCGAGGACCGGCCAGGGAAGCAATAAACCCCATCTCCGTTCATAGTTAGCCGCCTGCCATAGAGCCAATCAATCCCCTCTCCCTTCGCAAAGGGAGGGTGAGGGTTCCCCGTCAACCAGGCTCGACACAGCCGTCAATCAACAGAAACCTGCCCGTCAGCCCCGACCGCCCAACCCCCGTCCCCTGACCCC
>JACQUC010000153.1 GCA_016210495.1 Chloroflexota bacterium
CAACTTGGTCTAGTCCCGCGTCTTGGCCTGATGACATAGCGACCTGGCAGCCCACAAATCAGCTTCGGCATAACGTAGGGCTAGAGTGGCCTTGATCGCCAGCATGCCATTATGCACGGATCTCAGAGGGGACGGGGGCATGCGCAACCCTGATCATACGATAGTCACGAAGATATAAAAAAACGTGCAAAAGGCATTGACATAGGATACTCAGGTGATAGAATAGTTGAAAAGGCCGAGCCAGATTGGCGGTCGGAGGTTGGAAATGGGAATGAACGCTCGTCGGCTTTCCGCATGCTTGGTGCTGCTGCTCCTCGCTTCGTCAGTGTTGGTGGGATCGGCAGGTGCCAGCGGTCCCAATTCAGACAATGATAGAGTGAAGGTCATCATCGGGTTCGATCGGCAGCCGGGGCCAAACGAAGAAGCTCTGGTGCGTGCCGGTGGCGGGTCCATCAAGTATACTTACCACCTGATCCCAGCCATCGCCGCCTCGATTCCGCCAGCCGCCATTGACGGGCTCCTTAGAAATCCGCTGGTCCTGCGCATTGAACCGGACATCGCGGTCCGCGCCATCGGCGAGCTCGAAGACTCCTGGGGTGTGCTGCGAATCGGTGCCGGCATTGTTCATAGCGACGGCAACAAGGGGACCGGAGTCAAAGTAGCCATCATCGATAGCGGTGTAGATTACAGGCACCCCGATCTAGACGCAAACTACGCGGGCGGGTACGACTTCGTTAACGGCGACAACGATCCAATGGATGATAACGGCCACGGCACCCACGTCGCGGGAACAATTGCGGCTGAAGCCAACGGCTCGGGCGTAGTCGGCGCCGCCCCCGAGGCCAGGATATACGCACTCAAGGTCCTGGCAGCAGACGGCGGCGGGTCGTACAGCAATGTCATCGCCGCGCTTCAGTGGGCCGTGGACAACGGCATTCAGGTGACGAACAACAGCTACGGAAGCTCGGGCGACCCTGGTACTTTGACCAAAGCCGCCTTCGACAATGCCTACGCGGCTGGTGTGCTTCACATTGCTGCCGCTGGCAACAGTGGCAATCCTCCCGGCAGGGGTGACAACGTCATATATCCGGCCAGGTACATGTCGGTCGTCGCCGTGGCCGCCACGGACAGCAACAACAATCGGGCCAATTTCTCCAGCACAGGACCCGACGTGGAAATAGCCGCGCCTGGGGTGGGCATCAAGTCTACCGTGCCAAACGGCGGATACGCGGTGTACAGTGGTACCTCCATGGCCTCTCCACACGTGGCGGGGACGGCGGCGCTGGTAATCAAGTCCGGCATCGCCGATCTCAACGGCGACGGGAAGTCCAACAACGAGGATGTTCGCCTGAAGCTCCAGCAGACTGCCGACGACCTCGGCCCCGGGGGGCGCGATCCTTACTACGGCTTCGGATTGGTTGATGCCGATGAAGCGGCAATTCCTCCCACCGGGCGGCCCTCGGTCTCCATTACGAGCCCGGCTAACGGGTCGACCTTCCACGTCAACCAGTCCATCACGTTTACCGGTACGGCGAGTGACCCCGAGGATGGAGATGTTACCGCCAGCCTGGTCTGGACGTCGAGCATAAATGGCCAGATAGGTACGGGGGGCAGTTTTGCTGTGTCTCTCAGCGAAGGCAGCCATACAATCACGGCTACGGCTACCGATTCGGGCGGCAACACTGGCAGCGCTTCGGTGAGCATCACGGTGGTCAATGACGCCCCTGTGGTGGCTATCCTTCAGCCGGTCAATGGGGCTACCTTCAGCTCGGGAACGTCAATCACGTTCGAGGGAACGGCGAGCGATACCGAGGACGGTAGCCTGACAAGTAGCCTGGCCTGGACCTCCAGCAAAGACGGAGCCATAGGCACCGGGGGTATCTTCGCCCGAGTCCTCAGCGATGGAAGTCATACCATCACGGCCAGGGCGACCGACTCCAGCGGCAAGACCGGCAGCGCATCTATCGGCATCACGGTGGGATCCCCGCCGAGCGGGCCGACGACGGTTAAGGTAGCGTCAATTGGCTACACCACCGAGGGCGGAAAGAGCGGTGATCAACACCTTCGCGTCACCGTCGCTCTGGTCGACGATCTGGGCAACCCTGTGGCGAACGCAGCGGTGTCGATCGATTTGCTGCGCGATAACTCGCCCTATCTCTCGGCGACGGGCACGACTGGCGCAGATGGGAAGGTGTCCTTTAAGGCCAACAACGCTCCATCGGGGACCTACTCGACGAAAGTGACTAGCGTGACCGCCGCGGGATTAACCTGGGACGGAATTACCCCATCCAATCAGTTCGTCAAGAACTAGGGACTGGATTCGAGACACCAGGGGGACTGGCGAAGACTCACTCATTGGGGTTACAGTCCGACTGACGTATTCCGCGCCGGACTATTGAGAGCGGGTGCTGGACGGGGCCGCCGAAGGAGCTGCAGTGGGGGTGGCCGAGAGGGGCGGGCGCGCGGGGCCCGGCGTCAACGGATACTGAACGGATAAACGGATAATTATGTACAGCCAGTTACCGGCTTTGGAGGCTATGGTACGGGAGCGACTGGCGGTATTGCGGTGGCCTGCCCAAGGCAGGCCATTTGCTCGTCTTATCCGGTCCTACAATGTCACGGAGGCTCCGCGCGAGGCGTGTCGTGGTCTCAGGCAACAGCCCGTCCCTTTAGACCTGCCAGCGGCTGAACAGGAAAACCCATTGCTCGAAGAGTCTTCCTGTGCTTGGCGATCAGGTCTCCCAGTCGGAGGAACGCTGCCCTCTGGAGCTCGGTGAGCTCGTGCGTTTGCGCGTACTCTTCGACGGCAAACTGAATGGCATTGGTGTGCAACCACTCCCCGGTGATGGCTGCTTTCTGCTCTCCATCAAACGAGTCCCAATCAGCTATCAACTGGATGGCGTCCTCCCATTCTGACGTCAGCCTGTCAAGGTCCCGCTCGAAGTCTTCGCCTGTGTATCTCCTCATATCAGCCTATTCGCTTCTACCTGCTGTCGCTTAGCTTTCATCGGCTCCGCCAGTCACTTCTTAGCTCGCTTCTTGCCCAGTATACCATGAAGGCACTTAGCGCGTCGCATCGTCCTCCAGCCCGCACCAGGCGGGTCCTCGCTGGTGGCCCGACGAGGAGGTCGGGTCATGGCCTTGACTACTACTGCCCTGGAAGGTATATTCTTAACACTATGGCGGGCGGCTGGGCGCGCGGGGAGCCGGGACTGAGGAACGGGGACACCCGGCGGCCAGGTCTAGACGTGCGGCCTGCAAACAAGGCGCGAGGTAGATGCGATGCCAACGCTGGACTGGATCGGGAAAAGGGCCGTGGTCGGGCATCACAAGGAGGTGCCTTTTCGGCATCCCGACGTGACGCCTACGGAATCGGGCGTTTTCCTGATAGAGCTGGTGCGAGTGCTGACCGACGAGCGCGGCATCGAGCTTGGGCGGCTGATCACCGACAGGTATCGCCTGCGCGCTGCCGCGACGGCAAAGATCGATCTGCACCGCAAGAACGCGCGCACGGCCAGCTACCAGGCTTTGCTGCTGCCGGAGTGTGAAACTCCCTTGGTTGTCACGCCGCAGGTGTGCTTCTCGTTCCCGCAGTCCGATTATCCGTGCAGCACGCGCTACGATGGCGCATACCGGTTCAAGAAGCATCACTATCCGCAGGTTGGCGACCTGAAAGCCGCCGGTGAGGAGTCCGAGTGCGCCCAGTTCTGGATTCGCTGCCGCAGGTTAAGTACTGGGTGCGAAACCTGGAACGAAGGCCGTCGCACTCGTTCTGGCTCCAAACGTCGACGGACAAGTTCTATCCCGACTTCGTCTGCCTCTTAAACGACGGGCGCTACCTTGTCGTGGAGTACAAAGGCGAGGACCGCTGGAGCAACGAGGACTCGAAAGAGAAGCGGGATATCGGCGAGGTGTGGGAGGCCCGAAGCGAGGGGAAATGCCTGTTCGTGATGCCGAAGGGGAGGGATTTTGGGGCGGTGAGGGGGAAGCTGGGTGCGTAGTGCGCTAGGCTGCGGCCCTCCGTGAGTGTCGATGCTGTCCACTGTGGCACAAAGCAGGGGCGACATTCCGGTGCAGCATCTACCGCGTTTTGATTTTTGGCGGTGATTGTAGCATTGAGAAGCTGGTGGGTAACGAATATGCTGGAGCCGCGATGTCGGTGATTGAAGAGCAACTGTGTCGCGTGGTTTGTGACGTGCCTGCCGGCGGCATCAGGCCCGTTGATTTCTTTGTTGGTCAGTGGTTTAGATAAGAAGACAGGTCAAGGCGTTGCGGACAAGGTGATCGGCGAGCAATTAACAGTCGATATTGCGAAATACGGGAGGCACCCTGACTGCAAAACACTGGTGTGTTTTGTCTACGACCCAGAAAACAGGACTAAGTCCCAGGGGGATCGAGAACGATCTGAACGGGATATCGAATGAGAGTCTTACGGTCATGACGCTGGTACAGCCAACGTAGCTCCGTTGCGTCGAGACCCAGCCTGGGAGATGGTGCGACCGCACTGGCGAAGCGAGAAAGTGAAGTCTATTGGCACTACGCATCGTATCCCGTCTGGCCTAAACATAGATCGGATGCGCGTCGTGAAGATAGTAGCGATTGACAGTGGATCCCCTTACCTCAACGATGTGAAGGCTCTGTGGAGAGCAAACAAAGCAACGCTGGGCTACTTTCCTGATGGAGCGTTTGTCGACTACGCGTCGATGCGCGGAATCGTCGTGGCTCTTGATCCTCACGACAGGTGTGTCGGTTACCTGATTTACCGGCGTTCACGCGATCAAATCCGAATGGTTCATCTTTGCGTTGCCGACTACTGTCGGGGTAATGGCATTGCCAAGGCACTTGTCGAGCACTTGAAACAAACGACCAAGGACTCTCGTGGCATTGCCCTAAGATGCCGCCGCGACTTCCCAGCAAACAAGTTGTGGCCGAGGGTAGGGTTTGTGGCCCAGTACGACGCGCCGGGGAGGAGCCGGGAAGGAAAAGACCTCACATTCTGGTGGTTCGACCATCGCCACCCAGACCTCTTCAGCACGGCAACGATGAAGCGGGTTGAGTACAAATTATGTGTCATTATCGATGCCAACGTTTTCTTTGACCTAGACGGGGACCCGAGTGCCGACAACGAGGAATCGAGGTCTCTACTAGCTGACTGGATGGAGGATGAGCTGGAGCTGTGCTTAACAGACGAGGTCCTCAACGAGATTAATCGCAACGAGAACTCCGAAGAGAGGAATCGGCACCGCAGATTTGCAGAAGGCTTCGCCTTCCTGCCCTGCCAAAACGAACGCTTTGAAGCCACTCGTGCGTCCTTACGGCGTTTCTTCCCGGAAAGAATGTCGGACAGCGATGAATCCGACTTACGCCAACTGGCCAGAGCGATTGCCTCGGATGCACTTTTCTTTGTGACACGGGACGAGGGTCTCCTGAGCTTGTCAAACACGATTTACGAAGCTTTTAAGGTTTCAGTCATTCGGCCTTCTCATCTGATTGTCCATTTGGATGAACTTGGCGACGAAGCGAGATACCAGCCAGCGCGGCTCGCAGGGTCAGACCTGCAAATGAGGCTCGTCCGAGGTGGGCAACATCGTTCTCTGGCTGACCGCTTTCAGGCTTCGACCCGAAAGGAGACCAAAAGCGAATTCCAAAAGAACCTGTGTCGGTTTCTTGCCAACCCCAAGTGCTTTGAGTGTTCCGTGGTTGCAGACGGTGCAGGGCGCTCGCTCGCCTTGATTGTCTACAACAGGCGGAGGAGCCACGAGTTGGGGGTCCCAATGCTGCGGGTTCAACCTAGCCCGTTCGGGACTACGCTGTTGCGTCACCTGATCTCGCGGTCCATCTTAGTTTCTTCTCGCGAACAGCGAGCGGTTACGAGGGTAACCGACCGGTTCCTGGATAAGGCGACCCAATTAGCTCTCCAGGAGGTTGGCTTCGTGGCGGTGAGCGATGGATGGGTCAAAGCGAACCCGGCAGTTGTGCTGACTGCTGATAAACTGTCGGCCAGGCTCTCCCAAATGCATTGCACGAATGAGCAGGAGCGGCTTCACTTCGCCACACTAGCGGGCATCATTGAGGAAGCTGGCATTGACGGCGATGCCCAGGCTCTAGCGAAAGTGGAACGAATACTTTGGCCCACGAAGATTGTCGATGCCAACATTCCAACATACATTATCCCGATTAAAGCGTGTTGGGCACAGGACCTGTTTGATGAGGGGCTGGCCAGCCAGAATCTGTTCGGGGCCAGGGCTGAGCTTGCGCTTAACAGCGAATCGGTCTACTATCGGGCAAGTCGACCTTCAGGGCTATCAGCACCAGGTCGGATTCTTTGGTATGTCAGCCACGACCGTCGCTACGAGGGATCGGGGCATCTGCGAGCCTGTTCTCGTCTTGATGACGTCATTGTCGATAAGCCCAAGGCCCTGTACCCGCGCTTTCGCCGTTTGGGCGCCTATGATTGGCAAAGAGTGCTCGCGGTAGCGAAAGGTAACGTCGATAACAACCTGATGGCAATTCGATTTAGCGGCACGGAGTTATTCCCTAACCCAATTTCGTGGTATGACCTGCAACAAATCCTCACGCGAGAAGATTGTAGGTCTCAGATTCAGTCCCCTCTGCGCGTTCCGAGACGCGTCTTTTCGAGGCTTTACAATTTGGGCACGGAGGTCAAGTAGAAATCATCTTCTATGTCACATAAAGTGTTGCTGTTGTCTATTCACCCCGTGTATGTTGACAGGATTTTTGAAGGAACCAAGAAAGTGGAATTGCGCCGAATTCGTCCTGAAGTAGTGAGCGGCGACTGGGTTTTTGTCTACGCCACGTCACCTGTGAGAGCTTTGATTGGCGCGTTTGAGGTAGAGCGAGTGGTCGAAGCATTGCCCCACAACCTGTGGGATAAGGTGCAGAACGACGCTGGCATCACACGTAAGCAATTTGATGCTTATTACTTAGGCGCCTCCATTGGATTCGGGATTTTTGTGAGCCGTACCTGGAGTTTTCCGGAACCGCTTGAACTAGTGCGGCTGAGACAATTGTTGCCGAACTTTCGTCCACCTCAGGCTTACCGCTATTTGACTGATGATGAGGCTGAAGTTTTCAGAAAGCTCGCCTAAACAAGAGCGGTTTGCCTAGGTTATCAGTCCCTGCATGCGGAATTGGCGTTCTTCCTATGAATGTGGAGAGCCCACGCCCGTGAACTCCGTTTTCAAACGGTTGCCCCTTAGCCTGCCAGCATTCTCTCCAACTGGATCAGGTCACGCAGCGTCGAGAAGTAGATGCCCTCTGCTGCGCACTTATGTCTTGCTTCGGCCCGGAAGCCGGTCTGGGAGACGTACCAGAGCCTGTCGATGCGCTGGGCTGTTTGCTCCTCGAAGAAGCGGGCGGCTGTGACGATACGGTCGACCTGGGCCACCGTGACGCCGCCGGCACGATGCTTGGCCTCGATGGCCCACACTTGTGTGCCGGTGGCGATGGCGTCGATTTCCACGCTCCCCGGCTTACCGGAGAAGATGCCGGCGGGGTCGGGCAGATACCATAACGTCGATGGGGAGTCTGGGAATACAGCGATCAGAATGCCTAAGCCTGACTTCGTCCAGAAGAGTGGTCTTGCCGATGCGTCTCAGACCTAACAGCGCTACGTGACGGCGCTCGCCGTGGTCAAGCGCTGCAAGGACACGTTCAAAGAACTGAAGCTGGTTGCGGCGATTGACGAAGATAGGCTCGAGCACTGGCATCTGCACGGGAAAGCCTCCTGTGCCAAATATTAACTCATTTGGATCATGACTCATATGGGTTAGTTTTTCCACAAGAGCGTTACAGGGTAGTTCTTGGCGAAGTGGTGCGCACCCCACCCCTTCCCGGGCGGACAGGGACGTCTCCCGATGGAATCGGGATCCCGGCTCGGGACGCCCCTACGGTAGGCCCCCCGTCCCCGCCCAGGGCGAGGAGACCTCGGCCCTACGCTGTTCTTTTTCGCACCGAAAACGAATTAGCAAATTGGTAGACGAGCACACGGCTCTAGTGTATTATGAGGGTGCAATTGCCAGGGGAGGGGGCAGCCTGCTATATGAAAGGCACAGTTGGGGACTATACCATCAGGACGATGACCTTGGCGGAGCTGGACATCGCGGCCGACTGGGCGGCAAATGAAGGGTGGAACCCCGGGCTGTATGACGCCGGGTGTTTCTATCGCGCCGATCCGAACGGCTTCTTTGTCGGCTTGCTCGGGGAGGAGCCCGTTGCTTGCATATCGGCGGTGGCGTATGACGCGGAGTTTGGGTTTCTGGGGTTCTATATCGTCAGGCCGGAGTATCGGAGCAGGGGCTACGGAATGCGGATGTGGAACAGGGCGATCGAGTACCTGGGGACGCGAAACATCGGGCTCGACGGCGTGGTCGCGCAGCAGGAAAACTACAAGAAGTCGGGATTCAAGCTGGCCTACAGAAACGTCCGCTATGGCGGGAGGAGCGTCAGGGCCACGCCAAGAGATCGAGATATCGTCGAGCTGCAGCGGGTGCCGTTCGACGAGGTGGTCGAGTACGACGCAAAGCTGTTTCCGGCGCGGCGGCCGCGGTTCCTCAGTTGCTGGATCGGCTTGCCGGCAGGCAGGGCTTTGGGCTTGCTGAGGAAGGGCAGGCTTGCCGGATATGGGGTGATGCGCAGATGTAGAGTTGGGTACAAGATCGGCCCGCTCTTTGCCGACAACAAGGAGGATGCGGAAACGATCTTTCTGGCGCTGAATACTGCGGTGGAGAACGATGCACCGATTTTCCTGGATACGCCGGAAGTGAACGAGGAAGCGGTGGCGCTGGCCAGGCGGCGTGGAATGGAGTGCGTGTTCGAGACGGCGCGGATGTATACGAGGGAGGCGCCGGATTTGGATTTGAAGAAGGTGTTCGGCGTTACGAGTTTTGAGCTGGGGTAGGAATTAGGGCGGGGAGGGGAACTTTGCCGGAGGTCTCGTCATCGATCTGAGCGCGTCTTGGACTTGTGCCACGTCGCGGCGCATGATACAATGTCTACAATGTAAGCATACCGCGTGATGGAGGTACGTCGATTGAGCAAGGTACTTAGCCTTCGTCTAAAAGACGATCAGTCAGAGCGACTCCGGATCGCGGCCAGGCGTATGGGCCGTTCGCAGTCGGAAGCGGCCTCTATCTTGCTCGAAGAGGCTCTGCGGCAGCGTGAGTTCGCGTTCGTGGAGTTCCGCGACTCGCCGGTCGGACGTCAGGCGTACCTGCAAGGGACTCGATTAGCTGTCTGGCAAGTCGTCTTCCTGGCACGAAGCTATGGTGGCGATGTGAAGCAGGTTTCGGACCACCTGGGAATACCGGAGATCCAGGTGTCAGCCGCCTTGAACTACGCTAGCGCCTATCCCGTTGAGGTGGAGGAAGCGATCAACGACAACGCCCGCGGCCCCGAGCTGCTAAGGCGACTGATCCCGAACCTCGAAGTAGTAGAAGTGGATGCGGCTTCTGCTTGATGCCCACCTGCCCCTGGCTCTGGCGCGCGAACTCCAGCGCCGCGGCTTGGACGCCGTCGCGTTGCGAGATTGGATGGGCGGAGCCTATCGCAATGCCTCCGATGATGACCTCCTGGCGGCGGCAAATCTAGACCGGCGAGTGTTCGTGACCTACGATTGCCATTCGATCCCTCCGCTCATTTGTGACTGGTACGAGACCGGACGACGTCACTCAGGCATTATTCTGATTGACGAAGGCACCATTCGGCCCAATGACGTTGGCAGCTTGCTCCGCAGTCTTGTCGAGTTGAGCTCACGAGCCGGCTCAGATGAGTGGCAAGACAGAGTGATCTACCTCCAGAAATTGCAGGGCTGAGGCCGGGGAAGCGGTTGACGTCATGGGTGTTAGTGGTAGAATATCAATTATTAGGCGGTGATGCCCCGCCCCGCCCTGGGCGTCCGCCTCAGGCGGACGCCCCTACGGTTGCCCCCCGCCCTATCCAGGGCGAGGAGACTTCGCCCCTACGGATGTGCGTTTTGTACTGGGAACTGGGTCAGGTGTGGAAGGAGCGCTGGAATGGGTGTATCACCTGAAGGCGGTGAGGTATCGCGACGGCGCTTGATCGCCCAGGCATTGGGGGCGATCGGGGCCTTCTTTGCCGGCATAATTGGCATACCGCTGATCAGATTCATAACTTTCCCGATTGCGGAGAAGATTCCCGAGGTGTGGTCAGAGGTGGGCCCGGTGAGTGACTTCCCCGAGGGGCAGGTGAAGCTGGCGGACATCAGCCCGGTGTACAAACAGCTACTGAGCGAGGATCCGGGAAAGCGCACGGTTTACGTGCTCCATAAGGGCAACGGGGAGTTCGTGTGTTACCATTTCCATTGCACCCACGTCGGCTGCCCGGTGCGATGGGTGGAGGGCGCGCAGCGCTTCTTCAGCCCGTGTCACGGCGGGGTGTTCGACAAAGACGGCAGGGTGTTAGCGGGCCCTCCACCCAGGCCGCTTGACCGGCACGAGGTCAAGGTTGAGAACGGAATTCTTTACGCTGGGGCGATCTATCAGGTGAACGAGAAATTAGAGCGGGTGAAGCAGGTGCGCTGAGATGTTGAGGCTATATGCTTGGCTAGACGAGCGCTACCAGATGGGGGAGCTGGCACGGCACTTTTTCCTGCGGTCGCTGCCACGCGGCGTGGGATGGAGCCACACCCTTGGCAGCGCCCTTCTCTTTCTGATAGGGCTCCAGGTGGTCACCGGCATCTTCCTGGCCGTTTACTACGTCGCCTCGCCGGCGGAGGCTTATGAAAGCATCCAACACATCACCAGCGAGATTCCCTTCGGCTTCCTGATAAGAGGCGTTCACAAATGGGGTGCGAGCGCCATCGTGGTCGTGGCGGTGCTGCATCTTCTCCGGGTGTTCTTTATGGCGGGGTACAAGTATCCGAGGGAGCTGTCATGGGTAGTGGGCATCTTCCTGCTGGTGCTCGTCTTTATGGAGGGTTTTACGGGCTACCTCTTGCCCATGGATCAGAAGGCCTATTGGGCGACGGTCGTGGGCACGCATCTGGCCGAGAAGACTCCGTTGATCGGCCCGGCCTTGCTCAGGGTGACTCAGGCGGGGCTGGAACCAGGGCCGCTCACGCTGAGCCGTTTCTACGCTTTTCACACGATGTTCTTCGGCGGGTTACTGGGTGTGCTGGCAATGCTACATATGGCGATGGTGATCAAGCAAGGCATCGCTCCTCCTCCCCAAACGATGCCCTCTGTCGCGCGAACGGACTACGCGAGAGCCTACGAAGAATCCAAGAGGGGTGGCCAGCCATTCTACGAGCATCTCTTGAAAGATGGCGCCATCTCGCTGTTGCTCCTTCTGGGCCTTTTGGCGCTGGCCGTGTACCTGGGCAGCCCATTGGAGGAGGCAGCCAACCCGGCGGACGTGAACTACGTGCCGCGACCGGAATGGTATTTCTACTTTTTGTTCGAGCTGCTGTGGTTCTTCCCCGGCCCGTGGGTTATCGTGCCGTCCTTAATAGTTCCCGTGTTAGGAACAGCGGCTCTGGTGGTCTTGCCCTTCTTAGACCGCGGCCCGGCGCGGCACCCGGCGCGGCGGCCGTTGGCAACGCTGCTGGCCATCGCCGTGATAGCTGCGGTGGCCTACCTGAGCTACAAGGGTGCAACGGCGCCGGCGCCTCCCACAGTCACGGCGGCGCCCTCGCCGCCGCCGGGCGTGGTGGGGGCCGACCCGGAGGTCGAGCTGGGCTGGACGCTATATCAGGAGCTGGGCTGTGCCGCCTGCCACATCATCGCGGGCCAGGGAGGCGTCGCGGGGCCGGACCTGAGCAGGGTGGGGGCAAGGCGGGATGCCGAATGGCTGCGCAATTTCATCCGCGATCCAAAGAGCGTGAATCCTGGCGCGGCGATGCCGGCATTTGACCTGCCAGAAGACAAGCTCAGTCCGCTGGTGAGGTTTCTGGGGGCTCTGCGGTGACAATAGCACCCAGATCTGCTGCTCGGCGCTGAGCCTCTTCCGCTTGCTCTCGGATCCGAATATTGTTGAGGACGAGCTGCTCGTTGGCGGCGCGTAGCTGCTCCAACAACCGGTCACGCTCTTCCTCCGCCTCTCTGCGCTGCCTCCTCACTTCCACTTCGCGCAGCTCCCGCTCGACAGCAGGAGCCAGTCGCGCATAGTGCCCTTTCAGAATGTAATCGGATGCGCCCGCCTTCATAGTGGCTACAGCGACATCCTCGCCGATCTGGCCTGACACGACAATGAACGGCAGGTCGATGCCCCTGGCCTGCACCAAGCGGAGCGCGGCGAGCCCGCTGAAGCTAGGCATCACGTAGTCGGCGAGGACGATGTCCCAAGTGGAATGATCCAGCGCCTCGCTCATCGCCTCGGCGGTGTCGACTCGCCGAGAAGTAGGAGCATAGCCACCTCTCTCCAGCTCGATGAGTAGGAGCTCGGCGTCGGCTTTGGAGTCTTCGACGATTAGGACGCGTAGTGGCTTTCCCATTTTGGGCTCGCCCTCCTATCTGTCTGAACCGCAGATTGACCAGATCAAAGGATTGCGCTGATGGGGTCAGTCTGCCCTAGGCGGCGCCTTACGTTGATGATCTTTCCTGTAACACCAGAGTGCTTGTAGGTTCCCCAGTCATCTGCGGAATCTCTTGATCTGGTTAATCTGCGGTTCAGACTACCTCAGCGTAAAGTAGAACTTCGCTCCTTTGTCCACCTCTCCCTCGCCCCAGACTCTTCCGCCGTGGCGACGGACGATCCGCTCCACGGTAGCCAGTCCGACGCCCGTGCCGGGAAACTCGTCGGCGCTGTGCAGGCGCTCGAAGGCGCGGAAAAGCTTGTGGGCGTAGGCCATGTCGAAGCCGGCGCCGTCGTCGCGGATGAAGTAGGTCGGTCTGCCATCCTGCTGCACAGTGCCAAACTCTATTGTCGCACGCTCGGTCCTAGAAGTGAACTTCCAGGCATTGCCCAGGAGGTTTTCGAGAACGACACGCAGCAGTCGAGGGTCTCCGTCTGCCACTACCTGGGGTGCGATGACGAACTCTGTTTGTCGCCTGGGCTGCTGGTGCCGCAGATCCGCCGCTATGGAGCGCGCCATCTCGCTCAGGTCCACCGTGGTGCGGTGAAGCTCACCGCGCGTCACGCCCGTCAGCGCCAGCAGGTCGTCGACGAGCTGCGCCATCTTGATGCTGCCTTCGCGCACGAACTGCAGGTACTGTAGGCCGCGCTCGTCGAGCTTGTCGGCGTAGCGTTCCATCAGCGCCTTGCTGAAGCCATCCATATGCCTCACCGGGGAGCGCAGGTCGTGGGCGACCGAGTAAGCGAATGCCTCGAGCTCCTTGTTGGCCACGTCCAACTCGACGGCACGGCGCTGCAAGTCCTGGAGCAATCGCTCGCGCTCCGCGGCCTCGGTGACCAGCCGCTCCCGCATCTCGCCGAAGGTGCCCACGAACTCCTGGATCTCGCTGGCCCCGCCGCGCGGCAATGACGTGGCGCTGTCACCGCGGGCAAATCGGTCGGCGGCGAAGGCCAGGGCCGCGAGAGGAGCTGATAGCTTCCTAGCAATTAGCGTTCCCGCTACCACGGCCAGCAGGACGGCGCTCAGCAGCAGTGCGAATGCAGCATTCCGCCCCTCTCTTACCCCCGCCAGCGCGTCACTAGCCGGCCTTTCCACGACCACGGCCCACCCAAAGTCCGGCACTTGCGCGAAGGCTGCCAGCACATCACCATTCGGTCTGGCGAAGCTAACCACGCCCTGATGGGCGGGTCTTGCCACCACACTCGCCACCGGCGGCCCGGACGAGAGGTCGGCGAAGGAGGCTACGAGACTCTGATCTGGGTGGGCGATGGCGCGCCCGGCGGCGTCAACGAGGTAGACCCGGGTGCCACCGGGACGGCTGACCCGACCCACGACTGCCGCTACCCGTTCGGACGTGATGCCGCTGACGAGTGCTCCCCCGAAGCCACCGTGCGGGGCCCGGATAGGTGCCGCGATGATGAACAAAGGTACGGGATAGTCCCTCCCGGTCCTGATGCCCAGCGATATCGCGTTCGTACGCCGCACCTCTTCGAAGCCCGGCATCCCGCTGTTGGAGGCCAGCGGCAGGCCGTCACTGCGTGCGGTCTGCTGGCCCGTGGCGTCGGTTATCCCGATCGACAAAGTGTCCGGGAACGCCTCGACGAAGCTGCGCAGGGCGGCTTCCTGATCTTCTCTGGTAAGGGCCTGAAGGCCGGGGTAGGATGCCAGGGCGACCATGGAGCTGCGATACGAGCCCATGTAGTGCGACACGTCGCTGGCCAGGGAAGTGGCCAACGTCTCCAGGCTAGCCTCCCCGTCTGCGCGCGCCACCCGCTCCTGATCGCTGGTCACAGCCCCCGTGACGACGACTAGTGGCAGGGCAGCGACGACGGCCAGCGTGAAAGACAGCCTGACGGAGAAAGAGTGCGGATCGACACGCTTGAGGCGAGGGCCGGTCCAGGGCAGTGACGCTACGAGCAAGGAGAAACCGCCATAGAAGAGGATGCCGCTCCAGGACACCAGGGGCATGGAGATCAACAGCACGAACGGCACAGATGGCACCAAGATGAAGAGGTGGAACGCCCGGTGGAGCACCGTGGGAAGCGCCGGCCATAGTTGAGCGGCGACGAGAGCCAGGCCCGCGATCAATAAAGCTGCGCCGCTCGGCCAGAGGTAAGGTCGCAAAGGGGCGTAGACGGCCGAGGCGAACTGCTCCGGGAGAAACAGCATTATCAAGCCGTTGGTGGTGGTGACCGCGCCAAAGACCAGCGCGAAGAAGTCGCCGTCCCGGCGGGCAGGAGTCTCAAGCCAGTTGACGAACGGCGCGAGGGCGACGCCCAGCGCCAGGACGGTGTAAAGCGCCGCGCCAGCAAACAGGCGGTTGCCTGTGGTGTTGTAGACAAATAGGAGCAGCGCGCCGGCGGCGACGAGGTGGCTTGCGACTATCCAGCGCCGTGCTAGCCCGAGGACGAGGCAGCCCGTCAAGGCTGCTCCCGCAAGAAAGAGGAGAGATCCTACCGCGTATAGATGTTCGCCCAGCGCGGTCCACAGGGGGCCGCCGAACTGATGAGGTGCCACCAACATCAGGGAGCCGATGAAGGCGCAGAAGATGCTGATCGCCAGTTGGAGGGTTGTCATGCGCTGTTCTGGGCGCGCGGAGTCTGGCCGGCTGACCGAGCGATGCTGGTCAGCCGGCTGGCTCTGGCGCAAATCCTGGCGCTCCAGGGTGCTCACGACCGGCACTCCTTGTGATCGATAGCGCTTACGAGGCAGAGGAATCTGCTGGTACCAGATAGGCATACGACAAAGGCCGCGAAGAGCGCAAAGTCCTGTTAGATGGGTGACGTAGAATTATGGTAGCACGTCTAAAGCGATGTGTCGAGGGTAGTTAGCCCCAGGGGAACTCTGCCTCGTCTTTCAGTCTCCGGACCTCGAAGTGGACCGGCGTGTCCTTGTCGGGGCAGCAGTAGACGCAGGCGTCGGGGTCGTCTCCCCATGGGAATGTGGCACCGTACCTCATCGCGTAGATGAAGGGCGCCAGAGCGGCGAAGGCCGTGGGGCACATGTAGCCTGTGACCCCATCGCGCTTGACGCCAAACTGCTCGAAAGTGTCGCCGACCTTGTGCTCGGCACCACACAACGGATGCGCGTCGACGACGGTGACACGGACCTTGTACGTCGGCACGCCCGGCCGGCGGCAGTAGCCTCCGGTAGACATGTAGTTTACCTCCTCGTGCATTATTGCAGGCTAAGGTACGACCCTCACCTGCCTGGGGCAGGCGCCTCAGGCGCCCTAACCCTCTTCCAGAGGGAGAGGGGACAGGACGCTCGCCCGAGCCAGGCTCGCTCGGGCAATGGAACGGCGTTCTTGGGTTGATTGCGCATGGGGCGGTTCGCGAACCGCCCCCGCCAAGCGGCGTGGTTAGACAGCCCCGTGCCCAGCGACGTAGTTAGAGAGGCATCTACGAAACGTCACAATTAGCGCGTGTTATTTGGCCGTTTCCCAGATGAACGGGGCTATGTCGACCTTTTGCTTGAGCATACCGTGTTTCAGCATCAGGTCGGTCATGTTTTGCAGGCTCGTTACGTCGGCCTTGGCGACGTACAGGTCCAGGGTTGCCTTCTTTAAGAGATTCACGTCACCTTTGGTGTACTCGGCGATGAACTTGACCTGCTCGTCGCGGCTGGCGTTCAGGTAGTCGATGGCTCGGGTTATCGCCCGCGCGAACTTGCGCGTGGTGATTGGATTGGCCTTGACCCATTTCTCGGAGGCAACCCAGTGGGCGATATTCGTGCCTGGTTGAACGTCCACGTAGGGATAGGCAAGGGCAATGAACTTGCCGCTGTCGTTCATTATCGTGGTGAAGGGCTCGGTGTTGAACACGGCATCGACCTGCTTGTTGGCCAGGAGATCAGCCATCTGGGGGAATCCGATCTCGACAAAATTGACTTTCTTGGGATCGATGCCATTCTTGTCGAGGAACTCCCTCACGTAGAGCCAGTTGATGCTGTTGATGACGTTGATGGCGATTCTCTTGCCCTCAAGGTCCTTCAGGCTCTTGATCGGGCCATCCTGCGCCACGAAAAGAGTGGCGGCATCGGGTCTGGTTTTTTGCGAGCTGTTGCCACCCACCACAACGACGTAGTCGAAGCCCTCGGAGCGGCCCAGAGGGATCGAAGGGAAGGCGGCATAGGCGAACTCGAGTTTGCCTGCCGTTACCGCAGGCAACGACACCGCGCCGCCCGCCATCGAAGTAGCCTCGTAAGTCAGGCCCTCGTCTTTGAAGTAACCCAGCTTATCAGCAACAAGCATCGTGGCCAGAGGTGCGATTGGGATCGTCCCCAGCCGGATTTTGCTGACCTCGGGCTTCTCAGCCTTGGGCGCTTCGGCCTTCTTGGCCTCGGTCTTGGGCGGCTCGGTTTTCGTTTCGGCCTTCGGCGCCTGGGCTTTGGTCTCGGCCTTGGGAGCCTCGGTTTTGGTCACGGCCTTGGGCGCTTCGGCCTTCTTCTCAGGTGCCGGCGCTGACGGCTGGCAGGCGGACGAAACGAGCAAGCCAAGCAAGACTAACAGTGCAAGTGCGGTCGAGATACCTCTTCTCATTGAAGACTTCCTTCCTTGTGTTTTGATTAAAACTCCGCTTACAGGTAATTCGTGTGGCTCCACCACCTCGCCTGGCGGACGGGATCCGCCCAGCCCCACCCCGGGGCGGACAGGGACGTTCAGGGACGTCCGCCCCTACGCCAGTCAGAACGGTGTTGGCGTGCAGGCCCACCTCCTTTCTGTTCTAGGCAGGCTTCCTAGCGGGCCACCGGACAGCATCGTCGGCGATCGCGTGGCCGGCCCGGCAGCGACGGGGCAACCACGTCCGCCCGCGCCAGGCGGGTGCCTCAGGCACCTCAGGCGGACCCCTACGCGCACTGAACTTAGTCATTCGGTCGACGTTTCTGCCGCAAGGCTACGCCGCAATTCCCGGGTCGCTTCGTAGTCGACTTCAAGGGTTTCGCCCTCGAGGACGACGCCGTAGAACTTGCTGGCGGACTCGACGGAGACGAAGCGGTCGATGACGTCCTCCCGCACGCGTTCCGGGTCGCGCTCGAGGGGAGAGCCGTAGCCGGCGCCGCCCGGCGAGGCCCAGTAGATCGATTCCTCGGGCGAAACGGGAACCCCGCTCATCTTCGGACGAATCGGCTTCTTGAAGGCCCCTGTGCTGGCATCCCTGATCTCCGCCCTGGTCGTGTGCCCGGGTCTGGCGCCGAAGAGGCTGCTCACCGGGTGGGTGAACTTGTTGCCCATCGAGCCGAGAATGACGTCTGTCAGTGGGCTAAACTCGACCTCTATGCCGGGTCCACCGCGAAATGTGCCGGCGCCACTGCCCGGGAAAGACTCGTCCGGGCAGACGCGACGGTACTTGTAGAAGAGCGGATACTGCGCCTCGTTGATCTCGATGTTGGGAAGCCAGGCGTTGCTGCTCTTGAGACTGGCAGCAGGCCAGCCGTCCATGGTCTTGCGGGCACCACCGCCGCCCAGAAACGCGTCCATTATCAATGTGATGAACTTCTTCTTGGTACGCGGATCATCCCCGACGAGGCCCTGATAGGAAAGGGCGGCGCCCCACAGGCTGCTGACGGGGTTCGCCTGCGTCAGACACTGCCAGACGGTGTTAAACACGACCTGGCCGGTCTCGGTTGTGCTGACGGCCATAGGGGCCGTCGGGAAGGGATTGACGATACTGCCCTTGTTGGCGATGATGTCGACCGGGACACCATTGCCGTAGCATTTGGGCGCCTCGGGGGCGAAGATCATCATCGCGGCGTAGCAGTTGGCCGAGCTGATGCACCAGGTGGCATTGATATAGCCTTTAGCCTGCTTGCTGCTGCCGGTGAAATCCAGGGTGAGGAGATCGCCTTTGACGGTCATAACGCAACTGACCTTGAAATGATCGTCGGTGTGGCCGTCGCCCTCGACGTAGTCCTCGCTCCAATAGACGCCGTCGGGCAGCTCCTGGATGCGCTGGCGCACGATGCGTGCCGAGTAGTACTGAATTGCGGTGAAGGCATCCTTGAGCACTTGCGGGCCGTACTTGTCCGCCAGCTCGCAGACCCTTTTGACGGCGATATGGCAGCCGCCCACCTGGGCCATAAGATCGTAGCGCTGAGGCCCAGGCATGCGGATGTTGGTAAGGAAGATGTTCAGAATCTGCTCGTTGAGCTTGCCGCGCTCGAACAGCTTGGTGGTGGGCGGGAACCTGATACCTTCCTGGTAAATGTCTATGGCGCCGGCCCAACCGGTTGGACCCGGCTGAGTGTTGCCCACGTCGATGTGGTGCACGAGAACACCGGCCAGGCCCAGGAGCTCGCCCCTGTAGATTATGGGCTCGCAGAGCACGATATCGTAGGCGTGGGTGCCACCATAGAAGGCATCGCTGTGCATGAAGACGTCGCCTTCGTGCATGTTCTCGAGCCCGACGACTTCCACCAGTCCATCGACTTGGGTCTGCATGCCTCCCTGATGAACGGGCAGGAACTGGCCCATACCCACCATGCGCGCTTTGTGATCGAAGATCGCGCACGAGAAATCTTTGACCTCCGCAAAAACGGCTGAGTGAGCCATGCTGTGCACGGTGGCTCCCATCTCGTTGGAGACGGCGTCAAGACGGTTCTTGACGATCTCGAAGGTAATGGGGTCAACCCTGGGCGGTTCCTCATCGGGGAGCCAGCGGAAGAATCGCTCTACGCCTTCGGCAATCTGTTCGATGGGCATGTCTATACCTCTTTGTTGTCCTGAGTGATGATGGCGTTGAGCCAGCGGTCCCAGGCGATGCGCTGGCGGGGGCGAACCACCAGAGTGGTGGTGTCGTATTCGACGATGGCCGGGCCCTCGACCTGGTTGCCGGCCTGAATACAGGCGGCATCGTAGACCGGCGTGGATACGAAGCCGTCCGCCTCGTCGAAAAAGCCAGGACGGTGGCCTTTGAGTGCCCCGGACGCATCCTCTGTCCCGATAGGGTGTTCTTTCAAAATGGGCTGTGGCACAAGGCCAATGCCCTCCACGCGGAAGGTGACCACCTGGATCGGCAGGTGTTCTGTCATTCCATACATAGATTCATATTTGCGGGTGAAGGAAAGCTTGGCTTCTTCGACGAGCGCGGGCGTGATGGCGGTGCTGCTGACGGGCACGTTGAGCTCGTGGAGCTGGCCGATGTAGCTCATGTCGATGGAGGGTTCGATCTGAATGCGCTCGCCGGTCATCCCTTCGCTCTCGAGGGTTCTGCGTGCCCGGTGCTCCATATCGGCAAAGAGCGAGCTTGCCTTCTCCAGGTCCAGATCGTCGATCAGGCTGCGGTAGCTGGCGGAATAGCTGTGTCTGAGATTGCTGACGACGAGGCCGAAGGAGGACAGGACGCTGGCATTGTTGGGCACGACCACTTTCCTGATGCCGAGGTCCTGGAACATCGCCGCAGCGTGGGCGCCACCGGCGCCGCCAAAGGCCATCAGGATCGAGTCGCGCGGATCGATGCCGCGCTCGACGGTGAGGACACGCATGGCGTTGATCATGTTTTGCTGGACGATCTGGACGATGCCATTTGCGGCCTCGACCACGCTCAGGCCGATCTTGTCGGCGAACCTCTCTTTGATGGCCTGGTAAGCCTTCTCGTGGCTTAGCCTTATCTTACCTCCCAGGAAGTTATCGGGGTCGAGGTAGCCAAGGACGACGTCGGCATCGGTGACCGTTGGCTCGACCCCGCCTCGTCCATAGCAGACTGGCCCCGGATCCGAGCCCGAACTACGGGGGCCCACCTTCAATCGCGTCTCTCCATCCAACCATGCGATACTACCACCTCCCGCTCCTACCGAATAAACCTCTAGTGTCGGAACAGCCAAAGTATGCCCTAGAACGCGTGTGCGGAGCGTGCTTTCCCCGGTCCCGTTTTGGATCAAACAGACA
>JACQUC010000164.1 GCA_016210495.1 Chloroflexota bacterium
ACACCGACTTGTCGACGGCTGCGATGCCCACCTTCGCCTGCCCCTGCGTGGTCACGTTGACGCCCACGGCGTCGCCCGGTTTGGCCTGCGCCGTGGTGAAGCCCACTTTCACCTCCTGGGGATAGGCGCCGGCGACCTTGAAGGGCAGGTAGTCGGCGGCTATCTCAGCGTTGGGCAACACCTGGTAGACCAGGAGCTTGGAGCCGGGGGCCATGGCGGGCGTCAGGGTGAACGACAACTCGTCGCCCCGCGAGAAGTCGGAGAACACTACGGAGCCCCGCGCCAGTACCTCATAGTAGAAGTTGGTTGCCTCGCTCGTCGAATACACCCTGAACGTGGCCTTCTGGCCGACCTCCGCCCCGGCAGGGCTCGTCTGCTCGAGATGAATGAAGTTGCCCGTCGGCGAGTATCCCGATTCGATGGTTTTGGTCGTCGAGGCGCCCTGTGCGGAGCAGTCGATGGTGAGGGCCACCGCGTCCTTCGGCGGCGTGATCTCGACTAGCGCCTTGCCCTTCACGGTATTCACGTTCTTTTGCTCGGCGCTGACCGTGGTGAAGTCCTTGCGGAAATACGTTATCCTGGCGTTTACCCTGGTGTCGACCGGCAACTTGTCGGGCGTCTGGCTTACCACCAGGAAGCCGAAGGGCAGCCCGGGTTTGAAGATGGACCCCGAGGGTATCGACTGGAGCACCAGCGAGGACTGCGTGACCGTGAGCAGCTTTGTAGTCTTTTCGGTATAGCCGGTTGTCTTCTCGGCCACGGCGAAATCAAGCTGCACGTTCCCCTGCCCGCCGGCGGCGGGAACGCCGGCGACATAACCAGTGGCGGGCACGGTGAACTCCGCCTGGCCGTCGATGGGAATGGTCACCGTAGAATAGGTCTGCCACTGGCCCACGTAGCGGGTGGCCTTGATGGTGAGGTCGCCTTTCACCGGCTTTCCAAAACTGTAGGTCGCGGTCACCTTGCCCTTGATCTGCTCGCTGACCAGGAACCACTCGCGGGGGAGGTCGGGCACGACCTCATACTTCGGCAGCACGTACTCCTCGACGCGGACATCGAGCTGGGTCTTGTTCTTCGCCGTCGCGGCGTTGACCTTCCAGGCGCCGAGGTTCGGCTCAGTCGAAAGAGGCAGGTCCATGGTCGCCATGCCGTAGGCATCCGTCGAACTCACCGTTCGGAATACCTTCGTCCCCTTGGCGTCGAGCGCCTCGACAGTTACGGAATCGCTCACCGGCATCAGGTCGGGATCGAGGGTCAGCACGCGGATGTGGATGGTCTGGCCGGGCTTGTATATCGGCTTGTCGGTCTCAAGGAAGACCAGGTAGCTGTTGGATACGGCCACCTTCGCCTCGTCCCGGAATCCGGGCCCGCTGAGGGCAACCTGGTATTCGCCCTCCGGTATGTTGGGCACTTCGAGCTTGAGGGCGCCCGCGCCGCTCACCCTTTCCGTTGCCGCGGCGACAGGTTGCCCGTCCTTGAGCAGGGTGAGCATCACCTGGCCGGATGCGGGCGCGGCGCCATTGAACAGCGAGACGGGGATGACCTGCGTGGTCCCTGCCCTGAGCGCCGCCGGCAGCACCGCGGTGTAGCCGTCGACATTATCCGGCACCCGCTCGCAGGCAGGCGCGAGGGTGGCCAGCATGGCCGCGAGAAGAAAGACCGCCAGCCCTGTGGATTTCCGTCGCGTCTTCATGGCGTTGCCCCCTGTAGTTAAGTTCGTCCGTCCGGGAAGAATGTCCACCACTAGTAACGCAGCGGAGGCGAAAAGGGTTGCAGCCGCGTGCCGCGGCTCGCAACGGCGATTTCGGGCAGTTGCGGCGCTAACGGTTCGTGATTGAGTATCGCTTGTGGCAGATGAATTGAGCGTCTGTCAAGCAGGCTCTGACCTCGTATCATGCCAACTGTTACGTAACTGTACGAAATCAGGCAGTCAGGTATATGCGTTTGTTGTGTGGCCGGGCTTATGCTGGGCTAAGAAGAAGAGAACGAACCGCCGGACTACAGCGGTCGGTGCGCCCTGGCCTGCCCAAGGCAGACACCAGGGGCAATTTCAAAAGGAGGAAACGATCGTGAAGGAACATTTTAGCCCGAGAGGACTGGTGGGGGCGGCGTTGTCCGCGATAATGGCGGGCGTGCTGGTGGCAGGCGTCGCCTGCACTTCGGCGCCGAAGCCCCAGCCGCAAAAGCAGTTGGAGGGCACAGTACAGGCCATCGATGACAAAGAGGCCGTCATCACCCTTGACGATGGGACAAGGGTCAGGGTGGAGATCGAGAAGTCGGCCGACGGCGTCAAGAAGATGGTAGGCGAAGACGTCGTCGCTGTCGTCGAGAGCGCCGAGGACAACAAGCAGAAACTTGTCGAGGTGAAGAAGGCCCCCGAAAACGTGGTCAAGCCGGAAGACTTCCACTTTTCTGGCGTTCTCGAATCGAAGGGCCCGGAGCAATGGGTTATCGGCGGGAAGACCTTCAAAGTCAATGCGGCGACAACGCTGGACCAGGGCCTGGCGATCGGTGTGATCGCTGACGTCGAATTCATCAAGATGTCCGACGGCTCTCTCCTGGCCACGGAGATCGAGACCATGGCGGATGACAACGTCGTGGGCCCGGCGG
>JACQUC010000158.1 GCA_016210495.1 Chloroflexota bacterium
ATGGTGAGCGGCATCGGCTGCTCCGGCCGCATGCCGGTCTATGCCGACTTCTGCACCATGCACGTCACGCACGGGCGCGCGCTGTCCTTCGCCACCGGCTTGAAGATGGCGCAGCCGCAGATGAAGGTGCTCGCGGTCATGGGCGACGGCGACGCCGTGGCCATCGGCGGTAACCACTTCATCCACGCCGCGCGGCGCAACATCGGGCTTCACGCGATTATCATCAACAACCTGATCTACGGGATGACCGGCGGACAGTATTCGCCCACGACACCAACCGACGCGCACGCCACCACCGCGCCATACGGCAACATCGAGCAGCCTTTCGACATCGCCAGACTCGCCGAGGCGGCGGGAGCGCCTTTCGTGGCCCGGGGCACCGTGTATCACGTGCACGAGCTGGAGAAGCTGATGGAAAAGACGCTCTTGAAGACAGGGTTTGCCCTCCTGGAGATAATCAGCAACTGCCACGTTGCCTATGGACGCCAGAACGAAATGGGCTCGGCCGTTAGCATGCTGCGGTGGATGCGCGATAGCAGCGTGCCTGTTGCAAAGGCCAACGGTTCCATCGGCAAGACAACGCGGGGCGTGCTGGTCGACAAGGAGCTACCCGAGTACACCGAGCTGTATGCTCAGATAATCGAGCGAGCCCGATCCCCTCGGCCCGTGGGTTCTGCATAAGACCGGTAAGCGCGGGCCTGGCATTCTCGAAAAAGGGAGTCCAAATGTGACAATTCTCGAAGCCGACAGGGTTATCGCCACCGACGTTCTGGTCGTAGGCGGCGGCCTGGCGGGCCTCAACGCCGCCATCGCCGCGCGCGAAAAGGGCGCCGAGGTCCTTATCTTGGACAAGGGCGCCATCGCTAGAAGCGGCTCCATCGGCGGCGGCATTGACCACTTCTCCGCTTATCTCAAAAGCGGCCCGGAGTGGGACACCCGTGAAGCCTGGCTAACCCAGTTCGCTCGCATAGCCCGCGGCGCCGGCGATCTGCGCGTACACAACGCCATCTACTGCCGCGAGCTAGCGGCAACCATAGCGCGAATGGCCAGGCTGGGCAGTCCTCTCACCCAACCCGACGGAACCTACTTCCGCACCAAGTCGCTAGGCAGGGCCGGCAGCTATACCATCAACTTCGACGGCAAGGACCTCAAGCCAAGGCTTGCCCGCCAGGCGAGAAGGCTTGGCGCCAGGGCATTGGAGAAGTTCGCGACCACCAGTCTGTTGACCGCCGGCCGGCGTGTCGTGGGTGCCACGGCCTTTCATCTGCGCACCGGCGAGTTCGTCGCGGCCATGGCCAAAGCGATCGTGCTTTCCACCGGAAAAACCGTCCGCATTTTCGAGAATCCAATGGGCATGCCCTTCAACGCGTGGCAATGTCCGGCCAACACCGGCGCCGCCCAGGCCATGGCCTTTCGCGCCGGGGCTGTCCTGGTTAACATGGAGTACATTCGCATCTCCCTCGTGCCCAGGGGATTCAGCGCCCCCGGCTTGAACGCCTTTATCGGCGCGGGCGGCCAGTTCATCAACGGCCTGGGCGAAGCCTTTATGGGCCGCTACCATCCCGCCGGGATGCAGGGGCCGCGCTACGTCCTGGCGGAGGGGGCGCTCACGGAGCTACGCGAAGGTCGCGGCCCGATCTACGTCGACTGCAGACACATCCCCGAGGCCGCTTTGCACCACCTGAAAGGTACGCTCGGCCTCGACAAAGACACCCTGCCGGACTTCATCCGCCAGAGGGGCGTCGATCTGGCTAATCAGCCGCTGGAGCTGATGGTTTCAGAGGGCGTGCTGGGTGGCCCCTGCGAGTGCGTCGGCAGCGGCGTCCACATCGACGAGAGCTGCGCTGCCACGGTGCCGGGCCTCTTTGCGGCCGGCGACTGTGCCGATCAGGCATCGACCTGCGCCCAGAGCACCACCAGCGGCTACGCCGCCGGCAAGGCCGCCGCCAGGTACGCTGTGGCACAGGCGACCCCGCCGGAGGCAGATGACAGGCAAGTAAAGGACGAGAAGGCCAGGGTTTTCGCACCGCTCAAGCGTCGCAAAGGTATCCCGCCGAGGGAGATCGAGGACATCCTCGGCAAGGTGATGTGGCAGTACGTCGGCGTCGCGCGCAACGCCGCGGGCCTGCAAACTGCGCTGGACAAGCTTCGGGAGGTGGAGTCTTACGCGCAGCGCCTCAGGGCCGAAAACTTGCACTACCTCTTGCGGTCGGTCGAGGTACAGGACCTCGTTCAGGTCGGCCAGATCACAGCCAGGGCGGCTCTCGAGCGCAAGGAGAGCCGATTCAGCGTCTACCATCGCCGCACAGACTTTCCCAATACCGATGACGAGAACTGGTGCGGCCTGGTGCTCGTCAGGAAAGCCGGCGATTCGTTCGACCTCTCCTTCAAGCCCTTGGACTACACCCAGATTCCGGAGGAGTAGTAGGACTGAGCAGGCGGTGGGGCCAGGGCACTGTAGCCGCACCCCTAGGGAGTTTGACATCTTGATTGGGTGGGCGCCATAGCATACGCGTTGCTCATGGCAAGTCCGCTCGCCGGTCTAAAGACACGGCCGCTACGGCTACTTTGCAGCCGCCTACCACGCTCACCAGGACGCCGAGAAGGCGGTAAAGGCTGCCTACTGGCACCTACGAGCTTAGGAGCCGCCCTGGAATCACGATGTAGTCACATGTGCCGCCAGCGTCGCCGAGCGCACCGGCGGGCTCCCGACCAACGTTGAAACGGCCGTTGAGAAGCTACAACCGATACTCCAACAGAGCCGGTATCCCTCCATAAGCGCAGAGGAGCCTATTCCGGCTGAACTCATCGGCGAGAATAAGGCGCGGATGTCCGTAGCGTCGGCACAAGAGGTGATGACGTGGGTCGAAACGCTGCTCCAGCGCCCGCCGGGCAGAGCGCAGCGCAAGAGGATCTAGTGGTGAAGTTCGCGCGCCTTATGCGCCAGCGGTATGGGGCGCGGCTGTACCTCTTCGGCTCGCGCGCCCGCGGGACGCCGCAACGCCAGAGCGACTACGATGTGGTGGCTGTGGCCCGATCTTTTGAGAGCCAGCCGAGGTTGGACCGCGTGGGAGACCGCTATAGATTGTGGTACGAGGCCGGGGGCAGGGGGATAGGACTTGACCTGCACTGCTTCACGCCCGAGGAGTTCCGCAAGGAACTGGTAGGCCTTGGCTTTGTCGGCATGGCCAAGCGGCGGGGCGAGCTAATCAGGGTGCAAGCTCGGGGCTAGCTATGGAGATAGATTCTCAGCCCAGGAATGCCTCCTCAATGCCCCGCCCACATCTGAATCCACCAGACAAGCTAGTGTTGCCGCAGGTGATGCACGAACTGGCCAGGAACCATCCAAGGAGGACAGTCGACGTGGACCTGAAGCCAACAAACGCTGACATCAAGTCCGAGCTTGACGCCTGGGAAGAAGGGATAGTGGACAAGCGCCTCGCCACATCTCCAGAGCGCTTGAAGGATTTCACCACCTGGTCAGGCGATATCAAGGTGAAACGTCTCTACACGCCCCTGGATGTGCAGTCGGCGGACTACCTCAAAGACCTGGGCTTTCCCGGGGCATACCCCTACACCCGGGGCGCGAGCCACTGATGTTCCGAGGCAAGCTGTGTGGCACTTACATTTTTCCCGTCAAGCACGCCCTTCGGCTCAGCGTCGACATCATCGATTACGTCGCCAGGAATTAGCCTAATTGGAACCCTCTCGCCGTCGCCGGGACCGGTTTTCGCTGGAGCGGCTCCACGGCTACTCAGGAGATAGCCTTTTCGATGGCCTCGGTAATTACCTACGTCGAGGCGGCGCTCGCCCGCGGCCTGCACATCGACCAGATCGCCCCGTCGCTAAGGCTTCACCTCAACAGCGACAACGACATCTTCGAGGAGGCCGCCAAATTCAGAGCCGCTCGCCGACTGTGGGCCAGTACCATCTCCGAGCGCTTTGGCGCCAAGAAGTCCGAGTCTATGATGCTCAGTCGGAGATTCTCGCGGCCGAAGAGCTAGGGGTGGAGATCGTAAAGATACCATCTGACAATTCGGTTAGGGGACCCGATCTTGGAGGCAAGTCTTGGAGCGTAGTCCCCGAACGCGCCTCATGATGACCGCAGAGGTCGGCAACATATCGGACTGCGCCAGAGGCTGGATCGAGGCAGGCGTATCCTGCCTCGGCCTGGATCTCAAAGCAAGCCTTGCGGATTGGGCGGAGACGAGCAGTTGAGACGACATAACGGCCGTTGTGCGCCAGATGATCGAACAGATCGCCGAATCGCGGGGAAAGCCGCTTTTCTTAGGGCTGGACCACATCGGCGTCTACGCCACTCCAAGCGTGAGCGCACAGGAGGCTGCCGAATGGTACCGTGAGCGATTCGGCTTCACAGTCGAGGAAGGAACAGGTGCGTTCCTCCTGAGTGGAACTGAGTTTGGGCGCATCGAGATCGTCAAGGCAGCATCCGATGCCTCCTGCCACTTAGCCGTGCGGGTGCCCAATTACGAGAAGGCCGTAGCTGCCCTGCGGGCCCAGGGAGTGGAGTTCGACGAGCCGCGCCGATATACCCCGGAGGCCAAGATGGTCGTGCTGAGGGATAAGGATCCCCTGGGAAACTCGATTCATCTGTTGTGGAAGGCCTAGAAGTGTGGCCGAGAAGTCTTGGTCGTGTGTCTGCTCAGCACCACATGTTGTGCCTCTGCCCTAGCGCAGGCACTACATCTTGTAGCAACAATTCGCCCGAATGGGGTTTTCGGCTGCGTTTCTAGAGGTTGTCTCAAAACCCACGATTCGGCCCAACTCAGCTGTTTCCCCCACCCGCGCCCTGTCGGGTCTGAAGACGCTACGCGGACAGGAGCGTGTCTGATTGCGGTTTCAACAACCAGGTACGGAAGTCCAAGTGGCTTTATGCAAAGGAAAGGATGGCGACCACGTTTTCCATACTCCTTGTTTTGCGCCTAATCGTGCCTCGTCCAGAGGGATTTCCAGTTTTTCCCATTTCTGTATCCATCTGCCCAGAAGAGGGGTAGAGTGTTGTTCGGTACGTTGTAATGGAAGACCACAAGCGCCTGGCAATCTCTCCGGCCCAGTCTGTCTCTCTCGGGATCATAGCCCGTCCTTCCCCTGAGGACTTGACGGCCAACGTCCTCTGCGAGCGTTCTAGCCCTTAGAAGTTCTTGCTCGCCTTTCCAAAGGGGATTGGCTGGGGAGAAAGCCCTATCCTTTTCGTCCAATTCATGGGCTACTACCACATCTTTGACCAGACGAGGACTCAACTCTTGTCTTATGAGATCGATGCCAGCCTTGAACCCAACAAGCACACAGTAATATACACTGCACTCCTTGAGCCAGTGAAATCTCTTGAAGTACGCGTCTCCACCGTTATGAAACCAGTTCAGAGCCTGTGACCCGTCGCCGATGAAATCATCGATGAATATGACTGTTTTCGGCTTAGCCTCGCGCCGATCCCATTCCGACAATTCACAGAAGGCTTCCCTAGATTCGAAAGACCGTTGGCTAGTGTCTAGGTCGTTAATTGCTTGCTTGAAATAATAATGGCAATGATATGGTCCACTTTTCGCCCCGTGTCCAAGGCCAGCGAAAGCAACTTCCCTTATCTTTGCTTCAGGAGGGAGTTTATCCCTGTACAGCCGAAGCCACATATCCCTTATTTCATCTTCGTTGTAGTAGCTGACCATGTCGAAGAGCTTGCAAACCAAAAGACGCTCGCGGTCGTTGAATTGCAGAATCCACTCACGGAAACTTTTGGGGTCGGCCTTGGTTCGACTGCCAAATATGCCCTCGTGAAAGATGTTCACCAATTTCGGCGTCTCAGACTCAAGGACTCGTTCGTGCCGAATTCGTCTGGGCGCAGACGTATGATATACGCGCGTATTCCACGCTGGACGTAAGTAGTAATATGTTTCTTCTGTCAGACGTTGGGGACCACAAAGTTTCATTTCAGTCGGCCGGCGGCTCCAAAGTCGAGAACAGGTTGCCTCATTTGCGGCGAAGTTCGGGCTACGTTCATCGTAAAAAATCGGGGCGGGAAGTTGCCTCTGGTTTTTAACGTAAATCACGTGAGGCCAAAACCGTATGCTCTCAAAGAGTAGTCGCTGCATTCTCACGGCATATGAGAAGTCGTTATTTTTTATGCCCATATATGTCTCTCGTGAGTATAGCAGTGCCTCCCGGAAATACCTAGCCTTTTCCCGAGAGCGACGCTGCAAAAAGGAAGCAATGACTTCAGTCAGTCCGTCCATCGTCATTTGCTCAGACGGCACAAGCAGGACGCTTTCTTCTTCTGCCGGGTCAGACTCGCTACGGTGAGGCTCACTAAGCCACCTAAGGCGCTCGTAGTCTGCCATGATCAAGAAGAGGTTCTTCTGGTTCTGCCAGAGAAGCTCTTTCCAATCGGGGTCTTGGTAGCCCAGCTTGTCGAATATGTCGGTAAATGACAAAAGAGCTACACGCCTTCTTAGTCCTGCTGTTCTGTCTCGTCCCAAGAGTATTCCATCAAAGATAAAGAGTTCCCACTGTTCGGCGACCTTATGAACTTCCTCTTTCAAGTCGAAATTGGACGTAGTACTATTGGGTGTTCTTGACCAGTAGGACAGTTCACGAAGGAGATCAAGTCTTGACAGTAGAACCCAGGTGCCACGGGCAACGTAGGCTCCATCCACAAACGTGTCTAGTTCATCCCAGACTTTTCTCTCTACCTCTACCTCTTTCTCAAACAGAGCCAAGATATTGCACACCCTTCTGTAGATCGCCACATTGTCATATCGTAAATAGTGCTTCGGTGCCGGTTGGTAATCTAGCCAAGTCTGAAAGAGATCACGGGCCTGGGCGAATTCTGCTTTTTTGACTTTTTCAACAGCATCAATGAAAAACTGATGGGCTCGGACTTCCCTAATATCATGGAAGTAGTTGGGGAAGCAATCTGAGGGAAGCTGTACAGCGGGTTCACTTGCCTGTCTAAAGTGTTCCCGCGACGCGTTGAACTCACCGTGGCATAGCGCAACGTAGCCTTCTGTAACGAGCAGCCAATAATCAAGGTAGTGTTGGTTCATGAGTCTGGCGTAGTGCTTGGCAGGGTCGAATTGCGCACTTACTGCGAGTAAATATCCGTGAATTCGCGCGGCTTCGCGACGTCGCGTCAGTGCCGAATCATAGTCAAAATTTCGTGCTGAGAAGGCCGCCTCGAACTTCAGGGCCATGCACGTCGCACTGATCTTCTCCACGCACATTTTCTTCTCTCTCTCGTTCAAGATTTCCTTTGAAGCACATCCCGTTGGATCAAGAGGGCATGTTTGTGCCTGACAGACCGCTGGCGTTGAATGCTCTGCAGCGGCCTTAAGAAAATCGACTTGCTCTGGTCCCCCACGAATTCGCGCCTCGCTATACTGTACCATCGATTTCTGGAATTCCAGGATACGAATCTTGTTCTCCTGTTCGGGAAGCTGTCGACCGGTTTCCACATCAATCATTCGCTGTAGATGGAGTATCCGCTCTTGAAAGTGCTGTGCTTCCTGCCGCTCAGGTGGCAGGTTCTGGTATTGGGTTTGGGTCTCAACGTCCTCTAGGCCGGCGCGATCATAGACGGCGGCCGGCACGGGCGAAGCAAAAGAGTCCTCGTTTGTGGCAACGGACGGTGGCGTATGGGCGACCGTAATTGCCTTGGGTGCCGAGGTGATGGGACTACGCTGATTTGAATGGCCCACTACCAGTTCTTGCCATCGTGCAAAGAGCTCAGTTGGCAGGATCATCGCCTGAGCTTCCGTCAAGCTCTTGAATTCGTCGACGACCTTTTTGACCGCGCCCCAGGTGTACGCCGGCGTACTGAGTCCCCCTTTGTGCGGAAGCTGATAGCGAATTTGATCTACGGGCGTGTTCCTAAGATGTGCCAATTCCCAGATTTGCAGTTTGTGCTCCCAAGGCACTTTGGAGGGCATCGGCCTCTCCTCTCGCGAGAAAACGAAGAGAAGGAGAACAACAGTCGAGACAAATCTTGTATCGGAGATAGGCGAACGGCCTTATTATACTCATAGATCCTGACTAGTGCAAGCGGTCTGCCGTTGACCGTTGACGTATTCGCGGGCAAATCGATCGTCTGAGGGGAGGTGAACGTCACCAAGATCGCGCCGGTCGACCCAGACCGCCGAGTCGGCGGCGCGCGAAGGGGCTTGACAGGCGGCCTGCCACACCGACCCTGAGTTAAGTCAGTAGAGCAAAAGCGTTATGAGAACACGAAACCACAAGGAGGTTAGTAAGATGAACCGGTGGAAGCTGGCACTGGTCGTGGTCGGACTAGTGCTAATAATCGCGTTGACTGGTATTCCTACAGTCCCTACAGTCGAGGCGGGAACCAGGAGCGACGTGCTCTGGAGGGGGACGGGAAACGCCTGGCCTCTCGGGCCTGGAGATCAGGTCCTCGCGTACTACAGACCCGATGGGCGACCTGCCGTTCTCAGCTGGCGACAGGCGCCAGTCTCCTGGCTGTTGGGCTGGAGCCCATCGCTCTTCTTGACAGTTTCGTTTCAGGACAGAACGGGATGGCGCTACCTCTGGGCGGAAACAGTTGCCCCTTGGAGCACGAGTAGGGCGCTAGGCCTCACCCAAGGTCGTTACAGGTTCGAGATTTGGGCCTACACGAAGCCCGGTCTGTGGGGCGGCCGGGATTCACAGAGTGCCGTGGTAAGTTTGAAGATTGATTGAACTAGCCAATCGCGTTCCCCGGTGGGACAACATTGGCCGGTCGCCCGCTCGAGGGTGTACTAGAGCGGGCGACCGGCCGCACCACCCAAATTGGCTATCCTGAACTGTCGCTGACGGAAGTGATAGGTAGCGCCGGCAAATACCGTCGTTTTGGGCGACTGCCAATGGTCAGCTAAAAGGAGAGAGCGGTCCAGCTTGACCCGGCAATAGGCGGACGCACGAGCATCCCATAAGTTCTCTTTCTAGTGGTACTCTAGGTTAGGTTAGGACTGGACCATGTCGGCCTCTACGCAACGCCAAGCGTGAGCGCGAAGGAAGCTGTCGGATGGTACCGCGAGCGATTCGGCTTCACGATCGAGGAAGGAAAAGGTGCGTTCCTGCTAAGTGGAACGGAGTTTGGGCGCATTGAGATCGTGAAAGCAACCTCACATGATTCCTGCCACCTAGCCGCGCGAGTGTCCAACTATGAGAAGGCGGTAGCTGCTCTACGGGCCCAGGGAGTGGACTTTGACGACCCGCGCCGATACACGCCGGAGGCGAAGATGGTTGTGATGATGGATAAGGATCCCTATGAATTCGATTCATCTGTTGTGGAAGGCGTAGCTGATCCCGTGCCAGTATCGTACTTCATCTAGCCCTGGCACTCGGCTTTCGACTCTCCGGCCAGCCTGTCCAGATGGGCAGGAGGGCCTTGCCAGACTCGTGCCGCTGGAAGTCGCCACGATCATAGGAGTTCTGCCCCTCCCGCTCCATCGTTTGCCAGCGGTCGCTCCAGAACCAAGCTTTGGAGGCGTCGACCGTGACCTGAGGGTGAAGCTCAATGACGCCATCCTCGCGGCGCACTACGTTGAAGAACACCTCGCCTTACTCTTTCGGGCGGATATCCTTCGGCAGCGTCATTGTGCCACGGTCGGTCATTTTGACAGCCATAACACGGTAACTTCTTGAAGTTGGAAAGTGAACTTGCGACCCATCGGCAGTACCAGTTCTGCCGCGTACGCCCCTGGTCGCTTGGGCGTTTCGGCGTGTTCGCGCCGGCATGGCCCGGTTCGCCTATGGTACAATAATGACAAGGGTCAATATTCCCGAGCTTCAGGCCGCAGAACAGTTGAGTACTTTGTTGTTGGTGGCAACAAGATGAGCGAGTACCAGTACTACGAGTTCCTGGCCATTGACCGCCCACTCAGCCAGAGTGAGATGGCCGAGCTGCGCCGGCTAAGCTCCCGCGCGACGATCACCTCCACCCGGTTACAGAACGTGTACAACTGGGGCAATTTCAGGGGCGACCCCGACGTTTTGATGGAGAAGTACTTCGACGTGTTCCTCTACCTGGCCAACTGGGGGACACACCAGTTTATGGTTCGGCTGCCAGGACAACTGCTCGCGCCTGAGACGGCCACACTCTACTCTCGGGGAGAGTCGGCTTCGACTCGCGCAACATCCACCCATACGATACTCGAATTCATCTCCGACGACGAGGAGGGAGGGGGTTGGGTAGAGGATTCGGAAGGAAGCGACTGGCTCTCGTCGCTGGTGCCGTTGCGCGGCGACATCGCCAGCGGCGACCTGCGTTGTCTGTACCTGGGTTGGCTGCTCTGCGCCCAGAATGGAGACCTGGACGATGACGAAGTAGAGCCGCCGGTTCCTCCAGGGCTGGGTAAGCTGTCGGCGGCCCTCGATGCTTTCGCCGACTTTATGCGCATCGACGAGGATCTCATTGCGGTCGCGGCTCAGCGCAGTCTTGATAGAATCGAGATCGAGCCTTCATCCGGCGAGCTCCGGCGTTGGATACGCGACCTCGCGGTGTCGGAAAAGGAAGCCTTTTTGCTTCGCCTGGTGGAAGGACACGATGTCCACTTGCGATCTGAGCTCCTGCAGCGGTTCCGACAGGAAAGAACGAGCCCAGCGGCCACGTCGAAAGGTGCCGTGGAAAGGCGCCGCGTGGCCGAGCTGCTGGCCGCAGCGGAGAGATACGGGGAGGCAAGGCGTCGGGAGGAAGCGGAACGAGCGGCCGTGGAGCAAGCTCGGCGGAAGCGCGAGGAGGCGGAAGCGCGAGCGAAGTACCTTGACACGCTTGTGGGTCGCGACGAGGAGATATGGAGTCGAGTCAAAGTGCTGATTGAAGTGAAAAAGGCGGCGGAGTACGATCAGGCCGTTCAGTACTTGAAAGACCTGCGCGACCTCGCCGGCCGGGGTGGGAGAATAGATCAGTTCAGCACGCGTCTGGCGGAGCTTCGCGCCTTAAACCCCGGTAAGCAAGCGCTGCTAAGGCGTTTGGACGAGGCCGGGCTATGAATACAGACAAGCCCAAAGTCGCGAGATCGTGCGCTTCGTTATTACCCTGGCCTGCTCGGGAATAGCGTCAAAGCAAATTCTGTCCCCATACGCCCAGTTCTTGTTGCACGAACTCCTTGAGAGCGACCAAGTCGGTATCGCTGGGCCGGCCCATCTTCCAGGCCTCGACCACCTCCGCCGCAAAGCTAGTAGGCGCATCCGCCGCCCAGTCTTTGAACTCGGAAGTCGATTCGCCCTCGAACTTGTATAAGCCCATCAGCAGACCCGCGCACAATTGCGTAGCTTCCACGGGCTTGCCGAGCTTCTGGTACTTTCGAAGCTCGTCGAGGAAAGGCTCCAGCACCTCTTCGACCATCTGGTACGCAACCTCGCTGGGTTCGACATAACCGTGGCGCTTCGACCCTGCCTGGTCCCAGACATCCTCGACATCCAACGTGTCCAGCTCGGCGTACAGGGCATTGGCGATCTCTTCCCGATCGACATCGCTCAGGCGACCCCGCGCGATCTCGGCGATCCGACGCCCGAGCCGCTCGTCCTCATCCGCGAGAGCTCGCAAAACCGATAGGGCATCGGCGTGTGAAAGCTCGTCTATGATCTTGTGTGAATCTTTATCCGAACGCATCGGTATGCTCTCCCCGCACCTTCATAGGAACTGGGTTCTACTTCACCTTCCACACTTCCTTAAACCGCATCTTCGAGTCCGGCCAGATGATAAGGTTCTGCACCTTCGGATTCATGGCATAGATGTCGTTGCGGAAGTACACGAAAATATCGAGGGACTCGTCGTTCACTATCAGCTGAACCTGCTTGTAGAAGTCCTTCCGAGCTTTCACATCCGTCGTGCCTCGGGCTTGCTCGATAAGCCGATCTACTTTTGGAGCGCTTGCCCCGTAGCGACCGAGGTTCTGTCCACCTTTGGAATGGCTAAGCAGTGTGAAAGTCTCGTCGAGCTCAGGCCGCCCTGGCCACGCACTGGCTACCGCCTCGAAAGGCAGATCTTTGCTTGCCTGGCGGGGAGAAAGCTCCGCTGCCGCCATAGGGCGCAGCTCCGCGTCGATGCCCATCTCGGCCAACTGGCTCTTCACGGCCTCAATGAACTGAATGTGCACCGGCGAGTTTTGGGTCAGCATCTCGAACTTGAACCCATTCGGCTTTCCGCCCTCCGCCAGCTTTGCCTTCGCCTTGGCCAGGTCACGTTTGACGGGATGGATATCAGCATCATAAGCCCACGCCCCAGGAGGCACCACACCGTATGCTACATTAGCTTTACCAAAAAGCAATCCCTTGACGATGCCTTCGCGGTCCACCGCCAGCATCACAGCCTCGCGCAAAGCCTTATTGTCGAACGGTGGCTTGGTGCTACTAAAATGGACACGGTGAGTCCCGTGGAAGAGTGCTTGTAACCGTGGCAACCAGTGCATCGATCTTACACTCTGCATGAGGGGTTGTCAAGAAGCGCCCAACGCGGAGGAGGAGAAGTGTGTTGACGTGCGTATCCTGCCCCGGTATAATGAGACTCGATTCGTCCGAGCCGACGTCCCGTGCATTCCCCACACGGAAGAAGGATAATCTCTAGGAGGTGCTTCGTGATTTGCGGTCGCAACTGCTCCAGGTCACCGATGTTCATCGTGGTCGCCCTCATCGTGCTGGTGTCGATACTCTTCGGATGTGCCCAGGCGCCGGCACCGAGCCCGCCAACTCCAACCCAGGTGCCCAAGGCCGCCCCGGCCAAGGAGGCCAAGCCCGAAGCCCAGCAGGCCAAGCCCGAGGCTAAGGAAGCTAAGCCTGTGGCCAAAGAGACCAAGCCGGAGGCCAAGCCGCAAAAAGAGGTGGCGAAAGCACCGCAGAAGCTTACCAAGATCAACGCGGCCTTCAGCGCCATCACCGGCGCGCACTCCGGACTCTGGGTGGCCAAGGAGAGGGGCCTGTTCGAGAAATACGGTCTCGACGTCGACCTGAAGGATATCGCATCCGGCTCGACGGCGGTTCAAGCGTTGGTCGCCGGCGAGCTGCAGTTCGCGCAGACGGGAGGCGGACCTGTGGTGAGCGCCAGCATAGCCGGCGGCGACCTGGCCCTCATCGCCGGCACCATCAACGTGCTTGTGTTCTCCCTCTACGCCAGGCCGGAGATAAAGACTGTCGAAGACCTTAAGGGCAAAGCCGTGGCTGCCGGACAAAAGGGCACCGTTGGCGACTTCGTGGCCCGTTACACCCTCAAGAAGTTCGGCGTGGAGCCCGACAGGGAAGTGACGATCATGGGATCGGGCGGACCGCCTGAGAGGCTAGCAGCCTTGCTGTCTGGCGGCGTTCAGGCGGCCGTGATCGGCCCGCCCACCACTCTGCAAGCCAAACGAAACGGGATGCGTGAGCTCGTGAATATCACCGACCTGGCCATACCATACCCTCAGAACCAAATCGCCGTCAAGAGACAGTATCTGGCGAGCAATCAGGAGATCGTGCGCAACTTCTTGAAGGCGGTTGTGGAAGGCATCGCCGTCGCCAAGAAGGA
Source organism: Chloroflexota bacterium (assembly GCA_016210495.1). The sequence goes on from JACQUC010000158.1 coordinate 13,508, forward strand.
TCGCGATTTCACCATCAAAGTTATCGGCAAGTACTCCAAGACCGAGGACAAGGAGATTCTGGAGGAGGCCTACGACGCCCACGTCCCGAAGGCCCTGCCCGCGGTGCCGTATCCCACTAAAGAAGCTGTGCAGGCGGTGATCGATGAGCTCGTGAGCTCGGTTCCCCAGGCCAAGGATGCGAAACCTGAGCAATTCATCGACAGCCGCCTGCTGAAGGAGCTGGAGGACAGCGGGTTCGTAAAGACACTCTACTAGAAACGGCCGCGGCTCGTTAGCGTAGGGGCGGCCGTCCGGTCTCCCGATGTGTGTTAAGCTAAGAACCTGACATCATGGTAATAGAGCCTAGCCTGGGCGACCGTCCTGTCCCCTCTCCCTGGAAGGGGCACTGGAAGGGAGAGGGGACATTGCTCGTGAGCTCGCTTGCAATTGGCGGTGTCTCCAGTTGGTGCCTGGTAGAGACGACCCGGCGGGTCGTCTCTACCAGGTAGACGTGCATCTTGACTACGGTACGTGAGGAGCCTGAAGCAATGGACCTATTGATCAAGAACGCCCGCATCGTCAGCCCCGCGGGCATTACGCCCGGGGCGATCGGGATCGACCAGGGGAAGATCGTCGCCATCGCCGCAAAGGAAACGGCTTTGCCCCCGGCGGCGAGGACCATCGACGCGGCGGGCCAACACGTTCTTCCCGGCGTCTGCGATTTGCATTGCCATCCTGATTACCTGCCGAGCCCTCCATTTGCGCCCTGGGACCTCATCTCCAGAACCGAGTCCGCTGCTGCGGCGCTTGGCGGCGTCACTACCATGGGCTTCTATATGAAGCCACCGGCGGAGAAAACGATAGCCGAGAGCTTCGGCGGTCTCAAGAGCGACTGGGAAACGAACGCCATCGTGGACTGCGTCTTCCACATGTCCATCGCGAGCCAGTTGCGCAAGGACGAGATGCTCTCCGTCGCGGCCAAGTACGGCATAACCACGTTCAAGTTTCCCATCGGCTACAAGGGTCCTGAGGCGGCCGGCGTGGGGGGCTCGGGCATCGACGATGGCTTTGTGTTCGACGGGTTCGAGAGGGTCGCTCAACTCAAGGCGGAGGGATGGCCGGCGATGGGCATGATCCACGCCGAGAACCCGGACATAATCCCGTACTTAAGAAGGAAAGTCGAGCACAGGAACGACGTCCGCGCCTGGCACGACAGCCGCCCGAACTTCGTCGAGGCGGAATGTATGAATCGCTTTGTGTTCCTGGCGGACGTCGCCGGCTGTCCGCTGTACATCGTTCACGTCACCATCAAAGAGGGCGTGGATATCGTCGCCCGGGCCAGGTACGAGGGCAAGAACGTGATTGGCGAGACCTGTCCCCAGTTCCTGACGCACAACCACGACAACCTGCCCAAGTTTATGCGGGAAAAGCCGGTGCTGGTCGTTACCAACCCCCCGATCAGAGCACGGGAGGACAACGAGCGGCTCTGGGATGGTATTCGCGACGGCGTCGTGAGCGTGGTGGGCTCCGACACGGCCCCGAACACGGTCGCGCTGAAGGGTGAGGAGATCTGGCAGAAGGGCTTTATGGCCGTGGGGCTGGGAGCTACTTCGGGACAGATACTGCCGGTGCTGCTCAGCGAAGGGGTGAACAGGCGCGGGCTGTCGCTCGAGAAAGTCGTGGAGGTTACTTCCTACAATCCCGCCAGGATCTTTGGCATTTACCCGCAAAAAGGGAACATCGGCATCGGCGCGGATGCCGATCTTGTAATCGTAGATCTGAACAAGGAAGTCGACTGGAGCGCCGCGCTGTCGCCCTCGAACACCGGCTGGAGCATCTACGAGGGGTGGCAGTTCAAAGGCTGGCCGGTGCTGACGATGGTGCGCGGGAAGATCGTGGCCGAGGACGGCAAGGTCGTCGAGGCTGGGGGCGGGCGGTACCTGCCCAGAAAGAGAGTGTCGCAATGAGCGTTTTCGCAGCCGACCGGGTTATCGATACCGACGTGCTCATCGCCGGAGGTGGGCTGGCTGGCCTGAACGCCGCCATCGCCGCGCGCGAGCAGGGCGCCGAGGTGCTCGTCGTCGACAAGGGCAGCCTGGCCCGTAGCGGCTCCATCGCGGGGGGCATCGACCACTTCGCCGCTTTCCTCAACACCGGGCCGGAGTGGGACACCCGCGAGGGGTTCCTGAGGCATTTCGCGCAGAAGTCCCGAGGCGCCGGCGACCTGCGCATCCAGAACGCCATCTACTGCCGCGAGCTCACGGCAGCCATCGCACGGATGGCCAGGATCGGCAATCCGCTCACCCAGCCCGATGGTACTTTCTATCGCACCCGCTCTTTTGGCCGGCCCGGCGCCTACGCCATCAACTTCAACGGTAAGCACCTCAAGCCCAAGCTCGCACGCGAGACGAAGCGACTGGCCGCGAAGGCGCTGGAGAGGTTCGTCACCACTAACCTCCTCACCGCCGACGGGCACGTGGTGGGCGCCACGGCCTTCGGCGTGAGGACCGGCGAGTTCGTCGCCATCCGCGCGAAAGCCACCGTTTTGTCGACAGGGAGAGTGGCGCGCATCTTCGAGAACCACTCGGGCCTGCCTTTCAACGCCTGGCAGTTCCCGGGCAACACCGGAGCGGCGCAGGCGATGGCTTTTCGGGCCGGCGCCACGCTGGCCAACATGGAGTACGTGCTCGTCTCGGTGGTGCCGCACGGCTTCAGCGCCGCCGGCTTGAACGCGCTCACCGGCATGGGCGGGCGCTTCATCAACGCCCAGGGCGAGCAGTTCATGGAGCGCTACTTCCCCAAAGGGATGAACGCGCCACGGCACAAGCTGGCCGAAGCGGTGCTCACCGAGATGCGCGAAGGGCGCGGGCCGGTCTACGTCGACTGTCGCCACCTCTCCGAAGCCGATATGAGCCACCTGAACAAGACGCTCGGCTACGACAAGGACACGCTGCCCGACTTTTTCCGCCAGAAGCGGATCGACCTGGCGAAGCAGCCGCTGGAGGTGACGATCTCCGAGGGGTCGGTAGGCATGCCCTGCGAGGGCACGGGCAGCGGTATCCACATCGACGAGAAATGCGCCTCGACCGTCCCCGGCCTGTACGCCGCCGGCGACTGCGTCGACCAGGCCTCGACCTGTGCGCAGAGCACCACCAGCGGCTACGTCGCCGGCAGAGAGGCCGCCAGGTTCGCCCTGAGCGTCGGCGCCCTGCCCGAGCCGAGCGACAAGCAGGTCAGCGACGAAAAACGCAGGGTCTTCGCCCCCTTCAAGCGGCGCAAAGGCGTGGACTATCGCGAGGCCGAGGAAGTGCTGGGCAAAGTGATGTCACAGTATGTGGGAACCGAGCGCAACGAGCTGGGATTGCAGACTGCGCTGGGCAAGCTAGCGGATATCGAGGCCTACGCGGACCGCCTCAAAGCGGCGAACTACCATTACCTCGTGCGCACCGCCGAGGTTCAGGACCTGCTGCTGGTAGCCAGAATCATGGCCCGCGCGTCCCTGGAGCGCAAAGAGACCCGCTTTGGCATCTACCACCACCGCGTCGACTACCCCGACACGGACGACGCGAACTGGTGCGGCCTGGTCCTCGTCAAGAAAGCTGGCGAATCGTTCGACCTGTCGTTCAAGCGGCTGGACTACAGCCAGATACCGTAGCGGCGCGACTACGGCGGCTTCCGCAGTCCACTGTCGCTAGGGACTGTTTTGGCGAACAGCGCCCGCGCAAATTGGCTGCACGCCAAAGAGGTCAACCCAGAATGTCCTCGGCGGCGAGGGAGCGGTCGGGAAAGGCGGCGGAGAAGATTCGTTCGCCGCTGCGGAAGACGCGCGCCGTGCGATAGCCGTCGGCGGAAGGATCCCGATAGACGGTGATAGTCTCTTGCTCCAGGTCGACGAGCCAAAACTCAGCGATGCCTTTCCTGGCGTAGAGGGGCGCTTTAACCCGGCGGTCGGGATCCGCCGAGCTATAGGCCACCTCGACGAGCAAGAAGACATCTGCCGGCGTGGGATGGCCCGAGGCGTAGAAGTCGGCCTTGGGGCGGAGAAGCTCGATGTCGGGCTGGGGCTCCGAATACTCATCCAGGATGACGGGATCCTGTACGCCAATCACGGCATCGCTCCCAAAAGTGCTGATGAATAGCTTGTTCAGTCGCCTTACAGTGGCGGCGTGTAGACGGCCAATAGGCGTCATTTCCGTGATCTCCCCCTCGATGAGCTCGACGCGGTCGTCCTCTCCCAAGATACCTGCCTCAGCCATCCTGTGATACTCTTCTACTGTGAACCGCCTTCGCGGTAGGTAAAGTGCCATAAACGGCCCCCTCGCGTCGCTCTCGGTCATATTCTAGGTTACACCTGTTTCGGCTGTCAACCTACCTGCGTCCTCCAATCGCGCCGCCTAATTACCTCATGCGCACCGCCGAGGTGCAGGACATGCTGCTGGTAGCCAAGATCATGGCCCGCGCGTCCCTGGAGCGCAAAGAGACCCGCTTTGGCATCTACCCCGACACGGACGACGCCAACTGGTGCGGCCTGGTGCTGGTGAAAAAAGCCGGCGAATCGTTCGACCTGGCGTTCAAGCGGCTGGAGTATGAGGAGATATCGGGGGAGTAACGATCTGCACCCCTGCGCATCAAGATAGCACCCCGGTACAATGGCGCGAGAGGACCTGGATGAGACGAGGGTCCTGGCCCCTTTCCCTTTCTGAGAGAGGTTACCTATGCCGTGTCCACGAAGGGCACCAAGGCACACGAAGGGAAGAAGGCTAGTGCGCCGGGCTTGGTGCAGCCTTCCTGTCCTTCGTGCTCTGCTGTGAAAATAGATTTTCATCACCCGGTGGTCGCCCGGCGGGCGATGAAAACTTCGTGGTGAACGTAGCCGGGTCTTCATCGTTGCTGGTGCCCAGAGTGCATAGAAAACTTGCACGTAATAATGTTGCTGTCTCACTACCGGTCGGGATCAACGGATTCGAACGAAAACACACTGCTGCGCCTTGGCGACGGCGTTGGGGTGCTGATGACGCTCGGAGTGGGCGATGGCGAAACGGATCCGACTATTGGCGTGGAAGTCGACGCTGCCTTGGATGGTTGCTCCGCTATGGGCAACATTGATCTGGTACGCCACGGCCTGGCTCGACTGGGAGGCGATGCGCGTGAATCATGGGTAAGGAGTTGGGGTGGCAGTACGTGTTGGCGTGGATGTCGACGTCGGCCACGGCGTAGAAGTAGGCGTACTGGTAGGAGTGGGGATCATTTCAGCCCATCTGCCTGTTGCCCAATAGTTGTCGAAGCGGGCCGTCGCATTCCGCGTGAGGGATGGGGTCCGTACCATCAGACCGACTTCCCCTGGGGAGGCCGTCAGGGCATCCAAGGACGCCACCAGCACATCATTTAGCGCGCAGTTAGCCTGGCTGCCCGTTCGTACAACCTCTAGACGGCTCTTCGCACCACCAGCCCAAAGGTCACTAGGGGGACGCGAGACAGTCGACAAGATTGGATCCAACCGATAGCCATCGTAGCGCCAGAAGCGAGCGTATCCGTTGCCCACAAAACAAACGTAGGCCAGGTTCCACCGGTTAGCCGGGATGCCGAATGCAATGCCTAGCAAAGGCGAACCGCCAGAGGAAACCACGCGTACATCCACGGCAGCGCGAAAGTCCGAGAACCGCACGACTGTGTCGTTCGAAGCACCCAAGGTCAAGTCGGACCAGCGCACCGAAATCTCGTACTCGCCATCGACGTAGGCGGAAGCATATCCGCCACGATCAGCGACAGGCCAGTTTGAGTTCGGATCCTCAAAATTGTCGCTGACTGTGATCTCGGTGCCGGGCAGAGGGGTAGCAGTGCCCTGAGGGGTAGCGGTAGGAGTTAAAGTAGGGGTTGGAGTCGGCAACGGCTTGCTGGCGAACGGCAGAAAGACGCGCTCGGGGGAGGCCGATCGTAAATAAGGCTGAGGTGAAATGAGAAGAATTAGGGTGGCGACCGTGACGGCACATAGACCAAGAATGAGGCGCATCGTCTTTCCTCCCCACTTGACCTCTATCCAGTTGGTGTCGGCTTATCCAAGGTAACCCGCTGTGGTTCGCCTGCCAGCAAGCCGCGCGTATTAGGGCATGCGGGGAGCCTAGTTGTAAAGGTATCGATAGCAGGCAGGATCAAAAAGCCTCATTGATCATTGACACAATCCCCCCACCGATGATAGGATGCGCGTGAGGATCGGCAACCGATTTGCCTTGCGAAACGAACATTGGAGGAGTTCATGGCCAGTCGCATGAAAGACGTGGTGGAGACCGAAACGGATGTGCTGGTGATCGGCGGCGGCTTCGCCGGTATGTGGGCCGCCATCGCCGCCAGGGAGGCCGGCCAGCGGGTTGTCCTTGTGGACAAGGGCATGGTCGCCAGGAGCGGCCCCAGCAGCTTCATTGCCGGCATCCTGCTCATCTGGACGCCGGAGTACAACAAGGACGAATGGTTCGAGGAGATCGTCGTCGAAGGCGAGTACCTGGCCGACCAGGACTGGGTGAAAATCTACATCGACGAATCCTACGAGCGCTACCTGCAGGCCGACGAGTGGTCGCGCAAGTACGGCAAGCAGATCTTCGAGCGGGACGCCAACGGCAATCTGGTCCGCCGGCAGGCCCGCTCCCACATCAAGACCTACTGCACCATCGTCCAGGCCAGACCCTACGTCGACGTTCTCAGGCGAAAGTGCCGGGAGCTCGGCGTCAACCTGGTCGAGCGCGTGATGGTCAACGATCTACTCCTGGCCGACGGCAAGGCCGGCGGCGCCTTCGGCTTCAACTACCGCACGGGCGAGAGCCATCTCTTCCGCGCCAAAGCCGTCGTGATGACGGCGGGAGCCACGGCCTTTAAGGGCATCTTTCTGGGGATGAAGAACATCACCGGCGACGGCGTTTCCGCCGCCTTCCGGGCCGGCGCCACCCTCCAGAATATGGAGATCTTTCTTTCCAACACCTGCTCGGCGGATTATGACATTCACGGCATGAACCTGATGGTCAGCATCGGCGGCAAGTTCATCAACGGTCTGGGCGAAAGGTTTATGCACAAATACGATCCGCATCTGGGAGATAGGGCAAACCTGCACCACCTCGCGCTGGCTTTCTCGCGCGAGGTGATGGAGGGCCGGGGCCCGATCTACCTCGATGCCACCGCCTGCAGCGATGCCGACCGTGCGCTTTGCCGCAAGATTCTGCCCGAGACCTTCAAGGTCTACGACCAGATCGGCTACAGCCCGCTGGACAGGCCCATGAAGTGGGTGCCCGTGCCGCGCGGCCACGTCGGCAACGGCGGGGGGATCGCCATCAACACGAGTTGTGAGACCAACATCCCCGGACTGTTCGCCGCCGGCGACTCGGCCTGGAAAGCAAACAACGGGTCGGGTGGCGCTCCCGCCGGCAAGGCAGCCGGCTTCGCCATCGTCTCGGGCCATCGGTGCGGTCGGTTCGCCGGCGAGTACGCTGCCGGCCAGGCGGAGGCGCCCGCCCAGTCCGAGGTGATCGACGCCTTCAAACAGGCTCGTCACACCTACGTCCAGCCCGTGCTGCGGACCTCGGGCATCGACCCGGACGAAGTGGTTCGCCAGTTGCAAGACATGCTGTTCAAGTGCGAGGTCTTCTACATCAAGAGCGAGAAGCGAATTCAGGACACCATCGACCGCCTCTCTGAGATGCGCGCTGAGCTGCTGCCTCAGCTCCACGCCACGGACCTGCACGTCCTGGCCAAGGCCAACGAGGTTAAGAACATGCTGCTCGTGGCCGAGGCGCTCTTCCGCTCGGCGCAGGTGCGCAAGGAAAGCCGTGGCACCCACTTCGTGGAGGAGTACCCTATCACCAACAACCGCGACTGGCTGAAGCACACGTTCGTGCAGAAGGACAGGGATGGATGGAAGCTATGGGCGGAGGACGTGCCGACCCCCTACATCCGCCCCACCGAGGAGTTCACCACACCCGCCGGGATCAGAAGGGAGTAGCTGCTATGGCTGTCGAGAGAATCGATTACGATAAGTGCAACGATTGCGGAATCTGCTACGACGTTTGCCCTATGGACGTGTTCCGCACGGTGGGCAGAAACGTCTACATCGCCTATCACGATGATTGCATGACCTGCTACCTGTGCAGCACCTACTGCGCCAAGGACGCGGTTTACGTAGGTCCCGAGCGGCCGGTACCCGTGCCGACGTGCTATTGATTACGCCGCCAGCCCGTAGAGGATCAATCCGTCCTTGATGGAGCGCTCCAACCGCCCCTCCAGGCGCAGCAGCTCCAGGTGGGCAATGGTCTCGGTCACGGCGAAGCGCTGGTGCAGCGCGTCCAGGCGCTCCCACGACTTGCCCGGGATATTCCATGCCAGTTGCTGGGCCACACTATACGCCGTTTGCGGCTCATTGGCGATGATGTACACAATGTGCTTTTCGCGCTCCTCGTGGTGGCGCACGATCTCCTCAATGCGCGCCCTTGCGTCTTGAAAGACGTCTTCATGGGCTGGCAAAACAAGGCTTATCGGCAACCGCCGCAGCAGGTTCAGGGAGTGCAGGTAGTCGCCAAGAGGATTGCTCCCCGACTGCAGGTGATAGCTTACGTTGGGGGTGATCGTGGGCAGGATGTGATCGCCCGCGAAGAGCAGCTTCTTGGTAGACTCGTACAGGCACACGTGGCCCGGGGAATGCCCCGGCGTCCAGATCACTTCGAGCTGGAACTCCCCCACCTTGTAGGTCTCTCCGCCGTAGAGAACTTCGTCGGGCCAGGCCACCGTGACAAAGTCCAGGGCGGGCAACGAGGCCCTCTCCAGCGGCGCGGCCGTTTCCGCCGGAACCCCGTGGTTGCGCAAGAACTGCCCCATCTTGAGCTGCAGCTCGCTGAAGTGGACGTACCTTGGCTCGATGAGCGCCTGCTCCCAGAGGTGAAAGGCGAACCTGGTCGGCGACGTTTGCCTGATCCGGCCGGCAAGGCCGTAGTGGTCGGGGTGCACGTGGGTGATCACCGTCACGGCGATGTCTTTGAAGCCAAGCCCCAGCTCTCGCAGCCCGTCACCCAGCGAGACGAAAGCCTCCTCGGTGTTCCATCCCGTGTCGACGAGCAGGCAGCCTTTGTCCCCCCGTATCAGATACGAGTTGAGGTGCCCCAGAGGGTTATTGGGTATCGGCACCTTTAGTTGGTGTACGCCAGGAATGATTTCCATCGATCAAAAACCTCGATAAGCCTATTGGCTTGATGTGCATCATTTATGTTGCGGTAGCTATTATCATACGACGGCGGGCATATGTCAACGTAATATGCTAGGCCGCCCAGGGCTTATGCATGCTGTCTTCAGCGGCCAACGGGGGGACGGACCCGTAGCCGAAGGCTTTAGCCTGCGGGCGCCCTTGCTGTACCAGGCCGGGGCAAAGATGGCCTCGCCACAGCACGCGCAAGCCATTATTCAGGCGTCTCGGCACTCGAACAGCCCGGCGTCCGCCTCAGGCGGACGGCTACGCGTCCCCGACTCCCGGCCTCCGCCAACCCCCTTGACACGGGACTCAGTTTTCGTTTATTGTGCCCGACAACGTGGATACCATCAAGCCGAGAAGACACGTGGCCAGACACGCCTTAACCCGCGGCGACGGTTTGCCCAGCCGCTACATAGCCTCCAGGTCGCTGTAGCGTGGCCGCGGTGATACTGGCGTTTGCCTCGGCCGCGTGCTTCGGCGCCAACAACGTCGTGATTCGGCGTGGCGTGCTGCGCGTCAGCCCCAACTACTTCTCGTTCGTTAGCATTTCGTTCAGCCCGCTGTACTTCCTGGTTGTCGCGACGGTCTCGGGCGAGATCTTCAGACTCGGGCAGGTGCCCTGGCAAGGCTACGCTTTCTTTGTCGCCGCGGGCGTGGTTAACTTCGCGCTGGGGCGCACCTTTAGCCTCAGGGCGATCCAGCTCATCGGCTCGAACCGCTCGAACACTATCGTCGGACTGTTTCCGGTCCCCGGCACCATCCTGGCGATGCTCGTGCTCCAGGAGACCCTGACGCCGTGGATGGTCATTGGCATCATCGTCTCCCTGTGCGGTCCGGTCGTCATCGCCCTAAAAGAGGAAACAGTCGACAAAGCCGCGCATCTGCCAGGCAGAGTCGTGGGCCGGGAGATCGATCGCCGTGCCCTGTATCAAGGCATGCTCTATGGCGCGGGCGCCTCGCTCTTCTTTGGCGCCAGCCCCATCTTCATCAAGATGGGCGTCGAGAACGGCAGCTCCTCCATCATCGGGATTCTGACGGCCTATACCGCGGCCGCTTTGGCTGTAAGTCCCGCTTTGCTAGCGCGTGAGACCAGGGAGGAGATGTTTGGCTTCGACGGCAAGCCCTTCAGGCTCATCTTCATCAGCGTGCTGGCGTCGTCCACCGCGCAGTTGCTGCGCTACCTGGCCTTCGAGTACGGCACGGTCATCGCGGTTGGTTGGGTGGAGCGCACGTATCCCGTCTGGGTTCTGCTGTTCGCCTTCATCTTCAATCGCCGACTCGAGAGTTTCAGCCGCTGGGTTCTTCTCGGCAACGCCCTGCTGCTGATCGGCACCATCCTGGTGGTCTTGTGAAATGAGCCCCCATGCTTTAGAGCAGCGCGTGTCCCCGTGCAATATTATCCTTGGCACAGTGAGAGATTTATGATATATTCTCCTTTGGGGAGGGACAATGCGCGAACTGCTGCGGCAGCTAATCAGCGATTCGCTGACGGCGCCCATTCCACCATTCACACGGCGCGATGCACAATTGCCAGAGGTGCGTGGCAAGGCGGTGGCCGTCATCGGCATGCGGCGTAGTGGCAAGACCACGTTCCTATGGCAGTGTCTGGCCGATCGGCTGGCAGTCGGTGCGCCACGCGAAACGTTGCTTTACCTCAATTTTGAAGACGAGCGTCTTGCTGGCATGCAGGCATCGGACCTACAGTGGGTTGTGGAAGAGTACTATCGGCTCGCGCCGGGCTTACAGGATCGCCGTCGCGTGACCTTCTTCTTCGATGAGATTCAGATAGTGCCCGGATGGGAAACCTTTGCCCGGCGACTGATGGATAGCGAACACGCGGACCTGTTTCTTACGGGCTCTTCGGCACGCCTGCTCAGCCGTGAAGTGGCTACCAGCATGCGGGGGCGCGCAATGGAGGTACTGATCCATCCTTTTAGCTTCCGCGAGGCTTTGCGCCACGCCGGGTTTGAAACGAGCCTGCCCAGCTCCACCTGGCCGAAATCACTCCGCTCGGAGATGGATGGCAGACTGCGAGAGTACTTGACGGTGGGTGGATTTCCGGAGGCGCAAGGTGTGCCTGCGCGCGACCGCGTCAACTTGCTCCGCACCTACGTGGACGTAGTCATCCTGCGCGACGTAATTGAGCGGCATAGTGTTTCCAACCCTTTGCCGCTGCGCTGGCTGCAGCGCCATCTATTGAGCAATGCCGCATCGCATTTTAGCGTGCAGAAGTTCTACGATTCGCTGCGTTCCCAGGGCATCCCGGTGGGCAAAGACACGCTGCACTCATTCCTGGGCTATCTGGAAGACGCTTTTCTCGTGCGCGTCATACCCCTGCATACCGCATCGGAGCGACAACGCATGGTCAATCCTCGCAAGATCTACCCTGTCGATCCGGGTTTGCTGCCAGTTTATGAGCGCACGGGACGGCTCAATCTGGGGCGCGCGCTGGAGACGGCTGTGCTGGTGGAGCTAGAGCGTCGTGGCTTCGATGTGACCTACGTCCGCACCAATGAGGGCTTTGAGGTGGATTTCTTGGCACGCTCTCCCGAGGGCAGATGGGTACTCCTCCAGGTATGCGCCGATTTGTCGGATTCTGCCACCCGAGACCGAGAAACGCGGGCCCTGGCGGGAGCCGCTGCCGAATACCCTGACGCAACGCCCTTTCTAATCACTCTAGACGCCATCCCACCGCAACCGGACCTGCCTGAGCCGCTACGCTGGCAAGCGGCCGCGGCCTGGCTATTGGATGATGATTCCTTGTGAGAGGCGGGCCACAACGCAGGCATAATCTGCCTGGCGACTTCCTTACTGTGAGGTTCTACCGACTTGCTTGGAGCGATATTTGGCCTCGGCGTCGCCGCATCCTTCGGGGCGAACTCCGTCATCAGTCGGCGCGGTGTCTTGCGCGCCAGCGCCGACTACCTCTCCAGCATCACCATCTATCTTGGCCCAGTTTTCTTTCTGGTTGCCGCCACGCTCAGCGGAGAGATCTTCGCCATCGGCCAGTTGCCGTGGCAAGCCTACGGACTCTTTGCCGTTGCCGGCGTGGTGAACTGTGCGATGGGGCGCACCCTCAGCTACAGGGCCGTCGAGCTTGTGGGCTCCAATCGCGCCAACACCGTTACGGGGGCATATCCGATGGTCAGCGCGCTCTTGGCCATCGTCGTGCTGCGAGAGGTGATCACACCCCTGGTAGGTCTCGGCATGGCCATCTCGCTGCTGGGTCCCACGTTGATTGCCTTGAGGGAACGAACCGTGCAGGCAAAGGCACAAGGCACTAAGCCGGGCAAAGACGTGGACCGCCGGACGCTGTGGCTGGGAATGCTGCACGGCGCCGGTGCTGCGTGCTCCTTTGGCACGAGTCCCATCTTCATTAAGTGGGCGTTTGAACACGGTGGCACATCGATGGTCGGGAGCCTGATCGCCTACACTGCCGCCGCCCTGGGTACTACTTCTCGCCTTTGTCTTCAACCGCAAACACGAAAGCTTCAGCCGCTGGGTGCTCTTCGGCAACGACCTGCTTCTGATCGGCTCTGCCTTGGTGCTCCTGTGACGTGTGACCGAGGCGGAAGAATGTCGGCCGCAAGTTGAGGGCGGCATTTCGCCTGGCTGTTGACACATAGGCGGCAGGATAGTATGATCTGCCTACCGACCAGTCGGTTTTAGCCGGCAGCGGCACCGCGCAGTAGCCCCTATTGTCTCCCTGACGAACATTTCCTCGAGATGACTGCGGCCGGTACGGCGCTCTGGAGGCGTTGACGCAATGCCCTGGCCGTGCCTGGCCCACAAGCATACTGACACCACGCCAAGTACCAGGAAAACAGACAAACTAACGCCAGGCCTGCAGCTAACCAGCACGAGTGTTCCTGAACCGTGCATGACACGGCCTACTTCCCCGGCTTGTTTTTCTCATCGGCCTGGTATATTATGCTAGCGAAGAAGGGGGCCACGGATCAGCCGTATGCGGGGCACGAGACCGACTCGGTTTTGGAAACCGAGTCGGTCTGATGAGCGAGGTCGGTCTGGCTGGCAAGCAAACGATGATTGACGGCGGCATCACGCTCAACCAACTTGAGTCCCACCTCTGGGAGGCCGCGAACATCTTGCGCGGGCCGGTGGATGCCGCCGACTTCAAGACCTACGTCTTCCCGCTGCTCTTCTTCAAGCGTATCTCAGATGTATACGACGAAGAATACGCGGCGGCGCTGGCGGAATCGGATGGCGACGAGGAATACGCGCTCTTTCCACAGAACTACCGCTTTCAGATCCCCGAAGGCTGCCACTGGAGCGACGTGCGCGTGGTCGCGGCCAACGTGGGTCAGGCGCTGCAGAAGGCTATGCGCGGCATCGAGAAGGCCAACCCGGAGACGCTCTACGGTATCTTCGGCGATGCAGCGTGGTCCAACAAGGAGCGACTCCCCGATTTGCTGCTCCGCGATCTGGTCGAGCACTTTTCGCGCATCACCCTTGGCAACCAGGCGGCAGAGGCGGACATTCTCGGCCAGTCCTACGAATATCTGATCAAGAAGTTCGCTGACCTGACGAACAAGAAGGCGGGGGAGTTCTATACTCCGCGTTCGGTCGTGCGTTTGATGGTCAATATTCTCGATCCCAAGGAAGGCGAGTCAATCTACGATCCCGCCTGCGGCACCGGCGGCATGTTGCTGGAAGCCATTCACCACGTTCGGGAGAAGCACGGCGACGACCGCACCCTCTGGGGCAAGCTCTTCGGACAGGAGAAGAACCTCACCACCTCGGCCATCGCGCGGATGAACCTTTTTCTGCACGGGGCGGGGGATTTCCAGGTAGTGCGCGGCGACACGCTGCGGCATCCAGCGTTCTTTTCCGGCGACAACCTCGCCACGTTCGACTGCGTCATCGCCAATCCACCTTTCTCCCTAGAAAAATGGGGTGACGAAGTGTGGGCTAATGATCCTTATGGCCGGAACTTGGCCGGAATGCCGCCGGCCAAGACCGGGGACTACGCCTGGGTGCAGCACATGGTCAAGTCGATGGCGCCGGCCACCGGTCGCATGGCCGTGGTTTTGCCCCACGGCGCCCTCTTCCGCATGGGCAAGGAGGGCGTGATTCGGCAGAAGATTCTGCAAATGGACCTGCTCGAGGCCGTCATCGGCCTCGGGCCGAACCTCTTCTACGGCACTGGCCTGGCCGCCTGCATTCTCGTCTTGCGCCAGCGCAAGGCCCGGGACCGCAGGCACCGAGTGCTCATCCTCGACGCCTCGAAGGAGTTCAAGCCCGGCCGCGCCCAGAACGAGCTGCTGCCCGAGCACGTCGAGCGCATCCATGGCTGGTATCGCGCGTTTGAAGACGTGGCGGGCATCGCCCGGGTGGCCACCCTGGAGGAAATCGCCGCGAACGATCACAATCTAAACATCCCGCGCTACGTCGAGCCGAAGAACGGACAGCCGGTGCTGACGGTAGAGGAGGCGATGAAAAGACTGCGCGAGAGCGCAGAGGCGGCGTTTGCGGCAGAAGACAGGCTCGTCGGTATCCTGCAAAGAGAGGGGGTGCTCAAATGAAAGATGCCCAAAAGCCGGATCATATCAGCTTGAATACTCTTATCAATCGAATCAAAGAAGGACGCTTCGTAATTCCCGACTTCCAGAGGGAGTTCGAGTGGAACCCGTGGGACATCCGAGAACTGATGAGGTCCATCTTTCTAGACTACTACATTGGCAGCCTGCTACTTTGGAAAGGAAAGACGGAAAATTTCGACGCACTCTCGTGCGAGCACATCTATGGGTTCAAAGATACTGGCAACCCGGAATACATAGTCCTGGATGGGCAGCAACGCCTGACTGCGATGCTATACGCTTTCCTCGCTCCGGATGTTCCTCTCCCCTATCGCACGAGCCGTGCCTTCTACTTCATCAGGGTTGACCGATTCATGGCCCAGGAGCACGACGAGGCGTTTGGCTACGACTGGCACACCAGGCACTGGACTGCAATTCTCAGGAATCGTGAGGACCAGTTCGCTTCGCACCTTTTTCCTCTGTCGGTCATTGGGGCGGGCGGCTGGGAGTTAGCCAACTGGGTGCAAGGCTACGAGCAGTTCTGGAAAGCACGGGGCACAGAAGGTGCGGCCGCCGGTCAAGAGGCCATCAAGGTGGCCATGGCCCACGCCGACAATGCGCGGGCCTTCGGAGACCATCTCAGAGGCATCGTCGATCAATACCAGATCTCCTATATTGAACTTGACCGAGACATCGCCGTCGACAAGGTGTGCGATATCTTCACTCAAATCAATAGCAGGGGCATCCGTCTAGACGCCTTTGACCTAATCAACGCCCTACTCAAGCCCAAGGGACTCCAACTCAAGCATATGTGGCGCGACGCTGCACCTCGCCTTGAAGAAGTCGAGACCGAGAGAATGAATGTCTACATCTTGCAAGTGATGAGCATTCTCCGCCAGGCCTACTGCTCACCCAAGTATCTGTACTTCCTTCTCCCTGGACAGGAGAAGCCCATCCGCGACCCTGACGGCTCCCGTCGCAAAGAAATACTCATCCCGGACATCGCGGATTTCGAGGCACGGTGGAGGGCTGCGGTCGATGCCCTTGAAAGCGCGATCACGGTACTGCGCGACCCTCGCGAATACGGTGCAGTCAGTGCCAACTTCCTGCCTTACTTCTCCATTCTTCCGGTTTTTGCCGCCCTACGGGCGTATTCAAAGACCCAACCGCCACAGCACCAACTCGATGCTAACCGCAAGCTCCGGCATTGGTATTGGGCCTCCGTCTTTACAAATCGCTACTCCGGGTCGGTTGAGTCCACCAGCGCCCGCGATTTTCTCGACCTCAAAGCCTGGTTCGATGACGATGCGGCCGAACCAGCATTGGTCACGGAATTCGCCACTCGCTTCCGCAACCTGGAGTTGCGGAAAGAAGTCAAGCGCGGCACTTCAGTCTACAACGGCGTCTTCAACCTTCTCGTCCTTCAGGGCGCTCGGGACTGGATGACTGGCGACGTGCCCCAACACGGCGATCTCGATGACCACCACATTGTCCCCGCGACGTGGGGCACTAAGAACATTAAAGGCGGTCTTATTCATTCCATCCTGAACCGAACGCCCCTTACCGCCAACACTAACAGGCTCGTTATTAGGGACCGCCTTCCCAATGAGTACCTCCCAGAGCTTATCAAAGCGAACGGCGAGGCGACGGTGCGCGCAGTTCTTGAATCCCACTTGGTCTCGCCGACAGCCCTAGGCATCCTCCTGCGGGACCCATTTGGCCCCGATGATTTTGAGGCGTTCGTAGCCGAGCGACAGCGCACCATCCAGGAGGCCATCGAAAACCTGCTTATCAAGGAGCGACTCGATCTTTCGCCGCAGTTCCGTGATTTGGATGCCGACATCGAGCAATGCGAACTCGGCGTACGCAGGGTGGTTGACGTGACCCTGGACGGCAACGCAGCCTTGATTCCACCACACGTGCTTCAGAAAGTGGACGAACGAGTCGGTCAGGCCACCAAGAGGAACGCCGCTTTCGATGCCGACCGTTACAAAACTCTCAGCGGGAAGCTGGAGTTTTTCGACCTTCGCGACCTTCAGGATACCATCGTGAGCAAGACTCTTTGGAAAAGCTTCGAACCGCGTTTCACGAACAAGGAGACGCTTATTGCGAAGTTTAACCAGCTCGCCGAGCTGCGAAACGGCATCCGACACAGCCGCACAGTCGATGAAGTCACCCGCAAGGAGGGTGAAGCAGCCATCCTCTGGTTCCAACAGGTGCTGAAAAGATGACTCGGGTATCCCAGCAACAGCTGGAATCCTACCTCTGGGGCGCGGCTACGCTCCTGCGCGGTACTATCGACGCGGGCGACTACAAGCAGTTCATCTTCCCGCTGCTGTTCTACAGGCGCCTGTGCGACGTCTTCGACGAGGAGACTCAGTCTGCGCTCGCGGAGTCGGGCGGCGACGCCGTATATGCGGCTTTCCCGGAAAACCATCGCTTCCAGGTACCGCCCGAGGCACACTGGCGGGAGGTGCGGCAGGCCGCTACCAACGTCGGCCAGGCCCTGCAAACCGCGATGCGCGCCATTGAGACAGCCAACCCCGACAAGCTCTACGGCATCTTCGGCGATGCCCAGTGGACCAACAAGGACCGTCTCTCCGACGCCATGCTGCGCGACCTGGTCGAGCACTTTGGCGCCCTCGACCTTACCCTCGCCAACCTGCCCGAGGACGAGCTCGGCCAGGGATACGAATACCTGATCAAGAAGTTCGCCGACGACTCCGGCCACACCGCCGCCGAGTTTTACACAAACCGCACCGTCGTCCATCTTATGACTGAGATGCTCGAGCCACAGCCGGGCGAATCCATTTACGACCCGACCTGCGGCTCCGGTGGGATGCTGCTCTCGTGCATCGCCCACCTGCGCCGCCACGACCAGGAATGGCGCAACGTCCGTCTGTACGGCCAGGAACGGAACCTGATGACGTCTTCCATCGCCCGAATGAATTGCTTCCTCCACGGCATCGAGGATTTTCAGATCGTGCGTGGCGACACCCTTGCCGAGCCCAAGCTGGTGCAGGGGGACCGCTTGATGCGATTCGACGTCGTAGTAGCCAACCCGCCTTATTCCGTCAAGCAATGGAACCGGAGCGCCTTCGCCTCCGACCGCTGGGGCCGCAACCTCTTTGGCACCCCGAAGCAGGGGCGGGCCGACTACGCCTTCTGGCAACACATCCTGTGCAGTCTCGCGCCCAAGACCGGTCGCTGCGCCATCCTGTTCCCGCACGGCGTCCTGTTTCGGCAGGAGGAGGCCGACATGCGGCGCAAGCTGATCGAGGCCGACGTTATCGAATGCGTCCTTGGCCTTGGGCCGAACCTTTTCTATAACTCGCCGATGGAAGCTTGCGTCGTCATCTGCCGTGCCGCCAAGCCAAGAGAACGCAAAGGGCGGATTCTCTTCATCAGCGCCGTCAACGAAGTCACTCGCGAGCGTGCCCAGAGCTTCCTCACCGACGAGCATATCGAGCGCATTCTCGCCGCTTATCGGGAGTTCAGGGGCGTACCCGGGTTTGCCCGGGTGGCGACGCTGCCCGACATAAGGAGTCACGACGGCAATCTCAACATTCCGACGTATGTCGCCGCGACCGAGTCAACGACGGTGACAAACGGCTGCTCAGCTGCAGATTCGCTGTCCACGTGGCTCAACTCCACAAGAGAAGTGCGCGAGGCGCTGAACGGCGTGTTCGGAGTAGTGGGCCGAGACCGACTCGGTCTCCACGACGTTGGCGACGGTCTTAGGTACACGGCGCCCGGCTGGCTCAGGCGCAGCAAGTGGAAGCGACTTACCATTTGGCGCGTTTGCTGACAGCATCAACGAGCGCGTCGAGCCGGTGGATTTGCCGGACGAGATCTACGTTGGGCTTGACGACCTCGACTCCGGCAGTCTGCATATCCGGCGTTGGGGCAGGGGCAGTGACGTAATCGGCACCAAGCTCCGCTTTCGCAAGGGAGACATCGTTTTCGGGCGCCGCCGCGCCTACCAGCGCAAGCTGGCCGTGGCGGAGATGGACGGTATATGCTCCGCGCACGCTATGGTCGTGCGGGCGAAGCCGAACGTAGTACTGCCAGAGTTCCTACCTTTCCTGATGATGAGCGACAGGTTCATGAACCGGGCCGTGGAGATTTCGGTGGGTTCGCTGTCGCCCACAATCAACTGGTCGACCCTCAAGCTGGAGGAGTTCGACCTGCCTGCACTTGACCAGCAGCGCCGCATGGCGGAGATACTGTGGGCGGTGGATGAGGTTAGCCTGTATCACGATTCTTTAAGTGCGGTGCTTGAACAAACAAGAAGTTCGGTAGTTGGGGAACACTTCAAAGTAGCTGCATCAACGGGCCGAAGGCAAAACCTTGGGTCGGTTGCTGACGTCAGCTATGGGATTACTCTCGGAGGTTACCGAGCGACCCTGCTGGAACAGCGGCCTTATCTTCGGGTCGCGAATGTTCTTCGGGAACGCCTTGACCTAAGTGAGATCAAGACCATCAACTGCACACGGGGCGAAGCAGCCAGGTTTGCTCTTAGGAATGGCGACGTCTTAGTTGTGGAAGGTCACGCCAACGTTAAGGAGATTGGTCGAGCGGCGGTTTGGTGCGGAGAGCTCTCCCCCATGCTTCACCAGAACCATCTGATGCGAGTGCGCTGCTCGAACGTGCTCCTGCCTGATTACCTGAATCTCTACATCAACAGCGCGCGCGGGCGAGCCTACATTCGCAGCCACGCAAAGAGTACAAGCGGCCTGAACACGATCAATTCAACTGTATTGAAGGAGCTACTGGTCCCCATCAGCCCGATCGAAAACCAGACGAAGCTGACCACCACAATTCGCCAACTGGATTCTGCATTCGCATCCATCAAGAGTGCGCAAGTACAACTGAGGAGTTGGCTCCGTTGCTTCGTCACCGAGGTTGTGGTATAACCTTGACCGAGGCCAGCGCCGACGAGCAGTTGATTCTCGATGCTGTCGCCGAGAGTGGCGGGGCGAGATTTTTGGCCCTGCACGAGGACGCCTGCTCTCGGAGGAATTCCTTCGGCGGTGCGTTGCGTTCTGAACGCATGGAGATTTTGAACTTATGATCCCTGCTGGGACAGTCACTTACACGCTCGGAACCGCTCCAGTCACAGGAATCGGTTATTCCTTTAATCAAGACGAGCTGAACGAATGTCTGGCGGGCCCAGTGGCAGAGAAGGTTTTTGATGATGAGGGGAATGAAGATATAGCAGCTTTCCTGGGGGGGTTAGTGGACACCCAATTCGCCCAGGATAATGTTCGTAAGGCGCTTAGTCGAACGAAAGAACCCGAGGATTGGCGGGTGGGCGAAGCCCTGGCAGAATCTTATCTCACTTTTCACCGGGGTTGTTTTTTTCCGTGGCCTGATTCGCGAGATGAGCGGAAGGCGGGATCGAGCCTTCCTGGAGCGGATTTGGTGGGGTTCCAGAACGACGGCCAGACCGTCCGGTTGGCTTTCGGTGAAGTGAAAACCTCCAGCGAGGCAAGATATCCGCCAGGGACCACGTATGGTCGAACTGGATCCAAGCAGCAGCTTGAAGACCTTCGCGATGATCAATCCATCCGGGACCAACTGGTCTTGTATCTCGCCCGCAGAGCAATCCTCGGTGCTCCGTGGCAGCAGCAATATCGGCGTGCCGCCACTCGCTACTTTTCCGACTCCGCCGATGTGCGGGTTTTCGGCTTGATGGTGCGTGACGTCGATCCGCATCAGGATGATTGGCGTGCCCGCGCAACAAAGCTAGCCAAGGGCTGTCCTGAGAGCATGGTCGTGGAATTGCTCGCGCTCTATTTGCCTGCGGGCTCCATCGCTACTCTAAGTCAGAAGGTGCTTGGGAGCAGGAAAGGAGGTGCGTCATGAGTGTGACTGATGACGCCCTCCATCGAGTGGATAACCATTGGGCGGTTCTTGCCGTGGGAAAAGCCCAGCGTGATCGAGGTTTGATCGTGGCCAACGCCCGTCTCGTTAAACAGACTGTTGGGGTGCAGTTACAGATTGCGTTTGATGAGAGCCAGGGCGATGACAATCTGCTCGGGCGGTTAGCCTTGGCGTACGAGTTGGCTGCCATCGAGGGGTTGGCGGCGTTCGTAAACCCTACCTCTGGCGACAAAGAAGCACGGGAGCAGTGCGCCGCAGGGGCGTGGCGTGCATTTGAACTGCGCCGGTTGTTCGATATTCCCTCGAAGGATGAAGAAAGAGTCCTTCACATTCTGCATCTTTCCTCGGTCGCCTACTGTGGGGATCGTTGGTCGGACTTGCGAAGGTGGTATGGCGAGCACAAAGAGGAAACTGAAGCTCCTTCAGTCGCAGACCAATCCTGGGACAGAAGGTTGCTGTATAGGATTTTCGATTGCTGGACCAGGTTGTTTCGGAAGAAAGGGTGGGACGATGTCGACCGCGTACGAGAGATCGTTGCGGGGTTGAGGGCAGACCAAAAGACGTTTGAGTCCCAAGTGCTCGACACTGGTTCCGACACGAAAGATCGAGCGATGGCGCTCCGGTTGATCGCTCTATATCACTGGGGAAGAGGAACCGAACTGCTCGCCCAGTATGTGCTGCAGGGCGAACCGGTCGCTATCGGTGCGCTTCTGGACAAGCATTTCGATTCCGCCGTAGAGTCTGCAGCAGCGGCGGCCGATGCACCATTGGAAACCTTGATGCGGTGGCTACACGCCGCTTCACGCCAGATTGTGGCGGGCTCCGTCTGGTGGGTGGCACGGGCGGTGAACTCCCGGGTAAGCAGGTTTATTGGCGAGATCACCAAGCAGCAAGCGATGTTTGAACTTCTGCCGCCACAACGCGCGGCTCTTCAGGAGCAAGGGCTGCTCGATCAGGCAGCAACAGCCGTAGTGATCGACATGCCGACATCAGGAGGGAAGACACTCCTCGCACAGTTTAGAATGCTGCAGGCCCTCAACCAGTTCGATGCCGAAAACGGTTGGGTCGCCTACGTGGCACCCACGAGGGCACTCGCTAGTCAGATCACACGCCGGCTGCGACGGGATTTCGAGCCGATTGGCGTGCGGGTAGAACAGCTGACCGGGGCAGTGGAGATCGATGCCTTCGAGGAAGACCTTCTTACAAAAGTTGGTAGCGAGAGCACTTTTCACGTTCTTGTGGCTACACCAGAGAAGCTCCAGCTTGTCATCCGCAACAAGAAGGTGCCCCGCCCGCTGGCCCTCATAGTCATGGATGAGGCCCACAATATTGAGGACGAAAACCGTGGGATGCGAATCGAGTTGCTTCTGGCGACCATCAAACAGGAATGCGCCCAGGCGAATTTTCTCCTACTGATGCCATACGTGGAGAACGCGAAGACCCTTGCCCAGTGGCTAGCGCAGGATGTGAATGCAGGTCGGGCCATCAGTTTTGGAACGACGGTCTGGAAACCGAACGAGCGCATTGTTGGCATGTTCAAAGCCGAATCCGACGACTCCGCCAGGGCTGGGTGGCGTCTCACCTTCGAAACGCTCACGACCACGCCAAAAACGATTCACCTTGACGGTGTGCACCGTGTCGGGAATCCCAAGCCCCTGCCAGTTCCAAAATCTAATGTGATCAAGAATGGGGTACAGGCCGGCTTCGGGCTTCAGGCCGCAGCGATGGCGGCCGTGCTTTCGCAGAGGGGCAAGACCAGCATTGCGGTCGCAACCAAAATATCCACCGTGTGGATGATGGCTCGCGAGGCTGCGAAGGTGCTGCCGCTTCTTGATCCACTTTCTCCAAACATCGCGCTCGTTCAGAAGTTCCTGGAATCGGAAATCAGTCCAGGGTTCGAACTCATTTCCCTGCTCGCACGTGGGGTTGGCGTTCACCACGCCGGGCTTTCGGACGAGGTCCGGATGCTGATCGAATGGCTGGCTGAAGAGGGGGATCTTCGCGTCCTATGTGCCACGACAACGATTGCACAAGGAATCAATTTCCCGGTTTCGTCTGTTTTCCTTGCCTCGAACAAGTATCCCTATGGCAAACAAATGTCATCGAGGGAATTCTGGAACCTTGCGGGGCGAGCGGGGCGCATGAATCACGATAGCGTCGGGGTGGTCGGCCTTGCCGCCGGGAACGCACCGGACGATATCCGAGCCTACGTCAGCAAGGCTACTGGCGAACTCGTCTCCAGACTGGTGGCCCTAGCTGGCGAACTCGTGGATGCCGCGACTCCCCTCGCCTTGGAAGAAGTCATCCAGGGCGAGCAGTGGGAGGACTTTCGCTGCTACGTGGCGCACCTCTGGAACGAGAAACAAAACCTGGATGCTGTCTTAGCAAACACTGAACAACTGCTTCGGAATACCTTCGGGTATGGAATTCTGCGGGGGACTCCAGATGGCAAGCAAAAGGCAGATAAACTCCTGGAGGCGACGCGTGGTTATGTGGCCAAGTTGGCGGAGCACCCGGAGTGGGTCCAGTTCGCGGATATGACCGGCTTTTCTTACGAAGGTGTAGGCCGAGCGCTCGCTGGACTGAATAATCTCGAACGGAAGTTGACCCCCGCAGACTGGACTCCGGGCCGTTTGTTTGAGGATGGCGGAGGCATAGCAGACCTCCTCGGCGTGATGCTGCGCATTCCCCAGCTCAGCAGGAATCTCAAGGAATTGACAGAACCCGGAGTCGACCAGAGGCACATTGCCGACATCACGAAAGCGTGGGTCAGTGGCAAGAGTATTGAAGAGATCGCTACCGAGTATTTCAGGGACGAAGGAGATCACACCAAGGCTATCACCAACACCTGTAAGGCTATCTATCGGAATCTGGTCAACAATGGAACGTGGGGCATCTCGGCATTGAGCCGTCTCTCGGGGATCGACTTTCACACATTGTCACCCTCCGAGCGAAGGAAGATCAATGCCCTGCCAGCCATGATCTATCATGGGGTGAAGACCGAGGAAGGCGTGCTAATGCGCATGAATGCCGTACCTCGAAGTGTCGCGGAAGCACTCGGTGTCGAATATGGGAAGGTGGTGGAGGCAGAGGGAGATGTGGGGGTTCAGCACGCACGAGCTTTTCTGAAGAGACTCGCTCCTGGTCAATGGGAGGCTGCCAGGCCCCAGAATGCCACTCTTTCTGGGGCTGAATACCAGGAGGTGTGGAGATTGCTGTCAGGCGAAGCGAGAACATTAACGCATTCCCCCAACCCAATACCGTCGAAAAAGTGATTCTCGATGCCGTCTGCAGGCACCGAGTCACGAATGCCCGCAGTGATGCTGACGCCCCTCTCCCATATCGCCCATTGTGAGGACGCCATCGCCAGTTGAAGCGGGTGCTGGAAAACTGGCCCGAGATCGACTTCGTCGACGACCGGGGATGGCTGTCTGTTCAGTGCCACGGTTCACCGCACGCCGATGGAAGGTCGGTGAAACCCGGCCTTAGTTCGGAGAAAAGTTCGGTGAAGGCAGAAAGTTCACCGAAAGGTTCACTGAAAAGTTCACTGAAAATCGTCGAGCTCATGCGGCGGAATCCTGGGATTACCATTGCGGAACTCGCCCTATCCGTGGGCATCACCGATAGAGCGATCAAGAAGCAGATCGAAAAGATGAAGTCACAGGGTAGAATCCGGCGAATCGGCCCGGACAAGGGTGGCCACTGGGAGGTGGTGAAATGACCTTCACCGAATCCAACACCGTCGAGCAGATGATTCTCGATGCCGTCCCCAGGCATAGCTTCCAGAGCGACTCGGTCTCCAGGACCGAGTCGCTCTCATCTGGCACCGCGCCGGTCTTGCGAGAACACGACATTGGGTACACAGCGTCACTCGGCGGAGAGTTCCGGCCGCCGCGTTGGAATTACCTGCCAGCCGTCCAGCTCCCCCGCCAATACCGCGACGTGATGGTGGAGCCGTGGGTGCGCGAGGCGTTGATCAGACTCAACCCCGAAATAGCCGCTCAGCCTGACCGTGCCGACGAGGTCATCTATTACCTGCGCGCCATATTGCTTTCTGTTCAGGCCGACGGACTGGTACGGGCCAACGAGAATTTTGTGGCCTGGCTGCGGGGCGAGAAGACAATGCCCTTCGGTCGCAACGGCGAGCACGTGACCGTGCGGCTGGTGGATACCGTCCAGCCGGCCAACAATCGGCTGACGGTGTGCAACCAGTGGACCTTCCAGGCCGGCCCGGTGGAGAAACGCTTCGACGTGGTCTTCGTCGTAAACGGCCTGCCGCTGGTCATTGGCGAGGCCAAGACACCCACGCGCAGCGCGGTGACGTGGTTTGACGGCGCCTTCCAGATCAACGAGGTTTACGAGAAACAGGTGTCGGCGATGTTCGTGCCCAACGTCTTCTCGTTCGCCACGGAGGGCAAGCTGTTTCGCTATGGATCCATCCGCATGCCCATCGATCAGTGGGGACCCTGGCGCGACGAGCAGAACCAGGAGGAAGGACAGCTTCACCACGTCAGAGCGTCCGTCACGAGCATGCTCCGGCCCGAGGTGGCGCTCGACATTCTGCAGAACTTCGTAACTACTCAGCACCGTGCATCTACGCCATAGCTGGCGCGAATGGGGCACCGGCAATGGCTTGGCGGAGCGCGGCGAAGATCGGCACTCCCTGCTTGCGC
>JACQUC010000160.1 GCA_016210495.1 Chloroflexota bacterium
GCCCGACGGCAAGCAGATACCTTTTTGCGCCTACAACAACGTTGGCTACCGTGAGCAGGCCCGAGCGCAGCTTGCCGCTCAGGAGAAGGCTCGAGCCAAGGCGCGCCGCGAAGGCACCAGGTTCCAGCCCAGGCCGTTGACGTTCGCGTTTCCATCGCCATCAGGCGGTAACGGATCGAACCAATGAGCGACAGACTGCCTTCTGGCGAAAACGTAAAGTCCTGCTGCGCCGCGTTCTACTCAAGCGACTGGGCACGCCTACTGCTCGGGGATTCTTTTCATCCCGGCGGTCTTACCTTGACCGAACGGCTGGGACATCTGCTCGGCCTGCGGCCGGGGGTTCGCGTTCTCGACGTAGCTTCGGGCAAGGGCAGCACCTCAATATTTCTGGCTCAGCGCTTCGGCTGCGAGGTCGTGGGAATCGACTACAGCGCGGGGTTGGTCGCCGAAGCAATACAACGGGCAGCCGTCTTAGGCTTGGCCGGAAAGGTGAGGTTTGAAGGAGGAGACGCCGAGCGCCTGCCGTTCGTGGATGCCTCATTCGATGCCATTGTCTGCGAATGCGCCTTTTGCACTTTCTCGGATAAGCCCTCTGCGGCAGTGGAGTTCGCTCGGGTGCTTCGGCCGGGTGGCAGAATCGGCGTGGCCGATCTGACGCGGTCCGGCTCTTTGCCAAGGGAAATGGAGAGCATCCTCGCCTGGGTCGCCTGCCTGGGAGACGCGCGTCCCATTGGGGAATACGTCTCACTGTTGCGAGAGGCAGGGTTTGCCGAGCCGATGGCCGAAGCGCACGACGAAGCGCTGCGCGATCTGGCGCGGGATATCCGCGGCAAGCTACTGGGCGCAGAGTTCCTGGCGAAGATTGGCAAGCTGGGGCTGCCGATAGGCGATATCGAGCAGGCGAAGGTGATGGCGAAAGCCGCAGCACTGGCTGTGGACCGAGGGGAGTTGGGATACAGCTTGCTGGTAGCTGTACGCCCTGGAGGAGGTGCTGTCCGATGGTGAGAAGGATGACAGAGGGCTTGGCCGCCGTCACTTCTGCGCTGGCGTGCCTAGCCTGATTCGCCCCGATTATTATCTTGCCGCTCGGTCTGAGTGGCGTCGCTTTCGGTACCACGGTATTCTTCTCGAAGTATCAGCTCTGGTTTCTGGCGCTGGGTATCGTGGCCCTTGCCGTGGCTCACTACACTGCGCGCAAGGGGCGAAGTCTGGTGCGCCCACTGCAGGCACGGGTGCTCTGGGCATCCACCCTGCTCTTCGTCGCCTCGGCGGGTTACTATCTCTATTCCAACTACTTTTTCTTGATCAGGTGAAAGGAAGTCCATATGGCATTTGGTCGTTGGGTGGTGGTAGCGTTGGTAGGTGCTACAATAGTGTTTGTAAGCTGCGCGAGCGGCGGGAGCGCCTCAAATCAGACTGCACCCTCGGCACAAGGTGCCAGCGGCAGTCCGGCCAAGACCGGGTATTCGACGATGGATGCGCGGACGCTCCAGTCCGAGATTGACGCGGGTCAACAGCTCGTGATCGTCGATCTCACTCAGGGAACCGGAGCTATACTGAGCCGGGCACATTCCCGGGGCTCAGAACATCCCCTTTGAAGAGTTCGACAAGCGGATGAACGAGCTGGCGCCAGAGTCCAACACAGTGCTGGTCTGTCACACTGGGCCAATGGGAAAGGTATCCGGTACTCTCCTGGCCGAGCGTGGCCACGCCAGTGTGCGCAACCTCAGGGGAGGCATGGCGGCGTGGAACGGCGAGTTGGTAAAGTAGTTCTAAACTTGGGACGCCTGCGAAAACTGAATGTGCTTCACGGAATGCTTGCAAGATGATGCGCTACCGCGTAGTGCAGGATTGACCTACCCATCTTGCAGGGCCTCCGTGGTTCACATTGGTATTGACCCGGCGCTGGATGTATGATACTCAAAACCGCAGAGGGCTTTCGATGTGCGCAGATGTCCCACCAGGGGCAAGCCGAATCCGCGGGGGCCGGGAGCTAAAGACGGTGCTGGCGGTTTATGCGAGTGGGTTGTTGCAAGGGATTTCCCTAATCCTCTTCCCTGCGGCAGGGCCCCTGCTCACCGATCCGCAGTTCCACGGGCTGACGAGCAGCCAATTCGGCATACTGTTTACGCCACAGATCATTGCCGCCATCGTTGCATCGACCGCCGCCGCCCGCTTTGCGGCGCGCTTTGGTATGAAGCGAGTACTGCTGGCCGGCCTGCTGGCGGACGTGTTGGCCATGTTGCTACTTGCCGCTAGCCAACTGGTGATCCATAGCGGAAGCCCGGCTTTCGTCCTCCTCCTGCTCGCTACCGGGGCGGTGGGGTTTGGCTTTGGTCTTACGATCACGGCTTTGAACACCTATGCGTTCGACCTGTTTCGGGACCGGCCGGACGCCGCGGTGACAGGGCTGCACGTGTTAACCGGCATCGGCCAGGTTCTTGCGTCGATTATCCTGGGCCTGTTTCTGGGGCTCGGGTCATGGTGGGGCGCGCCGACGGCCGTCGGCGTGGCGCTGGCGCTGATGCTGGGATTTCAACTCGGGCTTCCTATGACGCTGTCGCACGAAGGCTCGGCCCCAAATGGCAAAGGCAAGGGGAGCCATCTACCCGGCCGGGTCTGGTTGTATGCGGCCGCCGTATTCCTTTACGGCATTTGCGAAACCACCTTTGGCAACTGGAGCCCGATCTATCTCGAGCAAGACGCAGGCCTGACCATTAGCGACGCCGGTCTGGCGCTCGCGGTTTTCTGGGGGGCGGTCACGACCGGCCGGGTGCTGTTCGCCCTCGTCGCTGTCTGGCTCAGGCCGCAGATACTCTACTTGTTCACTCCTCTATTGGTGGGAACCGCATTCTTGTCCCTCCCTTCTCTGGCTGGATCGGCTTCGAGCATGCTGGCGCTAGGCCTGGCTGGCCTCGGACTGTCGTTCTTCTTCCCACTCTCGATCAGCCTTGCTTCCACCGAGAGACCGGATCTGGCCTCGGCCATTTCTGGCACTATGGTCGCCGCCATAATGCTGGGCTCGGGCTTCGGCTCCAACAGCGTAGGTCTCGTTCGCGAGGCGATAGGCCTTCCGCTGGTTTTCCGGCTCTCGAGCCTTTACGCCTTCCTTATGGCGGCGATAGTCGTCGGCCTGAGCATATCTGGAAAGTCCGCCCTGGGCACATCTGGAAAGTCCGCGCGGACAAGTTAGGAGGCAGTATGGCACAACAACAGTGGTGGCCATCCCCATTCGGTCCGGATGATCAAATCGGGATGCTCAACGAGATAACGCCCCTCATAGTAGTGGAGGCCGCTCGCCTGGTGCTGCGTGGCAGGGTGTATGACCTGGGACGCGTTCTTGACGAAAACGTGCCCGCTTTTCCGGGCCGGAGCTTTCGGCAAAGCCTGGTCACCAATGCCCATCTGATTAATCGCCGCCGGCCGGGGGCAGGCCCTGCCGGCTGGGGAGAGAACAGCGTTAACTGGATCGTCGATGTCCTCCACGGCACTTCACAGATGGGCACTCACCTGGATGCCTTGAACCACTTGCAGATTGGCGACCGTTTTTACAACGGACACACGCTGATCGAGATCGCGGAAGAGTGGGGTACCAGCAGGCTGGGGATCGACACAGTACCGCCGATTGTCACCCGCGGCATTCTAGTTGACGTAGCTCGCCTGCGGGGAGTAGGCCGACTGCCATCCGGGTACGTCATTTCAGTGGCAGACGTGGAGGCGGCTCTTGAGCAACAAGAGCAGCAAGTCAAACGTGGCGATGCGGTTCTTTTTCACACCGGATGGGGGGATTTGTGGATGCAGGACAACGCAACCTATCTCTCAGGAGAGCCCGGTCCGGGGCTGGGTCTGGCCCTATGGCTGGTTGAGCAAGGGGTGTCCCTGACTGGTTGCGACACCTGGAGCTTCGGGCCGGTTCCGCCGGAAGACCCGGCGCAGCCGTTCGTCGTGCCGCAATCCCTGAACGTGCGGCACGGACTGTTTATCGTGGAGAACCTGTCGACCACGGAGCTGGCTCGTGACAAGGTGTACGAGTTCATGTTCATTCTCACCCACGCCAAACTACGGGGCGCCACGGGCGCCTGGGTTTCGCCTGCAGCAGTGATCTAAGTGATGCGGCGCAAAAAGCGTTACCGGTGGCGGCACGGCATGCCAGTACCTGTATCACAACAAATGCGGGTCTATCTGGCCGGGTCGAATGTGGCATCCGGCTTCGGTCAAATGAACACAAGGTCCGAATTAAATGGGAGTAGAGAATGTCACAGGCGAATCGATATGACCTAATAATCGTCGGCGCCGGCGCCGGAGGAGCCACCCTGGCTCAGGCGCTGGCTCCCTCTGGCAAGCAGATCTTGCTCTTGGAACGGGGCGGGTATTTGCCGCGCGAGAAAGACAACTGGGACGCGCAAGCCGTCTTCGTCGATTCAAAGTACAAGACGAAAGAAGAGTGGTACGACAAGGACGGCCGCCCATTTCACCCCGGTACACACTACTACGTTGGCGGCAACACGAAGTTCTACGGCGCCGCGCTTCTGCGCTTCCGCGGCGAGGATTTCGGCGAGTTGAAACACTATGGTGGCATCTCTCCCGCCTGGCCACTGAGCTACGACGATTTTGAGCCGTACTATACCCGTGCCGAACAGCTCTACCAGGTTCACGGCGAACGCGGCGCTGATCCCACTGAGCCACCGGCAAGCACTCCCTATGCCTATCCGCCAATTAGCCACGAGCCACGAGTGCAAGGGCTTTACGACGACCTAAGTCGGATCGGCAACCGCCCGTTCCCATTGCCCCTTGGAATAATGCTCGATGAAGATAAACCCCATCGCAGCCGCTGCATCCGCTGCGATACGTGCGATGGCTTCCCTTGCTTGGTGAACGCCAAGTCCGACGCTCATATTATCTGCGTCGAACGATCGTTGGCGTCTCCGAACCTGACGCTTCACACTCATGCCTACGTGCAGCGCCTGGAAACCGACACTTCGGGACGAGAGGTCAAAAAGGTGATCGTGGAGCGCGATGGCGCCGTGGAAGAGTACTCGGCCGACATCGTAGTGGTCGCCTGCGGGGCTATCAACTCGGCGGCGCTGCTATTGCGCTCGGCTCAGGACAAACACCCAAACGGGCTAGCCAACAGCTCTGGCGTTGTCGGCCGGCATTACATGGCGCACAACAATTTAGCTTTCATTGCCATTTCGCACCGACCAAATCCGACCGTGTTCGAGAAGACGATTGGCCTGAACGACTATTACTTCGGCGTTGACGATTGGCCGTATCCGATGGGGCACGTTCAGATGCTTGGCAAGTCCAAGCCGGCCATGCTGGCAGCGGACGCGCCCAAGTACACGCCGAGAAAGGCGCTTGACGTGATGGCCCAGCACAGCCTCGATCTTTGGGTCGCGTCGGAGGACCTTCCTGACTCAGAGAATCGCGTGACCCTCAACTCCCAGGGCCGGATCGTGCTGAAATACACGGAGAACAACATGGAGGGTCATAAGCGTCTGATCGCCAAACTCAAGAGCTTGCTTACGAAAGTGGGATGTGAGGACAGACTGCTACCCTGCTCGATCTACCTGGGCAAGAAGATCCCAATTGCTGGGGTGGCCCACCAGTGCGGCACGATTCGCTTCGGGCGCGACCCGGAGTCCTCGGCCCTCGACCTGAACTGTAAGGCGCATGATCTGGATAATCTCTACGTCGTCGATGGCAGTTTCTTTGTGTCGAGTTCTGCCTGCAACCCGGCGCTGACCATTATCGCCAATGCTCTACGTGTTAGTGAGCATCTCATCGAGCGCTTAAAATAAGGAGGTCACTTGTGTCCGAACATCAAGCCAAACTAAGCCAACGTTTGGAGAGTCAGACTATGAAAGCTGTAGCCATCTACCCTGGGCACCCGAAAAGCTGTCGCATAGTGGAGCTGGCGCCCCCGTGTCTTGAGGAGGTGCCTGGTGGGCGGGGAGTGCGGGTCAAAGTCCGGCAGGTAGGCGTCGACGGGACGGATAAGGAGCTGTACTTTGGAGAATATGGGGCGGCGCCAGCGGGCTACGACTTCCTGGTCGTCGGGCATGAGTCGTTGGGACGGGTAGTCGAAGTCGGCCCCAAGGTTAGCGAGTTGGCCCCCGGCGACCTTGTCGTGGCCACGGTGCGCCGTCCCGGTGGCTCGATCTATGACCAGATCGGCGCCTACGACATGACCACCGACGATGTCTACTGCGAGCGTGGCATCAACCTGATGCACGGCTTCCTGACCGAATACTACGTGGATGCCCCCGAGTACCTCGTGAAAGTGCCGCCAGGTCTAAAGCACGTGGGCGTGTTGGTGGAACCAATGAGCGTGGCTCAAAAGGGAATCGTGCAGGCCTGCGAGATTCAGCGGCGACTTAAAGTATGGCAGCCGCGAAAGGCGGCGGTTATGGGAGCCGGCACGATCGGTCTGCTGGCCGCGCTCGCCTTGCGTCTGCGGGGCCTCGATGTGACCTCCTTCGCTCGCACCCCTCAACCCAATCTAAACGCGTCGCTAGTGGAGGAAATCGGGGCGCGTTACGTGAGCTTACGTGAAGTTTCTCTACCTGCGGCGACGGCTGCATTTGGCCCGTTTGATCTCATCTTCGAGGCGAGTGGCTATTCGCCACTGGCATTTGAGGCAGCTCGAGCTGTCGCCAAAAACGGCATCCTGGTGCTCTCGTCGGTAACCGGCGGCGAGCGCAAAACAGAGGTCGATAGCGATCAGTTCAATCTCGAGTTTGTTCTCGGCAACAAGGTTATGTTTGGCTCCGTAAACGGGCATCGAGGTTACTTCGAAACCGGCATCGCCGACTTCGCCTTGTCCGAAGCTGCCTGGCCTGGCTGGCTGGCCCGGCTGTTGACGCATTCCATCAGGGGCTTGGAGAACCACGCCGAACTGTTCCGTACTCTGTTGGAGGCCGACCAAGCCATCAAGGTTAATATGATCGTTAGCGACGATGATTGAGAACGTCATTGGATACCCAGCGAGCCGTTTGCCGATTCTACGTCTGGAGCGGACGGCCTTGCAGGACTTCGAATCCGCCCTTGGCTACGAGTGGTTGGTAACCAATGGCTTGGGCAGCTACGCCTCCGGCACGGTGCTGGGCGTCGATACGCGCCGTTATCACGGCCTCCTGATCGCGGCCCTGCAGCCGCCGGCCGGGCGCACGCTCTTGCTGGCCAGAATGCACGAAACGATCGAAGTAGCCGATGGGGTTTACCCATTGCACGCAGCGGAGTACCACGACGGGACGATCCATCCCAATGGATACTTTTTTCTGGAAGGATTTTCGCTGATTGGCACCTTACCGACGTGGCGATACCGGGTCGGTGATACCGTGCTCGAGAAAACTCTATGGCTGGCGCGTGGGCGAAACTCCGTTTTCGTCCGATACAAGCTTCTGTCGGGCCAGGGGCAGACTGCTCTGCGTCTTGCGCCATTTGTCGCCCATCGCGATTACCATTCGCAAACCCACGGCGACGCTGCTTGGCAGTTCGATATTCAAGCCCAACCTGAAAGTTGCCGGATCGAGGCCTATACTCGGGCCACCCCTCTATGGCTTGCCCTGCAACGGGGGCGATTCGAAGAGACGGGGATCTGGTATTGGCGCTTTCTTCATCGCCGGGAGCGTGAGAGCGGCCTTGATAGCCTGGAAGACCTTTTCACGCCGGGCACGTTCCACATCGAGCTCGCTCAAGGCGAGGAGGCGACCTTCATCGCCACCACCGATCGAGGTGATCTTGAGATCGAGCCGGCGCCGGGCATTAGTGGCGAGTACGCGCGTCAAGCGGCATTGCTCGATCAAGCAGGGGCGACGCCGGACGACCCGGTTCGTCAGCGCCTCGTCCTCGCCGCGGACCAGTTTCTCGTCCAGCGGGGAACCGCGGGACGCAGCGTGATCGCTGGCTACCACTGGTTCGCCGACTGGGGCCGAGACACAATGATTTCGCTGCCAGGGCTTTGCCTGGCCACGGGACGGGCTGAGGAGGCTCGAAAGGTACTTTCCACTTTCATGACCTTTCTCGATCAGGGTCTCCTCCCGAACCGCTTGCCAGATGAAGAAGATGTGCCCGAATACAATACCGTAGACGCAACGCTATGGCTTTTTGAAGCGATCGCCCGTTACGAGGGTGCCACGGGCGACCCCACGTTTGTCGATGAGATCCTGCCCTCTCTACAAAGCATCGTGGACTGGCACGAGCGAGGCACCCGTCACGGGATCGCCGTGGACCACGGCGACGGACTTTTGCGGGCCGGCGCGCCAGGTCTTCAGCTTACCTGGATGGACGCCAAGGTTGGCGATTGGGTTGTCACGCCACGATGTGGCAAGCCGGTGGAGGTGCAGGCTCTCTGGTACAACGCGCTATGTCTTTTGGCTGGCTGGCGAAAGGAGCGCGGGAAAGACCCGACGCCATTTTTGGCCGAAGCTGAAAAGTGTCGCGTTAGCTTCAATCAACGCTTCTGGAACCCGACCCGCGGCTATTGCTACGACGTTGTGGACGGGCCTGATGGAAACGACCCGTCCCTGCGGCCGAATCAGTTGCTTGCCGCAAGCTTGAGCTACCCAGTACTAATGAAGCTTCGCCTCAAACCGCCCAGTGAGCGGTGGTACTACACAATGGTTTTCAAGAAAGGGTAAAATAGCTGGTGGAGAAGGAGGTTGATTCTGAGTATGTGCAACATCAACGATTTGCTCCGCCAGCACGTCA
>JACQUC010000159.1 GCA_016210495.1 Chloroflexota bacterium
TCCATGCCGAGGACGTCGGCAGCACTGTAGTAGACGGTGGCGACGACGGGGGCATTGAATTGGAAGCCTGGTAACGCGGTGCCGGCGGGATAGGCCAGGGCATCGAGGGTGAAGACGTGCCCGGCAGAGGTCAGCCCCGCCGGAAGGGGGTTGGATGGCCTCC
Source organism: Chloroflexota bacterium (assembly GCA_016210495.1). The sequence goes on from JACQUC010000159.1 coordinate 164, forward strand.
GCAGCGCAGTGAAATCGAGAATCATTGTGCTTGTAACCGAGTCGATCGACGACCTGACGGTGGTGGTCAATGCCCGGGTGTCCACGTAGGTCAGGGTCTTCCCGACGCCTGAGCTAAGCACCTTCTCCGTGCCTAGTTTCGGCTCATGGCCATATGTAGTGCTGATGGCCGTGCCGCTATTGGTCCTCCCGCCGAACAAGACCAGGCCGGGCCCCGCAGACGACGCGGGAAGGTTCGAAACGTAGGCTGCGCTGCCATAGGCCAGGGCCTGAGGCAGGTCCTCGCGCTGCACCCAGCGATTCGTTTCGACGATGTATTCCCACGTGCTTCTCGAGTAGGTGCCCCCGGCCTCGATCCCTCCCGCCAGCCAGGCCTTGTAGCCATCGGTGGTGAAGGCTGCACCCTGGCGGGTGGGCGGAGTCAGGCCCAGCGGGGTCTCGACCAGCGGGGTCCTCTGGGCCCACGAGTTGCCCTGCTCGTAGTAGCTGAGCACCCTGTCGTAAGCGCCGATGATCAAGAGGTCGATGGCTTGCCTCAGCGCCACGGCACCGCTGAAAGCAAAGGGGGCGTCGAGCCCCCGCTGCCAGTTGTTCGTCGTGGAATCGTAGGACCAGGTGTCCTTGAGGTCGTTCCCGTCGACACCCGTGCCCCCGGCGACGTAGGTCTTGGTGCCGCTCTGCCAGGAAGTGTGGTACTTGCGGGCCGGGGGTGGGTCGTTGGCCGGATCAAGCGGCCCCCAGCCGTTGTTTTGAAAACGGAACAAACCGTTTGATAGGGTTCCGTCGCTCTGCTCGCCACCGAAGAGCATCACACGCCCGTCGGGCAGTGTGACCATCGTGTGACCATAGCGAGGGCTCGGCGGGTTCGTTTGATCCACCGAGGCCCAGTTGTTGTTTTGAAAGGCAAACAAGTCGTTTCTAAGAGTTCCATCAGACTCTTCGCCGCCAAAGAGCAAGACCCTTCCGTCGGGCAGGGTGACAGTGCCATGCCCGTAGCGGGCGGTGGGGGCATTGGAAGTTCCGAGATCAGTCCAGGGACCGGCATAGGCCAGAGTGAGGGTGAGGGCCAGCGTTAAGAGTGCGCACACGACGATCAGGCACCTCGTTGGCTTGACGAGGCGGCCGGCAACGGGGCCAGAGGCTCCCGCCGAAACGGGCCGTGCGGAGAGTCTGAGCATGGTGTCACCTCCGCAGGCAGTTGCACATGCGTGGCGCGACCAGGGCGCAGCGCATCTATTTGGTTGGTCGCAACACGGGGATAATAGCACAGGGATACGGCGAGGTCAAGGGAGGCTGACGTGCCCGAGCTTGTCTCGCAGGAACGCGGGGGTGAAGCCGAAGTGAGTTGGGACGGAGTCGAGGTCGGTGACGTTCTTCAGCGAGAGCATGGCCAACTGGGCGGTGGTGATGGGTGGGCTGGGTAGCAAGGTCTCCATAGCCCGCACCATTGGTCTGATCAGCGCTAATGGGATGTGGAGCTTGGGGCCCCGCTTGCCGAGGGCTCGGGCGATTTCGTCGACGATCTGCTCGTAGCTGAGATGCTCGGGACCGCCCACCTGGATGGTTTTGCCAAGGAAGGAGTCGTCGTCCAATGACTTCAGGACGCACGTCACCACGTCTTCGACCCAGATCGGCTGGAAAAGATTGGCACCGGTGCCGATAATGGGCACGAAGGGCGAGAGGCGCACAATCCCGGCCAGCTTCGTGACAAACTCATCGCCCTCGCCGAAGATGATCGACGGCTCCAGGATCGTGTAGGGCATGCCGCTGTGCCGCACCGCTTCTTCGGCAAGCCATTTGGAATAGGTAAAGGGATAGGCGGCGTTGGGAGATGCCCCCAACGCGCCCATGTGAAAAACGCGGCGAACCCCGGCCTCCTTCGCGGCGGCCAGGACATTTCGCGTGCCTTGCACATTGATGCCAGCAAACGTGGTGCTTCTGGTTTCGCGAATAACGGCAACCAGGTGGATGACGGTGTCGACGCCCACCATAGCGTCATGCAGGGACGCCGGGTCGGCAACACTGCCACGGGCGACGACAACGCCCTGCTCCAACTGGGCACCAGCCACGGGCAATCGGTGTACGAGGCACCTGACTCGCTCACCTCTCGTGACGAGCCTGGCAAGCAGGTGCCGACCGACGAAGCCGGTGGCACCGGTTAGGAGAATCATGGATTTTCCTTCTCAGGTCACCACAGGATGACGCGGCCCAGAAGGCATAGGGTTTACGTAAGGCGAGCTGGCGTCCCCCCCACCCCACCCTAGCAGTCCTTCTGCGGAAGGACCCCTACGGACTGCAATTCTGCACCAGAAACTAGACTAGGCGCCGTGCGAGCGCTCCTTCTTGGCGAGGAGATCTTCACGGGACTCCACGTGGCTGGGGTCACTGATGCAAGCATCGACGGGACAGACGAGGGCGCATTGCTGCTCCTCATAGTAGCCCACGCATTCGGTACACTTATCCGGATCGATAATGTACTGGGTGTCGCCTTCGCTGATGGCGTTGTTGGGGCATTCTGGCTCGCAGGCGCCGCAGCTAATGCATTCCTCGGTGATCATAAAGGACATGGTCTCTTGTTCCTCCCTTTTAACATATAGAAGCTATGTTTATGAACTCTCCCCAGCCCGCAACTCTTGCGCGAAAGCGGCGTAGGCATCTGCACCGCGCAGAGCGAACACCACCTCCTCCAGAGACGTTGGTCCGGCGAGATGTTCCCGCACCACAGCGATCATAATTTGAGCGGCCTTTGCCAGTGGAAAACCTCCCACCCCGGTGCCGAGAGCGGGGAAGGCGACGCTCTTCAAGCCCAACTCGTCGGCGCGACGCAGGCTGTTGCTGGTCGCCGCCCTGATCTTGGCCTCGTCCGTTCGCAGGTCCTGCCCCATCGCGGCGGCGTGGATCACGTAGCGGGCTTTGAGGCGACCCGCGCCGGTGGCCACCGCCTCGCCGATGGGGATAGGGCCCTTCTTGACCGCTTCGTCCTCGACTTCCTGTCCGCCGGCCCGCTTGATGGCTCCGGCCACGCCCGCGCCCATCCAAAGATGGTTATTGGCGGCGTTGACGATGGCGTCAGTTGCCAAGTCGGTGATGTCGCCCTGGAACAATCTTATGTCGGGCAATTAGCTCCTCGCTACTCGGCGATCTTGAACTCCCTCAGCCCGTAGTAGTCGTCGCCACCGATGATCTTTTCCAGGAATCCAGCCTCGTAGTTGTGGGGCCGGACGGACAACGGAATCCACTCTGAAAGCTGCTCACGGATGCCTTCGAGATCTGTCGGCTGGTTGCCGTTGGCCAGGAAAACTCGGAACACGGCCTCGAGCACCGGCGTATCCGGTGTGATGTAGCCCCTGGCTTTGGAGCAGCAATTACGGATGACGGGCAGCGGATTGGCGCCGTATGGAACGTTCCTGAGCTCGTAGACGACGCGGCCCGTCTGGGGATTGATGGTCGGCACTCTTTCCTGGGTCTCGGTTCCGATCTTGGCCTGGCACGAGCGGCAAAACCGTGCCTGGGCCATGGCTCGGAAAGATCGATCGTGGTCGTCGTACCACTTTCTATCGATGAAGAACTTGGGCTTCTCCGGCTGCTCTTCCTTTAGCTCGTCCACTTCTTCGGGCAAGAGAATACCTCCTGATGGGCTAACCATAGTGCCTCGCTTGTTTTGGAAACAATTCTAACAAAAACAGGCTATCTTTCGCAATTGAACTAGGCCGATGCCGCCGACCCCTGACCTTCCTTGCCCAGTGGCGAATCGCAGCGTGCACATCGATCAGCCTCAGCAGAGTTCGCGAGGTAACACCGAGGGCAGGCAACAACGCGCACGGACCTCACCTGGATGGCCGACGCCACCAGTGCAAGGCCGCCAAGGGCGAACAACACGCCCACGACGTAGATGATAGAGACCAATTCATCGGGAGTCGCAGCCGGCGATACAAGGCGCGCCAAGACGATGCCGATGGACGCTATGAGCAGCCCCGCCCAAGTGCGGGGCCGATGGAACAAACCATCGCCCAGGTTCAACGCAGCAACCCCACGTAGATACCGGCGATAATGGCGGTGGTGATCACGCCAGCCACGCACGGCCCCATCGCAAACGGTAGGATGACCGCCCTCTTGTTAGCGGCGAAGGCGCACTTCTGCGCCACCTTGGCAGTGGTGGGAATGCACGAAACGCCGGCTATGCCGATGAGTGGATTGGTTTTCCCCCCGCTCAACCAGTAGGCCACCATGCCTCCCCCGAGGCCACCAAGTCCGGAGATGAGCAGCGCCACCATGCCCAGGATCATTATCAGCAAAATGCGCGGGTCGGTGACGACGCTGACGCTGAGTAAAGCGCCGAGGACGAAGCCGAGGAAGAAGCTGGAGCCGGTGAGCACGACCTCGTCCAGGAACTTCCGATACCGCTGTATGTCTGCCTCTTTGACCATCACACCGATGAAGAACGAGGCAAACAGCGGCGCGGCCACCGGAAAGAGAAGCGAAAGCACGGTGCCGGCCATGACGGCAAACGCCAGCTTCTGCCGAGATGATACTTTCGGGATCGAGCGCAAATCCATCGCGATGCCCTGCATCCGCTTAGGAATGAGCAACTTGATCATATAGGGATAGATGGCGTAGGTAATGCTCAGATAGACGTAGGCCACCACCGAGATGGGCACGAAAAGGTCCCTGGCCAACTCCAGCGACGTGAACAAAACCATCGGGCCATCGGCGCCGCCGACGATCGCGATCGCGGCAGCCTCCTTGAAGGTAAAGCCGAAGGCCACGGCGAGCGGGAAGGTCACAATCGACCCCAGTTCCGCCGCCACCGCAATCAGCAGACTCATCAGCGGGCGGGCAATCAGGAAGTCCAAATCTGTGATGGCGCCAATGCCCATGAACACCAGGCACGCGATAAGGCTGTTGGAGAAAGTGAGATTGTAAATCGGCTGCAGGAAGAAGATCTGCATGCCGTTGACCACGTCGTTCGGCGTGGCCAGCATTGGATCTACAAACAGATTGGTCAGCTTGCCCCCCAAAGTCAGTACGGCACCGTTCACCAGCGCCATGGCCAAGCCCATCGGCATCAGAATCAGTGGGTCGAGGACTTGCTTCGCGCTCAGATAGATGAGCAGAAGGCCGACGAGGATGAGTCCGAGACGAATGGCCACCGTTTGCACATCCATCTGGCCGAAACTCGAGATCCCCTGGAAGACCTTGGGCAGTTGATCTATCACGCTCTCGCCTCCTCTTTCTTGAGACTCGGCTGGGCACCAGGGCTAAGAGCCTTCTGGCGATCAGCGGTGAGGTGGCGAATGCCCATAATGACCAGGACCACAAACAGCGCGACGACGAGAGTAAGGATATATACACCCAGTGCGAAGTTCAATGCGTCAAGAGCCCCCAATTCGTCCTCCACAGCAAATGTTCTGGCATGTCAGCCCAGTGGTGCAGCCGCCCGATGGCCGTGGCACGCGGAAGGCTTGCGCGTCCAATATAGCCTCTAGGGCGGGGTGTGTCAAGGGCTTTTGCGGGGGTTGGGGGTTAGGGGTTGGAGGTGGACGCGCCTGCACGCGGCGGGCGAGACCGACTATGCCTCAACTTGCGAAGACCTTGCGGTGGTGCTAATATGGTCAGCGGTGCTCGGCGGAGGCAGGCTGGCCACGGCTACGCGGGGCATACGTGTTGAGGCGGAGTTCTTCTCTTGGTAACTACGATCATTCTCCTTGTCGTAAGCATAGCCGTTATTCTCGTCTGTGCCGAGCTTTTTACCAATTCTATCGAGTGGCTGGGGCACAGGCTGAAGCTGGGCGAGGGAGCTGTCGGCAGCATCCTGGCCGCCGTCGGCACCGCTATGCCCGAGACGATGATCCCTATTATCGCCATCCTGTTCGTCGGCACCGAGCGAAGCAAGGACGTGGGAATTGGGGCGATTCTTGGCGCCCCGTTTATGCTCTCTACGGCCGCCTTCTTCGTGACGGCGATGGCAGTTTGGACATACACTCTTCGTCGAAGAAGAACCCTGGAAATGGTCGTGAACTTCGACATCTTGAAACGAGACGTGGGATTCTTCCTCCCGGTGTACGCGGTGGCACTGGGCTCGTCCCTATTGCCTAGTCGTGAGCTCAAATGGGTGACGGCCATCGGTCTGTTGATTACATACGCCGTCTACGCCTATCTCACCCTGAAACAGGAGGGCGATCTATCTAAGGACCTCAACCCGCTGCATTTCGCCCGGCACGTCGACGAGCCAGGGTTGCTGATCATAGTGGGACAGGTGCTGGTGGCTCTGCTTGGAATCATACTGGGAAGCCACGTGTTCGTCGCCAATCTCGAAGAAGTTTCTCACGCGGTAGGTGTCCCCACGCTGGTGTTGGCGCTCATCATCGCCCCTCTTGCCACAGAGCTCCCTGAGAAGTTTAACAGCGTGCTTTGGGTCAGGGAGAGGAAAGACACCCTGGCGATGGGCAACATTACCGGTGCGATGCTATTCCAAAGCTGCATACCGGTGGCGATTGGCTTGATGTTTACGCCGTGGGTGCTCGACACACCCGCCCTGTTGAGTGGCATCCTGGCCCTGCTCAGCGCGGGGCTCGTGTACGTGATGATGGTGGCCCGGGGAAAGCTGTCCGCCGGCACCTTGGGCCTCGGGGGCCTGTTCTACGTGGCCTTCGTGGCTTACGTCATCCGGCAAGGCCAATCCCCGTGAGGATTGAAAGCACCACGGCGGCGGCCATTACGGAGCCGATCTGGCCACCCATGTTTGCCCCCGCGGCGTGCATCAGGAGGTGGTTTCTCGGGTTGGCCTTCATCCCCACCGCCTGAACGACGCGGGCCGACATTGGAAACGCCGAGATGCCCGCCGCGCCGATTAGTGGGTTAACCTTGCCACCGCTAAATAGATTCATAATCTTCGCAAACATTATCCCTGCCGCAGTATCCAGAGAGATCGCAACCAGACCCAGTCCAAAAATCAGAAGCGTCTGAGGGCGCAAGAAGTTCTCCGCCTGCATCGTCGCGCCAATAGATATCCCGAGCAGTAGGGTGACGATGTTAACGAGCTCGTTCTGCGCCATATTCGACAGACGCTCGACCGCCCTGCTTTCACGCATGAAGTTTCCGAGCATAAGCATGCCGATCAGCGGAGTGCCCATCGGGGCGATGATCGAGGTGATCAAGGCCACGACGATGGGGAAAACGATCCTGACCCTCTTGGACGTCGTTCGCTTGACCGCCGGCATCACGATCTGGCGCTCTTTTTCGGTGGTCAGCAGGCGCATGATGGGTGGCTGAATCAGGGGTACGAGCGACAGGTAGGAATAGGCGGCGACGGACACGGCTCCCAGCATGTGGGGCGCGAACTTGGACGCAAAATAGATGGTCGTGGGGCCGTCGGCGGCGCCAATGATGCCGATGGTGGTGGCTTCGAGCCTGGTAAAGCCCAGCAAGAGCGCGACTATGAGCGTCAAGAAGATACCCAGTTGTCCCGCTGCGCCCAAAAGCAGAATCTTGGGGTTCTCGAGCAACGGCGTGAAATCGATCATAGCGCCGATGCCCACAAAGATCAGCAGTGGGAATATCTCGGTGAGCACGCCGGCGTTGTAGAAGACCCTGAAGACGCCGTGCTCGTCCATCAAGCCCGCGAGAGGAATGTTCACCAGGACCGCGCCGAACCCGATGGGGACCAGCAGGAGCGGCTCAAATCCTTTGCTGGTGCCAAGCCAAATCAGCACAAGGCCGACGGCGATCATTATGACGTGATAGATGGTTATGTTGTTGAACCCTGCCAGTACGGCGAGGGCAGCCGATTCCAGCACCGGGACCTCCTGTTACGCTAGGAGTGGTTGGTTATGGAACGAATCCACGAAGGACACGAAGGGGCACGAAGAATATGGAACCTCCTATTTCGGTCAGAGTCCTTGCTTAAGGATCGGGGAGCTGCTACGAGCTCTCGGTGGCCTGTCTAAGTGGTGCAGGCTTCTTCGCCCGAGCCGGCTGTTCCACGGGGAAGAGCTTCTTGAGGAGATCGACAACGAATCCCAGGAAGACCAGCGTCGTGAACGTGGTCGCCATTCCGACGATCGTCACGGTAATGCCAAAGTCGAGGTTTTCCATATATACTCCATTCTGCGGGGTAGATGGAGCAGTGCGCAGAACCGCCGGCTCCATCGTCGGTCGCAGTATATCATGGTGCTGACGCTATTGCAATTCTTGACTTTTGATAGGCCTTCGTGTAGTATGCGCCTGGCAAGCGCAGCCCGTTTATGATGACCTGGCCGACAGATTACCTACCACCAAAATTGGTGAACCGCAAAGAACGCAAAGAGCGCAAAGAGGAATTATGAAGAGAACTTTGTGTCCTTCGCGTTCTTCGCGGTGAACGCGTTGGGTTTTCATCCTTGGTGGCGCCCGCCTGAGGTGGGCCAAGGGCATTATTACTGATCTGTGCATAGAGAACTAAACTGTCGCCCCGGTTTTGGCAAGCCAGGCGCGGCGAAACATGTTGAGCAATCCACGCACAGGTCATTAAGTAACAAGAACGAGCCACGGGCTGGGTACCGGCGGACGGCTGTTACACGCATAGATTCTTCGATGGAGAAAGGAGATATTTGTGGACTTCGAACTGAGCGAAGAACAAGTCGCGATGAGGGACCTGGCGCGCGATTTCGCCGAGAAGGAAATCGCGCCGATCGTCGAGGAAGACGAAAAGCATCACCGGTTTCGCCCCGAAATCGTGAGGAAAATGGGCGACCTGGGCTTTTTCGGGGTTGTAATCCCTGAGGAGTATGGGGGAACCGGACTCGGGCTACTTAGCTCTGTGGTAATCACCGAAGAGATAGCGAAGGTTAGTGCCTCGTACGGCCTGCCTTTCAACATGCAGACCATCGGCCCCGGCCTGACGATCCTGCAATTCGGGACCGAGGAACAGAAACAGAAATACCTGCCGAGACTTGTGGATGGCTCGTCGATAGGATGCTTCGCCATCACGGAGCCGGGCTCAGGATCCGACGTGGCGTCGATGAAGACCACGGCGGTGGAACAGGAAGACTGCTTTGTGCTGAACGGCCAGAAGACCTGGATTTCCAATGCCCACGTTGCCGACGTCGGGTTGGTCTACGCCTACACCGACCGCGCTGCCAAGGCCAAGGGGATGTCGTGCTTCCTGGTAGAGCTCAAGAACACGCCCGGCGTCACGACGGTGCCAATCGAGACCAAGCTGGGGCTCTTCTCGGCGCCAACAGGCGAGATAATCTTCGAGGACGCCAAGATACCCAAGAGCGCGCTGCTGGGCCAGAGAGGCGATGGCTTCAAGATCTGCATGTGGCAGTTGGACAACACCCGCATCAGTTGCTCCGCCAGGGCCGTGGGCGTGGGCAAGGCGTGCATCGAAGTGGCGGTGAAGTATGCCCTCGAGCGGGATCAGTTCGGCCAGCCCATCGCCGACTTCCAGATGATTCAGGACCAGATCGCGCAGATGTACGTCGAGAACGACGCGGCGCGGCAGTTGGTGCACCGTGCGGCGTACAATCGCGACAAGGGCGCGCGGAACTCGCTGGAAATATCGATGGCCAAGTATTTTTCTGCCGAAGCTGTGAACAAAGCCGCGGGCGAAGCGGTAAAGATATTCGGCTCATACGGCTTTTCGACCGAGTATCCGGCCGCCAGGCTCTTCCACGATGCCAAATCCTTCCAGATCGTCGAAGGGACCTCGAACATCCAGAAGGTCATCATCGCCGGCTACGCCCTGGGGCGCCGGAGGTAGTGGCGCCGTACGAGGCGACGAGGAGCGACCGCTCTGCAAGCGAGAATACAGATGCAGGCGATGGGGCGACCCTCACCCTAACCCTCTCCCAGAGGGAGAGGGGATTGCGGAACGGGGCGTCCGCCTGAGGCGGGCGCCCCTACCAGTGTGCCAACATCAGGGGGATAAGGAACGTTGTCCGAAGAAGTGCTACGTAAAATTGAGGAAATCGAGGCGCAACGCGCGCGGATAATGAAAGGCGGCGGAGCCAAAGCCGTCGAGAAGCAACACGCGTCAGGGAAGCTGACCGCGCGCGAGCGAATAGACTACCTTTTCGATCCCGGTACTTTCACCGAGTTCGACCTTTTCGCGAAACACCTCGGCAGGGACTACGGCCTCGACAAGGCCGAGGTGCCCGCCGACGGCGTGGTCACGGGATACGGCAAGATCAACGGGCGAGAGACCTTCGTGTATTCGGAGGACTTTACCGTCATCGCCGGGACGTTTGGCGAGATGCACGGGCGCAAGGTCTGCAAGACCGTGGACCTGGCCCTCAAGATGGGCAAGCCCGTGATAGGCATCAACGACTCCGGGGGCGCCCGCGTCACCGAAGAGATGGGGGCGCTGAGCACGTACGGGCAGTTGTTCTTCCGGCACGTGCGCTCCTCGGGGTGCATTCCTCAGATCGCACTGATCATGGGGCCGGTCGCCGGCGGCCAGGCCTATTCGCCGGCGCTGATGGATTTCATCTTTATGGTCGAGAAGAGCAGCTACATGTTCATCGCGGGACCGCCGCTGGTGAAGGCGGTTGTGTTCGAGGAGATCGACGAGGCAAACCTCGGGGGCCCGAAGATCCACGCGACCATCAGCGGCGTCTCGGACCTGACCGTCCGCGACGACCGGGCGTGCCTGGACACCACGAAAGAGCTGCTGAGCTACCTGCCATTGAACTGCAACGAGAAGCCACCATACGTCGAGACCGGGGATAGCCCGGATCGCCTTGCCGAGGATATGATCGACATCATTCCCGCGGATCCGAAGAAGCTGTACGACGTTCACAAGGTTATCAAGCGCATCGTCGACAACGGCCAGTTTTTCGAGATCAAGCCGGAGTACGCCAGGAACCTCGTCGTCGGCTTCGCCCGGATGAACGGTCACGTGGTGGGCATCGTCGCCAACAATCCACTGGTGATGGCGGGCGCGCTCGACGTGAAGTGCTCGCAGAAGGCGGCGCGGTTCATCAGGTTCTGCAATGCGTTCAACGTCCCGCTGATCAACCTGCAAGACGTGCCCGCTTTCCTCATTGGCAGCAAGAGCGAGCGGGAGGGCATCATCCGGCACGGATCGAAGATGCTCTACGCCTACGCGGAGGCGACCGTGCCCAAGCTGACTGTGGTGCTGCGCAAGGCCTACGCCGGCGGCTATCTGGCGATGTGCAGCAAAGACCTGGGCGCCGACTTTCTTTTCGAGCTGCCCACCGGCGAGATCTGCCTGATGGGGCCCGAGGGCGCGGTGAACATCCTTTTCCGGAAGGAGATCGCCGCCTCCGACGACCCGGAGGGGACGAGAGCGGAGAAGAACAAGGAGTTCTTCGACAAGTTCGTCAACCCGACGTATTCGGCGGGCTTGCAGCACGTGGACGACATCATCGATCCCCGGCGGATACGACCCACTCTGGTGCGGGCGCTGGAGGTGTCGCTGAACAAGTTCGATCAGTTGCCGCCGAAGAAATATGGTAATATGCCCATCTAGAGTAAAGGAGTAACGCGGTGGGGGTGTTGAACCGCAAAGGACGCAAAGACCGCAAAGATTCTCAAAGTGTTTTCTTTGCGCCCTTTGCGGTCTTTGCGGTTAGACCGAATTTGTGCAAGTTCCACCGCGTAAGGCCCGCAAAATAGGCGATGTCGGAGGAAACTGAGATATGGCAGAGGAAATGACCGCCCCTATGATTGGGAAGATTATCAAGGTGCACGTGAGCGTGGGTAGCCATGTAGACGAAGACGAGCCCGTCGTCACGCTGGAAGCTATGAAAACCGAAATGCCGCTAGTGTCTCCCATCAACGGCGTGGTGAAAGAGGTCCGCGTGCAACCGGGCCAACTGGTCGAGGCGGATGACGTATTGGCCGTCATCGAGTAGATTGGCCAGCATGTCATCAGGCATTTCATACGAAGAGGCGCTCGGGCTAACCGGGCTGCACGGTCGAGAAGAGATTGTCGCGCTGGTCGACCGGGCCGACGAGGTGCGCCGGAAGCACCGAGGGAACCGGGTCGACCTGTGCTCGATCGTCAACGCCAAAAGCGGCCGGTGCGAGGAGAACTGCCTCTTCTGCGCCCAATCGGCGCACCACTCGGCGCACGTGGACGTGTACGGGATGAAAAGCGCCGACGAGATCGTCGTACACGCGAAAGCCGCCGAGGAGGCGGGAGCGCACCGATTCTGCATCGTCACGCGGGGGCGCACCCTGCCGCCGGCCGACTTCGCGATCGCGCTGGAGGCGACCCGCAGGATAGCTGAGGAGACGTCGCTGCACCGGTGCGCGTCGATGGGGCTGCTGGACGACGAGCAGGCGCAGGCGCTTAAGGATGCCGGCCTCTGTCGCTACAACCACAACCTGGAGACGGCCAGAAGCCACTACCCCAAAATCTGCACGACCCACTCGTACGAAGACAGAGTGGCAACCATCAAGTCACTCAAGCGCGCGGGCATCGAGACGTGCGTGGGAGGCATCCTGAACATGGGCGAGTCGGAGGAGCAGCGGATCGAGCTGGCCTTCGAGCTGAAAGAGATCGAGCCCGACTCGGTGCCGATGAACTTCCTGAACCCGCGTCCGGGGACGCCGCTGTTTGGTCGAGCGCTGTTCGCGCCGCTGGAGGCCGTCAAGTACGTCGCCATCTTTCGCCTGGTGATGCCCGAGGCGATCATACGGATCGCCGGCGGGAGGGCAGAGAACTTTGGCGAGCTTCAGGCGCTGGGGATCAAGGCCGGCGCGGATGGTCTGCTGATCGGGAACTACCTCACCACCATCGGCGTGGATCCCGCCGACGATGTGGCGATGTTGCGCGGGCTGGGACTAGACACGTGCAGGGGCTAACGGGCCATGTCCTCGGTTGCTGGCGATCTCCTGGAAGACGGGCTGCTTGACGAGCTCATCCGGCTCAAGGACGAGGGGCTTTATCGGGTCTGCCGCCTGATCGAGGGCGAGCAGTTGCCGCGCGTCAAGATCGACGGGCGGCCGACGATCATGCTGTCGTCCAACAACTATCTGGGGCTGGCCACACATCCCCGGCTCAAAGAAGCGGCAAAGGAAGCCATCGACCGGTATGGGTGTGGCGCGGGGGCCTCGCGCCTCATCGCCGGCACAATGGAGCTGCACCAGCAGCTCGAGGAGAGAATCGCCCGCTTCAAGGGCACCGAGGCCGCGCTCGTATTCAACTCCGGCTACACCGCCAATCTGGGGCTCATCGCGACACTTGCAGGCGAGGGCGACACGGTCTTCAGCGACGAGCTCAACCACGCCAGCATCGTGGACGGCTGCCGGCTGAGCAAGGCCGAGGTCAGGGTCTACCCGCACAAGGACATATCCGCGCTCAAGAGCGTGCTTTCCCACTCAACAGGCGGCGGGCGCAGACTGATCGCCACCGACAGCGTGTTCAGCATGGACGGCGACGTGGCGCCGCTGGCAGAGATCGTGAGCCTGGCGAAACGGTATGGCGCGACGGTAATAGTGGACGAGGCTCACGCCACCGGCGTGCTTGGCAAGGACGGGCGAGGTGTGGCCAGCCTGTTGGGGATCGAGGACGCCATCGACATCCAGATGGGGACGCTCAGCAAAGCGCTCGGATGCTTTGGCGCCTACGTCGCCGGCAGCCGGCATTTAGTGGAGCTGCTGGTCAACAAGTGCCGGGCGTTCATCTTCACGACGGCGCTGCCGCCCTCTGTCATCGCCAGCGCCCTGGCCGCCTTCGACATCGTGGAAAGCGAGCCGTGGCGGCGGGAAGCGCTAAACGCCAACGCCGCTTACCTCAGGAAGGGCCTGCGCGAGCTGGGCTACGATATCCTCAACGACGAGACGCACATCATCCCGGTGCTCATCGGCGACGCGACGCGCACAGTTATGTTAAGCAAGAAACTGCTCGACCGTGGCGTGTTTGCGTGCGGGATCAGGCCGCCGACAGTGCCCGAGGGGAAGTCGCGCTTGAGGGTGACGGTGATGGCGACGCACACGCGGGAGGACCTCGACGAGGCGCTGGAGGCGTTCGCGGCGGCGGGGGATTGAGAGTCGAGCGGCGAGAGTCGAGGGTCGAGAGTCGAAGGACGGGGCAGGGGCAAGGGTCAAGGAGCGGGGAACGGGCGATGGGTGAGGTGAAGGGGATTTTCGTCACGGGGACGGACACGGGGGTCGGGAAGACGGTGGTGGCGGCGGCGCTGGCTGCGCTGCTGAAGGCCGAGGGTATCGACGTCGGGGTGATGAAGCCGGTGCAGAGCGGCGGCGTGTGTGAGAACGGGCGGCTGGTCTCGGAGGACAGCCGCTTCCTGATGGAAGCGGCCGGTGTGGATGACGATCCTGGCCTTGTGAACCCCTACTGCCTGGAGCCGCCGCTTTCGCCCAACGTGGCCGCGAGGGTGACGGGGACGCATATCGACATCGGGGTTATCCTCAGTGCCTTCCAGGAGCTTCGCCGGCGACACGAGATGGTGGTCGTCGAGGGCGCCGGCGGACTGCTGGTGCCGATCACGGACGACTTCCTGGTGGCCGATCTCATCCTGGCGCTGGACCTGCCGGCTGTCGTGGTGGCGCGGCCCGGCCTGGGCACAATCAACCACACCCTGCTCACGCTTCGCTGCATGCTGCAGATGGGCATCAGGGCCCTGGGCGTGGTGATCAACGGCTACCGGGCGGAGACGGCGGGGCTGGCCGAAGAAACGAGCCCGGCGGAAATAGAAAGGCTTTCCGGGGTGCCGGTGCTGGGCGTTATGCCGTACGTGCCGTCGGTGAATGTGGAGAGGGCGGAGGTGGGGGAGCTGGTGGAGGTGGCGAGGGGGTGTTTGGGGGTGGGGAGGATGAGAGGGAAGCCGAGGTTGCAGGACTTCTACCAGAGCAGTCCGGCTCTGCAGCCACCGCGCTCGTGGAAAGAGATCGAACAGGTTACGCACGAAGACCACGTGCAGCGGGTGATCGAGGAGGAGTTGTTGTAGACCTAGATGAAGACCTTGCTGGACTTCGCAACTTCGTAGATCGCCCCGGTGCTCTCTAGCGACTGAATTCTTTTGCCGATGGCCCCTCTTTCGTCGCAGCCTAACAAGAAACCAGACCGGTCTGTTGAGGGCTTGTGTATTCTGCTTGATGAGTATCCGCTATTCTCACCTACTCATACCGTTTGTGCTTGGATACGCCCTGAACAGGTTGAGAAGCATCTCGGCAACACTGGCGTCGCGGCGCTAAAGCAACCGCTTCAGGCCGCAAACTGGCGATGTCGTTTGTCCAGCGGCCTGAAGCGGTCCCTTCACGGCCGCGATGCCTACCCCACCGTAGCGTCGGCGACATAGGTGGCATCCAAAAGCACTTGGCACTACTGGGCTTCACAATCTCGCAAATCGCCCCGGTGCAGATCTCGCCATTGAATCCTTTTGCCGATGACATTTCTATCCTCCTAGAACACCAAGGCACCAGACCAGCCTGTAGATAGATAGCTTGTCAATATCTACCTGGCGTGATTTTGCTACGCCTTGGGACGCTTGAAGTATAGGCAATGGCAGTGGGCGGAGCCACCCCCATCTACCCCTGCCATCTCCCAGCCTTCCTCACCAAGTTGAGCAATGAATTGTGCAGCAGCGTGCTCCGAAGTGAGTTTGCTCCCTTTCGGCAGGCTCTTGCGAATTGTCTCCCACGTAGCCACTACCTCTAGCCCTTTACCAGTAAGCTTGCACAAACTGAATCTATCAAAAGTACTAAATTCGTCCCACCCTAGCCCTTCGATTACACAATACTCCCACTTCTGCATTGCTTACTCCTTACCGTTATCAGCCCCCAATTCCTGCCTTTGGGAAGGATCACACCATCAGACAGAAAAGGGCTGAGGATATCTCGGGCGGGGCTAGCGATTAACGCCTTGGCCGTGTGCAACACCGCGTCGTTTGGTGGCCAGAGGCACCTCCATTTCCTAGGCTCGCCAGGCAGCGTAGGCTGACGCCTCACGAATGTCATCTTCTTCGAGGTAGGGGTAGGCTTTGAGAATGTCCGCGAAGGAGTATCCGGCGGCGACGAGACCCACAATGGTCCCGACCGTAACTCGCAAGCCACGAATGCAGGGCTTGCCGCCCATGACGTTGGGGTCGAAGGTGATTCGCTTCAGATCCCGCATGGTTGGTTCTCCGTGTGGTATGTTGTTGACCCGTCACGGGCGTCTAATTAGTGTGGTGCCAGCGCCCAGTTCCTGCACGGCCGCAAGCTCGTCTGCCAGCTCCTCGGCGGTGTAGTTCACGTACGCTATGCCGCGCGTCCGAAGCAAGCCCAAGAACTCAAGCCGGGTCATACTCAGCAAGCGTGCCGCTTTCCCTGAAGATATGTGCCCCTCGGCGAACAGGGAGAGCACTAACCACTCCACAACGCGGCGCTGAATCTCGTCCTGGTCGAGGCCAAACTGGAGTAGGTGGGTTGGGACCCGGACTAGTACCGTTGCATGCCGTAGTCGCGTACGTGCGCGGCATCGTGTCCAGCTTCTCGGAGCCCCTCGGCGACCGCTGGCGACAGCGCGTTGTCTACCAGGAACCTCACGGAATTGTGACGAGGGGCAGCTCGCGTTCGCGCACGGCCTCGGCGGCGTAGCGAAGAGATTCGCGAATATCGTCGCGTTGCAGATCAGGAAAGGCAGCCAGGATGTCGTCCTCGGTCATGCCATCGGCGACCATGCCTACGACGGTCGAGACGGGAATACGTAAGCCCCGAATGCAAGGGACGCCATCCATCTGCCTAGGGTTGATAGTGATGCGTGAGAATCTCATCCGGTCACCTCGTTATGTTATCGCGCCGAGAGCCTCGCAAACTATGCACGGCAGACCTGGATCGACACAAGAGTCAGTTGAGCAGTAAGGTGCCCTGCGTACAGTGTACCATTCCTGATGCCCTCATAACAAGCGACGCGATGGGGCCCACTAAGCACAGATGCTTTCTGTTCTGTGCCCCGTTCTTCCACTAGCTGGAGCTTTTCCGACGGGCTCAAGTCAAGGATCGATGTAGTCGCTAGGTTCATCTGAAACCCTCCTGCGATAGCTTTCTAGCTCAACGTACCATCTAGCGGCACAACATCGTTTCCTATCGACTGACCCGAAGGCAAAGCCGCGTTTACGGCACGAATTCGCCGCGGTTGGCGTATCTGTAGAGTCGCCATCATATGTTCGGACAAATTATAGCCCCCAAACGCGGAGAGGACAAGCCTTACGAGGTTAAGTGCGGCGTTCTACCAGGAACCTCACGGGGTGGTTGTGCTGTTGCCCTACGGCTTCCGGAACACGTCGTGGCCACCGACACGGCGCCAGCGGATTACTGGTTCGCCGTGCTCATCCGACACGATCTCAAAGGTTGCCCGCCCGTCAGGTCCGGGGAACGACCAGGTCATTTCGTAAATGCCAGGGTGATCAGTGAGAAGACGGATCCGCTGCGAGGAGGGCCAGCCGGGGATACGACCAGGATCCCGCTTGCAAGCACTGATCATCTTGCGGACTGCCTCCACGAAGAGGCGCTGCTCTGAGTCGTGGAGTCGCTTGAAGTCGGCGTCGAACTCCGGCGCAGTATCGTACTTCACTTAGCTCTTGCGATCATCCGTCGATTCGGCAGCCAACCTGTCCAGATGGGCCAGTAGGTCTTCACCCGACTCGTGCCGCTGGAAGTGGCCTCGATCGTAGGAGTCCTGCACGTCGCGCTCCATCTTCTGCCAGCGGTCGCTCCAAAACCAGGCTTTGGAGGCATCCACCGTGACCTGGGGATGCAGTTCTATTACCCCATCCTCTCGACGCAGAACGTCGAAAAACACCTCGCCTTGTTGTTTCGGGCGTACGTCTTTGGGTAGCGTTATCGTCCCACGGTCGGTCATTTTAACAACCACGCCTTGCCTCCCTACTATCGTCAGACGGATCATAGCATTTCCGACATCAAGTGCACAACTTTTCCGTTGGACAGAATTTCCGTTCCATCCGCAGTCTCATAAGGAGGCCAGGGGTAGCTCCATCCCTTCGACCCGCCAGGCAGTGTAGGCCAAGGCCTCACGAATGTCCTCTTCTTCGGCGTAGGGACAGGCTTTGAGAATGTCTGCGAACGCGTATCCTGCGGCGACCACGCTGTGCGCATCTTCTGCACCTGCGGGAAACCTTGTGTGCTATAATCTTAGCACACATATTCAATGTGCTCGAAGAGGGAGCAATTGTCTATGACGACAGATTGTTCCTGGTGCGCTCGCAGACAGCATGGTCGGCTGGGCAGCTAGAGGGCGACCACGTCCTTCTAGGGAAGGACCCCTACGACACGTCGCAGAGACTGTTGCCTGAACCCGCACCAGGCATCCGTGAGAAGGGTATTGCAGCATGCCGAATCGTGCGCGTGATTGGCTGAATCAAGCGGAGCGGGATTTGGAACAGGCGGAAGACTCGCAGCGTGCCGGCCGCCACGAATGGGCTTGTTTCGCCGCCCAACAGGCGGCGGAGAAGGCGGTCAAGGCGTTACATCTTCGCCACGGGCAGGAGGCGTGGGGACACGTCATAGCCAGGCTACTGCGTGAGTTGACAACGCTAGCGTCCGTGCCAGAAGACCTGGTGGAACAGGCCCGCGTGCTCGATAACTTCTACATTCCTGCGCGCTACCCGAACGGTCACCCCGAAGGGGCTCCTTTTGAGCACTACGGCCCGTTGCAGAGTGGAGAGGCAATACGTTATGCCCGTGCGATCCTTGAATTCGTCCGTTCTCAGATGGCCTGATGCACAAATCGTCGACCAGGCGGTGCATGGCTGGTCGGAGCGTATGGCGAAGCAGCATCCAGACGTACTGCTGATCGGCTACTTCGGGTCGTACGCCCGCGGCGACTGGGGCGTCGGCAGCGACGTGGATATCGTGATTGTCGTGGCGGATTCGCCGCTGCCTTTCGAGCGACGCGCGACGCAGTGGGACGCGACAGAGCTGCCGGTGCCTGCCGATGTGCTCGTCTACACGCTTGCCGAGTGGCAAGCGATGGACCGGCAAGGGAGGTTCCTCCGCACTTTGGGGAAAGAGGCGGTCTGGACCTATCGCCAGGAGGGAATGCTTCCATAGTCCTTGCCCATCCCCTCCCGCAGAGGCAGTTGGGATTGGACGATTGCCCCTACACCTCCCAACCCCACCGGCTCACCTGTCGGTTGCGCACGGAGTCTAGCCGGAACTTCGCGCCACAACTATGGCTGCGTGTCGCGGCATGGTACAATAGCCCACGTACTGCTACTACTGGCGCAGAGCATGGGGAAACGCGTATGACAGAGGATCGAAAGGCGCAACTGGAGCGCGACGACAAGGCTTACGTCTGGCATCCTTTCACGCAGATGAAGGACTGGGTGGAGAACGACCAGATTATCATCGAAGAAGGACAGGGCAACTACCTGAAGGATATCTATGGCCGGGAGTATCTGGACGGGGCGTCTTCGCTGTGGGTGACGGTGCACGGCCACAGGCGGCGCGAGATCGACGAGGCGATTGTGCGCCAGTTGAAGAAGATCTCGCATTCCACGTTGCTGGGGCTGTCCAACGTCCCGGCCATCGAGCTGGCCAGGGAACTGGTGCAGATCACACCGGCGGGCCTGAACAAGGTATTCTACTCGGATAGCGGCTCGACGGCGGTCGAGATCGCGCTGAAGATCGCCTTTCAGTTCTGGCAGCAGTCGGGCCGACCGGCGAAGACCGGGTTCGTCTCGTTCAAGAACGCCTACCACGGAGATACTATCGGCTCGGTGAGCGTCGGCGGCATCGACCTGTTTCACTCGGTTTACAGGCCACTCCTGTTTTCGCCCTTGCATAGCGAGTCGGCTTATTGCTATCGGTGCGGCCTCGGCCTGGCCTATCCCGAGTGCCATCTAGCGTGCCTAAACCAACTGGAGCGCTTGATGGCGGAGCACCACGCGGAACTGGCGGCGCTGATCGTGGAGCCGATGGTTCAGGGCGCGGCGGGCATGCTCGTCTCACCACCCGGCTACCTGCGCCGCATCCGGGACCTGTGCACGCAGCACGAGGTACTGATGATCGCGGACGAGGTGGCGGTGGGGTTCGGCCGCACGGGCAAGATGTTCGCGTGCGAGCACGAGGACGTCAGACCGGATTTGATGGCGGTAGCCAAGGGGATCACCGGCGGCTACCTGCCGCTGGCAGCGACCCTTGCCACGGACCGGGTCTACGAGGCATTTCTTGGCGAGTATGAGGAGTACAAAACGTTTTTCCACGGCCACACCTATACCGGCAATCCGGTGGCGTGCGCGGCCGCGATCGCCAATCTCGAAGTGTTCCGAACGGACAGGGTGCTGGAGAACTTGCAAACTAAGATCGCGCGCCTGGCCGAGGCGCTGCGCAGATTTCAAGACCTGCTGCACGTGGGTGACGTGCGGCAGTGTGGGTTTATGGTCGGCATCGAGCTGGTGGCGTCCAGGGACACGAAGGAGCCCTATCCAGTCCAGGAAAGGATAGGGCACAGAGTAATTCTCGAAGCCCGCAAGATGGGGTTGATCATCAGGCCCCTTGGCGACGTCGTCGTGCTTATGCCACCGCTGTCGACCACCATCGACGAGATGGAGCGAATGGTAGATATTAGTTACAGGGCGACGGAGATCGTCACTGGATAGTTCTTGGTGCTAAATGGCGGTCGTGCCGCGCCCTGCCCCGGGGCAACCACGTCCTTCTGCGGAAGGACCCCTACAGACTGCAATTCTGCAGCGATAGGTTTTGGTGCGAAATGGCTGCGACGACGCGCCCCGCCCCCAGGGCGAGGAAACCTCGCCCCCACGCTGTTGCACTTCGCACTAGAAACTAGATAGGCCGACAGCGTCAGGCGGTGCGGCGGGACCTCTTGCGCCGTGGCTTGACCTCCGGCTCCTCAGTCTTGGGCTTCCTCTTGCCAAAGTCGAGCAGAAGGCTGGTTTGCTCCTTGCCAATCATCTCTTCGAGTCGTTCGCGAGGCATGACGTACCCGCACTGGAGGCACTCCACGTCGCACCCAAAGATGTCGCACTCTCGAAACAGCGCCCCCCCGCACTTCGGGCAGCAGTTCAAGCACATCAGGTTCCGAATGCTATCGGTCACTACTCAAAGGCCTCCATCATTGCCCGAGGGCGAGGCGGATATCCTCGGCGTGCTGGGCTTCGTGCTCGCCGATGTGCACGATGATCCAGTCGACCGTGGCCTCTCTGCCGCTGGCCATATGGCCCGCCACGTCGAGCTGATCGGGGGTCAACCCCTCCAGCAGAGCCAGGGTCTGCTGCCGGGCCGCCGCCGCCTCTTTCAGCAGCTCGAGCAGGGACTTGTCTTTGCGCTTCTGGATGGCCGCCGCGTTTCGCTCAGCAAGACTCGGGCCAGGGGCCGCCGTTGTCTCACCCCTCAGAATACGCTCAGCCGTGAGCCTCAGCCCCGCCTCCGAGGCGACCGCGTGGGCGAGGGTGTCCTTTACCGTCCATCCTTCGTTCCGGGTGGGCCTGGCCAGGTCTGCCTCGCTGAGCTCTCCTGCCAATTCAACCAGGCTTTCGCGCGCGCTCGTTATCTCGCTCAAGATAGCTTGTTTCCGGTCCATCGATAACCTCCTTTTGGTCGCGTAATACGACGTTGCCCTGCGGGGCTGCTACGTCCTACCTCCCCCCGCCCCAGGGCGGACAGCGGACGTCTCCCGATGGAATCGGGATCCCGTGTCGGGACGCCCCTACGTTTCTGCAATCAGTACCGCCCGATCACATGACGAGGCCGCCGTCCACGCAGAGCACCTGTCCCGTGATGTAGTCGCTCTCGCCGCTGGCCAAGAAAACGAAGGTCGGCGCGATCTCTTCGGGCTCGGCCCAGCGATGCATAGGGA
>JACQUC010000166.1 GCA_016210495.1 Chloroflexota bacterium
CTCTTGCAGCGTCTTCTCGTCGATGGCAGACGGCTGGACCAGCGCCGCCATGTAGTCCCGTTTGGCCCGAACCAATGCCTTGCCGATAGGAATCGGACCGTTGCCAGTCCGCAACTCTTGAGTGAACAGGTACATCAGCCACTCGCCACTGGCGATCAGGTCGGTGTCGCCGTACATGTAGCCAGTACCCGACACGAGCGCGGCCGCACCGTTGTTCATGAAGGCTTTGGCCCAATCCGGATTGGGGCTCGCGCCGCTCCAGATACTGCCGGTAGCAATGTTGTAGCCGCCGTGGCATCCCAGGATGCCCGCGATAACGTCGGTCAAAGGCACCGAAGCCACGATTTGCGCCGCTGATACCTTCGTGGCATAATCAGCAGCCAGCAAACGCCCGGCGCTGAAATGGCCGGCGAGCATCAACATATCGTTACGGACGCCGCTGACCATATTGAGCAAGTCGGAGGCGTGCCAGGCGCCCGGATCGCTCGGTTTTTGGCCGACGGGCTGGATGAGCGAAGATACGCCTGAGTTGCTGATCCCGGCCCGCAGCTCCGATTGCACTGCCAGCGCCATATCGGAAGCGGCACCAAGGCCACTGACGAAAGCAGTTCTTGGGCTCACGATGCCGCCTATCGCGATGTATCTGTCAACCACCCTTGGTATCGCCTCTTCCATCACGCGGCCGACCGCCAGTTCAGCCAGGAACAGGGTATGGTCTCCCGCTTTGATCGACACCTTGCTGCCATATCCGTCGTCGCCCATTATCTGGTTGTTCTGCAGGCTAGCCGACTGCCACGTCCCGTCCAGAACCGGTGGTACGTAACCCTTCTCGGGGAAGAAACTCACCGAGTCCGGGATCTGGATGGGCGGGATCACGTCGTAGCCCCCGCCGAGGACAACGTACTCGATCCCGGGGTACCTCGCCCGGTAGGCATCCACGACCGCCTTGATCTCGAAAGCAACCAGGTTCTTGGCCGCGGAGCAACCGGGACGGCCATCCGCTTGCGAATTGGCGGCGACCACCCCCGGGTAATCCTTCAGATCGATCACCCAGCCACTGACGTCGGACAGGGCGGCCAGTCTGTTAAGAGAGGTGAGGACAACGTTCCGGTCAACCCCGGCCGTGAACCGGCTGGAGTCCGTAAGCAGCAAGGTCCTGGTATTGAGATTGATTGTGGGCACAGTCCCAGGCTGTGCAGCGACCGGCAAGACACCCTCGCACACCGTTGAAGTCCCCGAAACCGCGACCGTGAACTTGGTCACGGCAGAGTTGGGGCCGACAACGCGCACGTAGAGGTCCCCGAAGTCGAAGCTGTTGGTGTCGAGTGTGAGCACCGATGCGTTGGGATTGGCCGAGTAGGCAACCATCCCACGTCTGATCGCGCCCGAATAGGCGGAGGTGCTATAGGTGGGGTCAAGGTAGGTCACCGGCCGCATAGCATCCGCGAAGCCAGCCTCCTCGAACCCGGCTTCCTCGAACCCGGCCTCTTCAAAACCAGCCTCCTCGAAGCCAGCCTCTTCGAACCCGGCCTCCTCGAAACCAGCCTCCTCGAAGCCAGCTTCCTCGAAACCAGCCTCTTCAAAACCAGCCTCCTCGAACCCGGCCTCCTCAAAGCCTGCCTCTTCGAACCCAGCCTCCTCGAAGCCGGCCTCTTCAAAGCCAGCCTCTTCAAAGCCTGCCTCCTCAAAGCCTGCCTCCTCGAAGCCGACAACGCCTCCGGCGAGCTGTGCTGGATCCGGCGAACCCATGAGCCACTGGTACAGTCCCGGCAGGCCTCTGTAGAGGATAATCGCGCTGCCCGGCTTGTAAGTGAGCTGGATCTGGGTGCGCTGGCCAGGGCTCGCTGGAATCTTGAACCACTTCGGCTGGTAGTTCAGCAGATACTGTGAAGCCGAGCCATCCAGCGGCAATGTGGTGGCATCGACCCAGGTTACGTTGCGGGTCGTCGCTAGCCGACAGGCCGAGAAAGTTGCTCTGGCGTTGGCCGGGTCGGCGACCGTGGAGCTGATGCCATCGCGTTCATTCACCCACGTAGCCTGTGGATAGCTCTGCAAGAAGCTGGCCGTTCCCGTGGGCGAAGTCGTCACCGAGATCGGGTTCCCAAGCGGAATGGAAGGGCCAATGCAGTTCCCGCTGGTGGAAGACA
>JACQUC010000181.1 GCA_016210495.1 Chloroflexota bacterium
CATGCTGGCGATCAAGGCCACTCTAGCCCTACGTTATGCCGAAGCTGATTTGTGGGCTGCCAGGTCGCTATGTCATCAGGCCAAGACGCGGGACTAGACC
Organism: Chloroflexota bacterium; assembly: GCA_016210495.1. The sequence goes on from JACQUC010000181.1 coordinate 101, forward strand.
AAGTTGCCGGCCGGGGTTCGTGCGGGAATACGCATACTCCCCAACAGTCGCCGCCCGGACCGGCCGGAGTTATGCACGGATCTCAGTTCGTGTCCGAGATCCGTGCATAACTGTAGCCGACCGATCAAGGGCATCTCGGCCCTGCGTAATTCAAGGCTGTTTTGGGCACATGACGCCACGACGGCATTGTCACGAGACGCTCGTTTTACCAAGTTATCGGCCGATTTCTGTGCGTAACTCAATGTGATTGCTACCAATCGCTACTACGGCAGCATGGAGTTGTGCACGGATCTCAGTTCGTGTTTATTGACATTCATAAGAGCGGCTGTTAGAATATGCCCAGCTTTGCTACTAACCTATCAACACAGAACGCAACCCAGTGGGCCATTGCGCGTGAGCTTAGCGCACCAATCGGTTTCACGTTTGTTCACTAGAACTAGTTGCACCTCGCTGCAACAGGCGTTTCACCCCTTATCTGAAATGCACCTTCGCGGCACAGTCTGTGCCAGAGTTTGCTCCGGCGCAGTGCTGGCCGACCTGATTAGATGATCGGAGAGAATAATCAAAGTAAACAAGGAAAGGTGAACGGGAAGTGGCGGAAGAATACGATGTGGTGGTTATAGGTGGGGGGCACAACGGGTTGACCTGCGCCGCTTATCTGGCGAAGGCCGGCCAAAAGGTGATTGTGCTCGAACAGTATCACGTTGTGGGTGGCGGAGCCATTACCGAAGAGATCACTCTTCCCGGGTTCAAGCACAACACGCATTCGCAGCAGCATAACTTCATCTTTTCCGGGCCAGTTTTCGACCAGTTGGAGCTGACGAAGTTCGGCTGCAAGTATATTTTCCCGATGGGGCCGCTTTACGCGGCGGTCTTCAGCGATGGCGGCAGTATCGTGATGTATCAGGACCTGGAGCTAACCTGCAAGCAGATAGAGCGATACTCCAAGCGAGACGCCAAAGCCTATCGGGACTTTTGTGAGCAGTTCAAAGGCATCAGAGACATCATGAATGCCATGATGTTCGTCCCTCCGGCCAACTATTCGGAACTGTTCATGCTCCTCGAGCAAAGCGAAGAGGGGCGGGACCTCCTGCGAATCATGCTGTGCAGTTGTAAACAGGTGGTGAACGACTTCTTTGAATCCGAAGAGCTGAAGGTACTTCTCCTGTGGCGCGCTTGCCAAGGAGGCAACCCTCAAGATATGCGTGGAACAGGTCTGCTGATTCCCGAGATAGCGACGGTGTACCATTCGTCACGCCCGGGTGGGCTTGCCGAGGGAGGATCCCACGCGCTGGCGTTGGCTATGGCTAGAGCTGTGGAAGCCTACGGAGGCGTGATCAGAACGAACGCCTGGGTAGATAGAGTTGTCGTGGAAAATGGAACGGCAACCGCGGTGGAGCTACGTGATGGCACACGGATACGGGCGAAGAAAGCCATCGCTTCCAGCGCCGGAGCTCCTCAAACGCTGCTGGAGCTCGTGGGAGAGGAGTATCTTAACGACAGGATAGCCAGACGTGCCAAACAATTCCACTGGGAGGAGCAGGTTCTCTGCACGCCTCACCTGGCTTTGAACGAGCTTCCCCACTGGAAGGCAGCGGAAACCAATCCCGACGTCGACAAGTGCTGGAACCAGGCCTTCGGCTGCGATACAGTACTGGAGCTGCAGACGCAGTTCTGCGACATCTATGAGAGGCGGCTGCCACGACGTCCAGGGGGACTGGTGTGCACGGCCTCCTTGCACGATCCCAGCCAGGTTCCACCCGGTAAGGCGGCTACCTTCTACTGGCAGTTTACCTGTTACGACATCAATGGAAATGCTGAAAACTGGGACGACGAGGGCTTCAAACGCGAGGTGCTGGAGACTTGGGTGGAGAACTGGAGCAAGTACGCCGTGAACTTGACCAAAGACAACATCCTTGCCAAGTACCTCTACACTCCACGCGATATCGAAAGACACAATCCTGCAATGCGCAAAGGGTCCATCGTCGGCGGTGAGTGGGGTCTGGAGCAGCTATTTGCCTTCAGGCCTTTCGCGGGAGCTGCCGATTTTCGGGTACCTGATGTCCAAAACCTGTACCTCTGTGGCAGCACCGAGCACCCACTCGGGAGCATAACTGGTGGACCAGGTTACAACGCTGCGAACGCCATCGCCGACGACTTGAAGATCAAGAAATGGTGGGACCATAAGTAGGCTTCCCTCCTTTCGCAGTGATGGTGCGAACACTTGCGGCAGTTCCACTAACTTATTCGGGTGGCATTTGGTCGGTGCCACCCGAAAGACATCGGCAGGTGAACAGTGAGCGAGGATTCAGTCAACTTTGAGCTGAAATATGGAATGGAAAGGGTTCCTCTGGAAATACCGAGAGCGAACCTGTACGGGGTTATTCAGTCGGACAAGTTTCCGGTGCCCGGCGATCCACTAGAAATGCTGGGAAGGGCGCTAACAGAACCCATAGGATGCCCGGCCCTGCCGGCACTCGTCGGGGCCGGGAAAAAGGTCACAATCGTGACCGGAGATATCACTCGGCTCGCTATGCGTAACGACCTGGTCGTTCCTTTCCTCATCTCGCACCTCAACGAATCGGGTATTCGTGACGAGGACATAACAATTCTCGTCGGAACGGGCAACCACCGCCAAAACACGCTAGAGGAGCACCAGCGGCTTTACGGGGGAGACATCATAGGACGGATCAAGGTCGAGAACCACGACTGTATGGATGATTCCCGGCACGAGTGGCTGGGCACGACTTCTCGAGGAACCAAGGTCCATGTGAATCGACGAGTGCTGGATGCGGACTGCGTGATCCTGGTTGGTGGAATCACGCACCACTTGCTGGCCGGTTTCAGTGGAGGGCGAAAGGCTATCTGTCCAGGTGCCTGCCACCTGCAAACCATACAGCAGAACCACAGCTACGCTCTGGGCACCCGGCCAGGGGAATACCTGAACCCCGAGGTGCAGCCGGGAAGGCTTAAGGGCAACCCGGTGGCGGAGGATCTGGACGAAGTTGTGGCGATGGTTGAGCCCGATTTCATCGTCAACACTATCGTCGATGGGGATAACCGAATCGTCGATGTTGTTGCCGGACACTGGAGAGACGCCTTTATCGAGGGTTGCCGGCGCGCCACTCAATTCTACACTGTGTCGGTAGACGATCCTTTTGACGTTGCTTTTGTAAGCTGTGGCGGCTATCCTAAGGACGTCAATATGGTCCAGACCGCGAGAGTTCTCAGCCTCATCGCCCCTGTGGTAAAGGACGGGGGGATGCTCGTCGTCGTTTCTGAGGCACGAGATGGGATGGGCAGCAAAGAGATGGAAGAGTGGTTCGCCACGCCCGACGTCGACGAGATGTCGGCAAGGCTTCGCCAGAGTTTCAGTCTGGCGGGCCATTTGGCTCTGGACGTCGTCCTAAAGGTGAAGCGGACTCCCACGTTTCTGTTGAGCAGGTCTTCCGTGAATCAGTGCAGACTGATGGGGGTGACCAAGATCGACTCGCTAAGCCAGGCGCTGAAGGAGGCGACACGGAGATTTGGGCCGGAGGCGCGGATGTGCGTTGTCCCCGCTGGGAAGGCGGTGTTCCCTCTCATTTCGGTGAGATAGTGGGCGCTTGTTCCACATAGGCGGCATTTTGGAGCACGTTGACCCTGGTGCTATAATAGTTATGTAAGCTTAGTAGTAGACTAGATGTTGGTGGTCGGGGTGTTTGGCAGAGGTTGCGCGCTGGTAGCGCTTGCGCTGGGGCTGCAGTCCGCTTTCCTGAGCGGACCGCCGAGCGAGCCAATGGCCCGGGCCGCGGCTGTACTAGAAGGGCCACTTCACACCGGTGCGTCTCACCCGTCGCCTCAGCCGTTGCGCCCCACGTTCAGCATCAGATCTCCAACCGGTGGCCCGGACTCGACCCGGATCGCTCTCGCCCCTGTGGCTCCACTAACGCTGTCGAGCCTCGATCTGACCGATACCCCGACGGTAAACCTGATGCTAGAGCTCCAGCAGGCGGGACAACTTGGCGGAACTCTGCTAACGTCGGGCGGCGTGGCCACGGGTGGCGATGTAATTCTCCATCCCTCAAATCTGGCGTCAAGTATCAGCGCCCTGAATATTCCCGCGAACGTCACCGTCATTAATAACGGTTTCACCTCCAATGATCCGCTGAACGTGTCGCTGACGAACCAGAGTACCACCAAGCAGGCGGTAATCACCGGGACCGTTCAATATGTGCCGAGCACGTCGGACGGAGTGATTTCGATCTCGTCGACCCAGACGGGACCTGTGCTGGCAGTCGGCAGCACGGGTCGGCTCACTTCAGATGGCAGGTTGAGCATCACAGGCCAGGGCGATCTTCACCTCGGCGGGACAACTGCCGTAGCTGGCTCGCTTTCAATTACCTCAACCGGCGGCAGCATTCAACTCGGCAACGTCAGCGTTGCGCCCAATGGTGCGAGCATCAGCCTGGAGGCACGCGCTGGGACCATAACCGTGGGCAATCTGGATACGTCAGGAATCGGCGGGAGTGGCGATGGTGGTGCTGGGGGCAATGCCGGAAACGTAACGGTGAATGCGGCAGGAGATGTCAATGCTGGATATCTGCGTGCCTATGGTGGTGGTGGCGTTGGCGGCTCGAACGTCGGCGGCGCTGGCGGCGCCGGTGGCACCGTTTCTGTGGTCTCAACCGCTGGCAATGTGACCGTTAATGGTGACATCAACACCTCCGGCGGCGGCGGGGGCGGTGGCTATAGATCAGGTGGAGCGGGAGGGATCGCGGGCCAGATCACGGTCGGCGCCGGCGGGGCGGGAAACGTGACGATTTCAGGACCCGTCCTGGCTGCTGGCGGTGGTGCTGGGGGCAGCAGCGACACAGGCGCTGGCGGCGGGGGCTCCTTCGGTAGCGGTGGGGGCG